>DAOMNQ010000023.1:2273-27089 GCA_035443945.1 Phycisphaerales bacterium | reverse complement strand
GACCGGGCGAAGTCGCTGCTGGCCTCGCTGCCGGAGGAGTAGCCGTAGACGCGGTGGACGCGCAGGCCCTGGCGTTCGTAGACGGCGCGGCGTTCCCAGACCGCGCTCTCGTGCAGGTAGGTGCTGATGAGGACGTCGGTCGCGCCGGAGAGGGCGGCGTCGGTGGGCGCGACGACGGGCACGCCGCGGATCGCCCCCCCCTGGCGGGCGGGGTCGTCGTCGGTGAAGGCGACGACGCACGCGGGCGACTCGGCGAGCACCTCGGCGAGTTCGGTGGTGTGCCGGCCCGCGCCGTGGACGACGATGCGCCGCCCCGCGAGCCGATCGAGCACGGCGCGCATGCGCTCGGCGGCGTCGGAGGGCACGGTGGTGAAGGCGACGGGACGATCGTCGGGCCAGCGGCGGGCGGGCGCGGCGGCGCAGGCGTCGATGAGCGCGGCGTAGGCGGCGGCCATGCGCTCGACGCTGAAAGCCTCGCGGGCGCGCTTCGCCGCGGCTGCGCCGGCGAGGTGCGGGCCGGCGCGGATCGCCCGCTGCACGCCGTCGGCCATGGCGTGGCCGATCGCGGCGTCGTCGGTGGCGTCGGTGGCGTCGATGAGGAAGCCGGTGACGCTGTCGGCGATCTGCTCGTCCGCGCCGGAGGCGGTGCGCGTGATGACGGGCGTGCAGCCGCGGGCCATGGCTTCGAGGACGGAGACGCTCAGGCCCTCGTAGCGCGAGGCGAGGACGAAGAGGTCGGCGGCGTCGAGGAGCGCGGCGACGCCGGCGGGGGAGCGCGGCGGGAGGCGGCGGACGCTCGGGCGGGTCGCGCAGGCCGCGTCTATCTCGGGGCAGGCCGGGCCGTCGCCGACCATGGCCAGTTCGTGCGCGACGCCGCGGGCGGTGAGGGCGTCGGACATGGCGATGAGGGCGCGCACGCGTTTCTGCTCGTGCTCGATGCGCCCGGCGTAGAGCAGGCGGATGGGGCGACCGTCGAGCGGCGGGCGCGGCGCGGCGGTGCCCGGGGCCTCGACGCCGTAGGGCACGCGGTGCACATCGGCTGCACGCTCGGGCAGGCGGCGGCGCAGGCGGTCGGCAATGCGCTCGCTCACGCCGACGAAGGCGTGGACGATCGGCTCGAAGTGGGCGCACACGGCGTCGTTGTAGGCGAGGTCGGCGTGGTGGACGGCGATGGTGCGGATGGCTTCGGCGTCGGTGCGCGTGAGTTCGGCGGCGACGGCGTAGCACTCGCCGACGAGGTTCGGGCTGAGGACGCCCGGGCGGCCGGGCCGCGCCCCGAGCGAGCGGGCCGCGGCGAGGTACGCGGGGACGAACGCGACCCCCTCCCCGGCGTCGAGGCGAGGGAGATGGCGCAGGTCGAAGACTCGCACGGCGGGGTGGAGGGCGACGTCGATGGGCCGCTGGCCGGGCGGCTCGGGATGGAGGACGAGGCCGCAGGCGCGACCGGAGGCGGCGAGTGCGGAGGCGAGGCGCCCGGCCCAGGTGGTGACGCCGCTGGCGTTCAGGCCGTCAGGGAGCGCGATGAGGAGGGGCGAGGCGCGCGTCATGCGCCGGCCCTCGGGGCGAGGAAGGGGCGGAAGCGGCGAGCGTTGCTCGATCTCATGGGCATCCTCCGGGTTGGCACCCTCATCGGCCGGGGAGGGGGCGCGGGTGCAGGGAATGGGGCGGGGGCCGGAACGATGTGGGGAATGCGATCGGGTAAGCCCCGACGAGCCGGTATCGTGGAGCGGCGATGGCTGGCCGGCACCCCATCATCCCGCGGTTCACGGACGACAGGGGGCGGGCGGTGAGGCGGGCGATCTGCTCCTCGTCGGAGGATGTCCTTGAGGCGCTGCATGGCCAGAAGCAGGCGCTGCTCGACGAGCGGTTCAACGTTGGCACTTCGATTGTCACCGTCGTGGCGATGCTCGCCGCCATCCCGTTCCTTGTTCTCAGACTCGGCTTCCTGGCGCTGGCCCTCGGGTTCATCGCATCATTGATCGGTGTGCGCCTCACGCTCCATGCGTTCTTCGAGAGTCCGGTGTTCCTCACACGTGGATATCTCTAGAGGCTATCCCGTAACCTCGGAGAACCGATCTCACCACAGAGGCACAGAGGGCACCGAGGCAGGAATCATTGGTTGTTTTCTCGGTGCCCTCTGTGCCTCTGTGGTGAATCTCGGGTTTCGGGATAGGCTCTACATCCATCAGGTGGTGCGTGCCGGGTTCTGTCCGTCGTGCGACTACCCGATCGGCGAGATCGACGCGTCTGCCGACGGGATGCTGGAGTGCCCCGAGTGCGGATCGGCGTGGAGAGCCGATCGTCGTGTTGAGCGCAGCGCACCGGGCGACGCCGCCAGAAGGCGGGCTATGCGGTCGAAACTGCGCCCGGTCATGCGATTCGGCCCGTGGCGACCGCGCCTCGACCACCGCTCGCGGCCGACCTCGCCCGTAGTCAACCGACGGCCACACCACCTCGCCAGCGACTACGGGGTCGCGTGCCACGATGCAGCGGGCGCGATCTTTTCATCGGTCTCAGGCCGGGGCCTGAAGTACGGCACGCTTCTCGTGTTCGCGGGATTCGGGCTGTTCTTTCTGATGCAGTTCATCGGTCAACTGACCGCCGTCACGCCGAGGTGGGTCTATGCGCTCATCCCTCTGATGGCCGCCTGCCTCTTCGTCGGCTTTCTGCTGCGCACAGGCGACATCTTCATCACCGGCGAGACAATCGAGCGCGAGACGCCGGCCCGCGACCTGTGCCCGGGCTGCTGGGAACTGCTCTGGGGCGTCGAGCCGGACCCGGACGGCGCGACACCCTGTCCCGAGTGCGGCGCGGCGTGGCGTGTGCCTCCGCCGACGCGAGGCCCCCCCCTCGCCTGCCCCCGCTGCACGGCCTGCCGCAGGAGCCGGCGGGCGTGGTGACCTGCCCGGAGTTCGGGGAGGTGATCGTGGGGGTTCGGCGGGATGAGCCGACCGGATCGCTGTGACGGCGCGCGCGCACCCTGCCGTTGGCATCGGGGCGAACGAACCGAGCTCTCCGGCCGCCCGTATCTTCTCGCGTGGACGACTCCGAGCCACGTCGTGTCGCAGAGCATCGACGATGGGGCCGACGTGCCATTCGCGTTCTCACGGGTGTGCCTGTGGCAGCGCTCGTGCTGGTTCTGTTCTATCACGATGTTCGCACGTATGCCCCGATGTGGCCGGACAGCGCGAAGGGCTTCGGCCAACCGCGCGGGGGCGTGCCGTCATGGGCGCTCTCCTTCAACAGCTTGGAGCACCGGCCGATCGCGTGGGTGGTCGAGGAGACGCCCGGCGTCCATGGCCTCGCAGCCTACGACAAGCCGGTTGACGATGCGAGGCTTGTCGGCTCGGCGGCGGTGCTCATCGAGCACGGGAGCTGGGGCTGGCCTCACCGGCGCACCCAGGGGCGCTGCTATTCCTTCCATGTGTTTGATCGCCCCCGTCGATCCACGAGCCTGGACCTCGTCCATCTCCGCCGCCTGTGCGCCGAATACGCCCTGACCCAGCCGGACCTCGCGCCTCTGGTTCCGATGTTCGACGGCAATGATTCCAAGATCATCGAGCGTGTTCCGTTCGCACGCGTGCGCACGGCGGGGAGCATGATGCTCATGCTGCTTGCGCCGCTCGCCGCGGCACGCTGCGCGGTGGCGGCTTGCGTGGTTTGTGCGCGAGCACGGCGTGCGTACAGGGCCTCGGCCCTCCACGAGACCGTTTCCCGTGTGTACGAGGGCAAGGCCGCGTATCGGCGCCGTCGTGGTCTGTGCATCCAATGCGGGTACGACCTCATCGGTCTCCCGACCCCGACCTGCCCGGAGTGCGGGTGTGTCGCGGAACTCGCGTCTGCTGTGGCTGAGGGATAGCGTGTCGCGCGCGGGGTGGGCGGCAGGTCGGCGAGCGTGCGGATCGCTCCCTCACGGTCGCGGCTCGTTCAGCGGGGTGAGCGCGGTGCGCGTGGGCTTCATGCCTCGGCGGTGCCGACGGCGACTTCGGCGGGGGGGAGGTGCCAGACGGCCTGCTGGGTGCGGCCTTCGGCGAGGTACCACTTGACCATGCGGTCGATGCCCTCGCGCAGGGGGACGCGGGCCTTGTAGCCCGCGGCGATGACCTTGTCGGCCTCGAACTTCGTCTGGGTGGAGAAGAGTTTGCGCACGCGTGCGCCGGAGATCGGCAGGTTCTTGCCGGTGAGAGCGATGACGGCGTCGAAGGGCAGGGCGAGGGCGAGGCCCAGCCAGAGCGGGAGGCGCGGCGGTCGCTTGCGGGCGAGCGAGTGGCAGACGGCGGCAGTGATCTCCGCGCTGGTGAGGTCGGGCTTGTCGATGTAGTTGAAGACGTCGAACGGGGCGCGCTCGGCCGGGGCGCGCTCCCAGAGGAAGAGCGTGGCCTCGACGATGTTCTCGATGTAGGAGAGGCTCTTGACGTTGGTGCCCGCGCCGAACTCGAGGTAGCGGCCGGAGGCCGCCTGGCGGATGAGCGAGTACATGTTGGCGAAGTTGCGCGGGCCGAAGGTGACGGTGGGACGGATGACGAGGCATCGGCGGCCTTCGCCGCGGGCGGCCCAGGCCTCGAAGACGCGCTCGCCGGCGAGTTTGCTCTCGCCGTAGGGGGAGTTGGGGCGTTTCTCGGAGTCCTCGAAGTGCGGCTCGGGGGCGTCGCCGTAGACGGCGACGGTGGAGTAGAAGCAGCACTCGCGCACGCCGGTGCGGTCGAGTTCCTCGCACATGACCCTGGAGCCGATCTCGTTGACGGAGAAGTAGGTGTCGCGGGCGATGCCGAAGTCGTGGTGGGCGGCGGCGAGGTGGAGGACTCGGTCGCAGCCGGCCATGGCGCGGCGGACGGCGGCGGGGTCGCGGATGTCGCCCTTGATGAAGGAGCCGCCCGAGGTGTCGAAGGGCGGATCGACGAGGTCCATGATGACGTAGGGGGTGCCGACGCGGCGGAAGTGGTCGATGAAGAACGACCCGATGAACCCGGAACCCCCCGTAACGAGCACCTTCACGCCGCCGCTCCCGCGCCTTGCGCCTCTGCCGCCCCCGCCCGCGTCGCGGCCCGAGCCTTCCATCGGCCGGGAGCCACGCGGGCGTGAGTGTACTATGCACGGCGTGCCCGGGCCGGTTCGGCCGGATCGAGGGGGGTTTTTGGCGGCGCGCTACCGGACCCTGCCGCGCTGGCCCGAACCCCGCCGGAGCGACCCACCATGCGACCCACCTTCCTCGGCATCGGCGTCCCCCGCGGCGGCTCGACGTGGCTGTACGAAGTCCTCGATGCGCACCCGGAGGTCTACGTCTCGCAGCAGCGCAAGGAGGTCCACTTTTTCGACCGCTCGTTCGACAAGGGGTGGGCGTGGTACGAGTCGTTCTTCCCGGCGGATGAGGAGGCGGGGCGGTACAAGGCGGTGGGCGAGGTCACGCCGCACTACCTGTTCTCGGAGGAGGCGATGCGGCGGATCCGCGAGACGCCGTCGGTGACGCGGCTGATCACGACGCTGCGCGACCCGGTGGAGCGGGCGTTCTCGCACTACACGTGGCGGATGCAGCACGACAACTACCGGAAGGACTTCCGGTCGTTCCTGACGGACTACCCCGAGGCGGTCGAGTGGGGTCGGTACTCGGGGCACCTCGAGCGGTGCTTCGGGCTGTTCCCACGCGAGGCGGTGCTGGCGCTGGTCTGCGAGCACGCCTTCGCGGACGCGCCGACGGCGCTGCGCCGCATCGCGGAGCACCTGGGCATCGACGCGGCGCGGTTCCCACCGGGCACGGGGGAGACGAAGGTGAACACGGCCGGCTCGCCGCGCTCGGGGGCTGCGTACAAGGTCGCCTCGCGGGTGGGCGCGTTCATGCGCCGGCACGATCTCTACCGGATCAACGAGTTCGCGGTGAACCGGCTGGGGGTGAAGCGGCTGCTGGGGCGGGGCGGCAGGGCGAAGCCGAAACTCACGCCCGAGGAGCGCGCGTACGCGAGCGCGCTCTTCGAGGGCGAGACGGAGCGCGTCGAGGCGCTGCTCGGGATCAACCTGGATGTGTGGCGGCGGTGAGCCGTGGTCAGGCGCGGGCGTGGGCCGCGTTGCTGGTGGGGACGCTGGTGCCGTGCTGGCGGTTGTACTCGCCGACGATCCAGTCGTAGGTCTTGCGCATGCCCTCGCGGAGGCGGATGCCCGGCTCCCAGCCGAAGTGCTTCTTGATGAGCGTGTTGTCGGAGTTGCGTCCGTTGACGCCCTTGGGGGCGTTGAGGTTGTACTTTCGGTTGAGTTTGACGCCGGCGATGTCCTCGACGATGTCGACGAGGCCGTTGATGGTGACGAGTTCGTTCGAGCCGAGGTTGAGGGGCTCGACGCAGTCGCCGTCCATGAACATGCGGATGCCCTTGATGCAGTCGTCGATGTACATGAACGAGCGTGTCTGGTGGCCGTCGCCCCAGATCTCGATCTCGTGCTTGCCGGTGGCCTTGGCGTGGATGACCTTTCGGCAGATGGCTGCGGGGGCCTTCTCGCGTCCGCCGTCCCAGGTGCCGTAGGGGCCGTAAACGTTGTGGAAGCGGGCGACGCGGGTGTAGGTTCCGAAGTCTTCGCGGAAGTGCCGGCACATGCGCTCGCTGAAGAGTTTCTCCCAGCCGTAGCCGTCCTCGGGCATGGCGGGGTAGGCGTCCTCTTCGCGGAGGGGGACGACGTCCTCGGACTTCTGCTTGTCGGCGTTGTAGACGCATGCGGAGGAGGAGTAGAAGAAGCGCTTGACGCCGGCGTCCTTGGCGGCGAGGAGCATGTGGGTGTTGATGAGCACGCTGAGCATGCACAGGGCCTTGTTGTTCTCGATGAAGCCCATGCCGCCCATGTCTGCGGCGAGTTGGTAGACGTCGGCCGCGCCGGCGCAGGCCCGTCGGCAGTTGCCGAGGTCCTTGAGGTCGGCGACGACGTTGTCGACGCCGTCGTGGACCTGGTACCACTCGTCGAGCGGCTTGATGTCCACGGAGCGGACGTTGGTGTGGCCCTGCTCGAGGAAGTGCCGGACGAGCCAGCCGCCGATGAACCCGCCGCCGCCCGTCACCACGATCAGTCCGTTCTTCCCAGCCACGGCTCACTCCTCTCGGGTCAGATGCACCTTGTTGATGTCGCCTCGGGGACCGGCGCAGGGTGGGGCCTTGCAGGCTCCGTACAACGCCCCGTGCGGTCCCGGCCACCGGACTACGGACTCTACGGCCGCTCGGTTCACGGGGAGTATCGGCCCCTTGGGGGGCGGGATTGAGGGAGGCCGGAGGAGGAGAGGCCGAAGGCCGGAGGAGGGGAGGCCGGAGAGGCGTGGGGCGTGGGTCGAGTCTTCAGCCTTTGCCCTTCGGCCTTCGGCCTGCTTCATGTCCACTGTCCACTGTTCGTTGTCCACTGTCGCTCACGGCGCGACGAGCGGGCCGTAGACGAGCGGGGCGAGGGCGACGCAGACGACGCCGCAGAGGATGGTGAGCGGGCCGCCGAAGCGTGTGTAGTCGATCCACTTGTACCCGCCGGGGCCCATGACCATGAGGTTGGTCTGGTAGCCGATGGGGGTGGAGAACTCGCAACTGGCGGCGACGGCGATGACGACGGCGAAGGGGAGGAAGTTCAGCCCGGCCTCCTGCGTGATGCCGAGGGCGATGGGGAACATGAGCACGGCGGCGGCGTTGTTGGTGATGACGCAGGTGAAGAAGGTGGTGACGGCGAAGGTGACGGCGAGGAGCGCCCACGGGCCGAGGTCGGCGGTCGCGTCGACGACGCCGTGCGCGATCCAGGCGGCGAGGCCGGTGGTGCTCATGGCGCGCTCGATGCCGAAGGCGGCGGCGATGACGATGAGGACCTGGAAGTCGACGGAGCGGCGCGCCTGCGGGCCTGTGCAGCATCGGGTGAGGATCATCAGCCCCGCGCCGGCCATGGCCGCGACCATCGGATCGAGCCAGCCGGTCGAGATGGCGACGACGACGGCGAGCACGATGCCCATGGCGATCCAGGCCCGCTCGTGGCGCAGAGCGGCGGTCTGGGCGGCCTCGCTGACGAGCATGAAGTCGGTCGATTCGCGGTACTGCTTGGCGAATCCCTGCGGGGCCTCGAGGAGGAGCGTGTCGCCGGGGCGGAGTCGGATGTCGCCGATCTTGCCGCGAAGGCGATAGCCCTGGCGGTGCACGGCGACGACGACCGCGCCGTAGCGTGTGCGGATGCCCGCGCCGCGGACGGTGCTGCCGACAAGGGGGGATGCGGGCGACACGACGGCCTCGACGAGGCGCAGGTTGGGCCTGTACCCCCCCCCGCCCTCCTCGTCCGCGATGGGTTCGAGTCCCTTGAACTGCTGGAGATCGACGAGGGAGTCCAGCCGTCCGACGAAGACCAGCACGTCGCCGGCGCGGAGGGTCTCCTCCGGCCCGACGGCGATGACAGTGGAGTCGGCACGGTCGATGCGGCTGAGGAAGAGACCCGGGAGCGAGCGCAGGCCCGCGCCCTCGACCGTCTTGCCGGCGAGCGGGGAGCCTTCGGTGAGGCGCATCGCGGCGAGGTACTTGCGGCTCTGCTCCTGCCCGGCCTGCTCGGGGCTGGAGCGGTCGGGCAGCAGCCACTTGCCGAAGAGGAGGATGTAGGCGATGCCCGCGGTCGCGATCGGCACGCCGACCCAGGTTATGGTGAACATGCCGAGCCGGACGGGGTTGCCCAGGGCGTCGCGGACGTCGGCGTGGCTCATCATGCCGGCGACGACGACGTTGGTGCTGGTGCCGATGAGCGTGCAGACCCCGCCGAGGATCGAGGCGTACGAGAGCGGGAGCATGAGTTTGCTGGCGGGGATGCGCGAGCGTTTGGAGAAGCCGTCGATGGCGGGCATGAGCATGGCGACGATGGGTGTGTTGTTGATGAACGCGGAGAGCCCGACGACGGGCAGGACCATGCGCGTCTGGGCGGAGACGACGGACTTCGCCTTCTTGAGCATGGGTCCCGTGATGAGGTTGATTGCGCCGGTTTCGCGCATGCCCGCCGCGACGACGTAGAGCATGGCGACGGTGATGACGCCGCCGTTGCTGAAGCCGCGGACGGCCTCGCCTGCGTCGATGACGCCGGCGAGCAGGAGGGTGACGAGGACGCCCATGAGGATGATGTCCGGCCCCCACCGCCCTGCGACGAGCGCGGCGAGCATCCCCACGAGCAACGCCCCGGTCAGCCAGGCTTCCCACCCCATCCCGTACACCCTCCACACGCCCCGCGGGGCCGCATCGTACCCAAACTCCGGGGCGGGGCCTCGCAGGCCCCCTCCACTACTTCGCGCCCACTACGCTTGTTCGTGCTGCGCCCCCTGCTGCTGCTCGTCGCCCTGTTCTTCGTCCATTCGACGCTCCGCGCCCAGCCCGTGCTGGAACTGTCGCTGCTGACTTTCAACATCCGGTACGCGACGGCCGCGGACGGGCCGAACGCGTGGGAGCACCGGGCGGACTTCGTGGCGGAGGTGATCCGCGAGGCGGACGCGGACGTAGTCGGCCTGCAGGAGGCGCTGCGCGGGCAACTGGACCACCTGGCCGCTGCGCTGCCGCGGTATGCGGAGGTGGGCGTGGGGCGCGACGACGGGCGCGCTCGCGGCGAGCACTCGACGATCCTCTATGACTCGGCGCGGTTCGCCGTCGCGGAGTCGGGGACGTTCTGGCTGTCGGAGACGCCGGAGACGCCCGGCTCGATGCACTGGGGCAACCGCATCACGCGCATCTGCACATGGGCGCGGCTGGTGGAAAAGGCGACGGGCAGGGCCGTGTACGTCTACAACACGCACCTGGACCACGAGTCGCAGGCATCGCGCGAGCGGAGCGTGCGGCTGATCGCGGATCGCATCGGCGCGCGCACGCACGCGGACCCGGTCGTCGTGATGGGTGACTTCAACGCGGGCGAGGACAACCCGGCGGTGCTGTTCCTGCTTGGTGGCACGGGCGTCCCGACTGTGCCGATGTTCAAGGACTCCTTCCGCGCTCTTCACCCCGACGGCGCGGAGGTCGGCACGTTCAACGCCTTCCGCCTCGGGAACACGGGCGGGGCGAAGATCGACCATATCTTTGTGCCCGCGGAGGCCGACGTGCTCGAGGCTGCGATCATCCGCACGGAGCGCGAGGGCCGGTACCCCTCGGACCACTTCCCGGTGTTCGCCCGCATCCGGTTGCGGTGAGCGCGTGCCATCACCTCCGGCTGCTCTGGGCTGAAGGTGATGCCGGCGCGAGCCTGAGTTATGCGGAACATGGGAAGTCCTTGCGCGGTGGTAGGGGTAGAAGCGGCAGAGCCGCCACGGAGTGGCGGGGTACCCCGGGGCGTCGCGACTTCGCACAGTTTGCATGAATCGCGGGCACGCCGAAGGCGTGCGATAGCCAGAGCCAAGGGGCAACGCCCCTGGGGCGATGAGTTGTGCGGTGCGAGACGCATCGCGGCGGGCGAGCGGGAACGAGTGGATCGGGCGCGTCGAATTGGCACGCCCCTTCAGGGCTTCGGCGTGGTGGGCCGCGGTCCAGGGGCGTTGCCCCTGGCTGGGGCTGGTTCACGCCTTTGGCGTGAATCCGGAACCGGGCGCGGTTGCCAGTGCGTGCTCTGGCGACAGTCGATGGACTTTGTGTGAGACTATTGCACCGACGGAGCGGAGGTGGAGGGGAAGGGGAAGGGGCGAAGCCGCCACGGAGACGCGCGGCGCCCGAGCGCGGCAATATCGCGCAGTCCGCATTACACTCGTGCCATGCTCCTGCTTCGCGCCGTATTCGTCGTGGTTCTCCTCCTCGCGCCGTCCCTCTGCCGTGCCCAGCCGCACGCCGCACGGTTCCCGCACGGCGCGGTCGCGGCGGACCATCCGGTCGCGTCGGAGGCGGGGGCGGCGATGCTGCGTGCGGGCGGGAACGCGGTGGACGCCGCGGTCGCGGCCTCGTTCGCGCTCTCGGTAGTGCGGCCGCAGTCGTGCGGCGTGGGCGGGGGCGGGTTCATGGTGGTCTATCTGCCGGGCGACCCGGTGCGAGGGCGCGTGGCAACGGCGATCAACTATCGCGAGACCGCGCCGGCCGCGGCGACGCCCGACATGTTCGTGCGAGCGGGCGACGAGCACGCCAGCACGCGCACGGGGCTGGCGGTCGCGGTGCCGGGCACGGTGGCGGGGCTGCTGCACGCGCTGGAGCGGTACGGGACGATGGAGCGTGCGGCCGTGCTGGCGCCGGCGATCGCGGCGGCGCGGGACGGGTTCGCGGCCGACGGGGCGTACGCGGCTGCGGCGCGCGAGGCCGCGCGGAGCATGAGCGACGAGGAGAAGCGGCGAAGTTCGTTTCTGTGGGGCACGCTGCTGCGCGAGGGCGAGGTCCGGGCGGGCGATCGCATCGTGAACGAGCCGCAGGCGCGGCTGCTGGAGGCGATCGCCGAGCGCGGGGCGGCGGCGTTCTACGACGCGCCGGATGTCCCCGGTGCGGTCGCGGCGGCGGGCGGCATCATCACTCCCGAGGACATGCTGGGCTATGCGCCGGTCGAGGTGTCGCCGCTCGGGTTCGAGTTTGCGGGGCGCAGGTTTCTGGCTATGCCGCCGCCGTCGTCGGGCGGGGTGGCGATGGCGCAGACGCTTCTGACATTGGAGCGGCTGGCGGGGCCGATGGGTGTGCCGCGCGTGCCGGAGGGCGACTTCGCGCACCTGCTGGTCGAATCGTTCAAGCACGCCTTCGCGGACCGGGCGGAGTGGCTGGGCGATCCGGCGTTCGTGGATGTGCCTGTGGAGCGGCTGTTGTCTGCGGAGTATCTGGACGCGCGGGCGGGGGCGATCGAGCGCGGGCGCACGCGCCCGCCGCACGCCTACGGCACGCGCGGGGCGGTGGGCGACGAACCGGCCGCGCCGCCGCCGGACGACGCGGGCACGAGCCACCTGTGCGCGGTGGACCAGTGGGGCGGGGCGGTGGCATGCACGGAGACGATCAACCTGTCGTTCGGCTCGCGGATCACGGTCGAGGCGTGGGGCATCTGTCTGAACAACGAGATGGACGACTTCACGGCCCGCCCGGGCGAGCCGAACGCCTTCGGGCTGCGGCAGTCGGCGCGCAACGCGCCCGCGCCGGGCAAGCGGCCGCTGAGCAGCATGAGCCCGACGATCGTGCTGGACGCGGAGGGGGGGGTCGTGGCGGTGGCGGGCGCGGCGGGCGGGCCGCGGATCATCACGGCCACGGCGCAGTGCCTGCTGAACGCGCTGATGCACGGCATGAGCGCGGGCGACGCGGTGGCCGCGCCGCGTCTGCACCACCAGTGGGCGCCCGACCGCGTGCTCTACGAGGCGGGCCGCGCGGGCGCGGCGGATGCGCAGGCCGGGCGCGATGGGCTGATCGCCTCGCTGGCGGCGCGCGGGCACGAGGTCGAGCGGACGGAGGGCATCGGCGTGGCGCAACTCATCGTGCGCGTGCCGACGGGCTGGGACGCGGCGTGCGACCCGCGCCACGGCGGGCGACCGGCGGGGCACTGACGGCGCGAGGCCGCATCACGGGCACGGCGGGTACCTGAACAGGTCGAGGAAGCACATGACGTCGAGGGAGTTGATGGCGGTGTCGCCGTTGCAGTCGGCGGCGGCGTCGCCGGCGGCGTAGAGGTTGAGGAAGCAGAAGAGGTCGCGCGAGTCGAGGACGCGATCGTTGTTGCAATCGACGGGGCAGGGGAGGGGATCGCCGGGGACGCCCCAGAAGACGATCATGTTGGCGAGCGGATCGGGACAGCCAAGGCCGTAGTCATAGCACGTGCCATGCATGGGCACGCCGCAGCCGCCCTGCTCACCGTCCTGCTGCTGCCAATCGCTGATCCCGGGGCGGTCGGGGATGCCGCCCCCTTGGGAAGTCCCCCACAGCATGAAGTGGCAGCTGAACTCGGCGAGACAGAAGAACTGGCCGTCAAAGAAGTCGGCGAGGAAGTAGGCGTTCGAGCCTTTGCCGTCGGCGGGCATGCGCCAGCCGTCCGGGCCGCCGTCACCGAAGTCGATGTTCGTCGCCCACCAGCCGACCTTCAGGTTGGGGAACTCGAAGACCCAGCCGTCGGCCCACTCGATGGTCTCGCAGCCCCACGTCAGGGTAGTCGTCCGACGTGAGAATTCCGACGTAGCAGAGCGATTGCTCCCCCCACCACCACGCGAAGCCTGCGCGTGTGGCGAAGGTGTTCTCGTAGCCGGTGTCCATGGTCATGTCGTCGGCCGAGAAGGGATTGCTGTAGCCCGTGCCCCAGTACCAGCGGCATCCGTCGCACACACCGCACTCGCTGCCGCCGATGGGAACGCCGGTGCATGGGTGGGGCTGGAAGGCGTCCCACAGGCGTTCGCAGCCGCGCGTTCCCTCGCGGGTGGCGGCGTCGGGCGCGTCGTAGTCGCGCCACTCGCCTGCGAGGCGGGCCTGGCCGTCCACGAGCACGATGGGCGCGTAGCGCGTGGGCACGGTCATCTCGGGGACGGGCGAGACCTGGAGGGCGCGATGGCTCTGCCCGCTCGCAACCGTCGCCGCGCCTGCCGCCGCCGCGATGCAGGTCGCCGCGCGGAACTTCGGTCTTACTCGCGGGAGTGTCATGGCTGGGCTCCTTCGGTTCGACCACACGTCGCCGCCCCGGAAGCCCACGAGACCGGCGAACGCCGCTCTCTTCGGGACGGCCCCGCGCCTGACCGGCGCACATTCCAGTCTACTAGAACCTATCCCCAAACCCATGATTCACCACAGAGGCACAGAGGGCACCGAGAAAACAACCAATGATTCCTGCCTCGGTGCTCTCTGTGCCTCTGTGGTGAGATCGGTTCTCCGAGGTTACGGGATAGCCTCTACTGATTGCCCCCCCACGGTCAAGGGTCATCCGCACGCCGCCGGCGCTTCGCCGACATCCAGGCAGCCCGTCGCCTCGGTCCCTCGGCCCCGCGTCGTGGCCGTTCGATGATTCCTCCCTTCGGCCCTTCTGCCATTTGGCCATTTGGCCATTTGCTACCCTCCCCCCATGCCCACCACCTTCTTCCTGAACGGCGCGTTCGTCGAGCCGGGCGAGGCCCGGGTCTCGGCCTTTGACGCCGGTCTGCTGCACGCCGTCGGGCTGTTCGAGACGCTGACGGCGGGCAACACGGGGGGCGAGGCGTGGGCGGTCCGGCTGCCGGAGCACGTGGACCGGCTGTGCGCGTCGGCGCGTGACCTGGGCCTGAGCAACGACCTGCGGCGCGATGCGCTGATCGACGCGGTGCTGCTGACGGTGCGGCGCAGCGAACTGCCCCGCGCCCGCGTGCGGCTGACGATCACGGCGGGGGACATGAGCGCGGCCCCGCGCCCCGCGCCGGGCACGACGCCGATCCCCCCCCACTCCCCGACGGTGATGATCCTGGCTCAGCCCGCGACGGACTATCCCGAGGCGATGTTCGAGCGGGGCGTGCGGGCGGCGGTCGCGGACGCCAGGGCCAACCCGTTCAACCCGACCGAAGGGCACAAGACGCTGAACTACTGGTGGCGGCTTCGGGAGTTGCACCGTGCGTCGGCGAAGGGGGCGGCCGAGTCGCTCGTGTTCCAGATCACGAACCACCTTGCGGGCGGGTGCGTCTCGAACGCCTTCGTGGTGAAGGACGGTATGCTGCTGACGCCGTTTGCCCGCGGGGACGAAGGGGCGACGCTGCCCAGCCCCGTGCTGCCCGGCGTGACGCGGGGCGCGTTGCTCGAACTGGCCGCGGAACTCGGGATCGAAGCGCAGCGGCGGATGATCACGATCGACGACGTGCTCGGGGCGGACGAGGTGTTCCTGACGAACTCGAGTTGGGGCGTGCTGCCGGTTGTCGCGGTGGAGCGGGAGTCCATCGGCGATGGAAAGCCCGGAGCGATGACCGTGCGGCTGCGCGGGGCGCTCGCGGCCGACCTGATGCAATGAGGCCGAGAGCGGCGCTCGCGCGAGCGGGGGCTTGCGGCCCTGGTGCGCGGACCGAACTTCGAAGTTGGAGCGGCAAAGGCGGGACACCTGTGCCACCGATCAATCGGCGCGAGTGTCGTATCTGTTCGTGTTTGGTTCGCCAGCGGGCGCATTTGTTCACAGTCGGTTGTATCAACGGCGTGCGGCCCGCTAGCATGGATCGAAGTATGCAACTCGCCGCGTCGTGCGTCCGGCACAACACATGACTTCTCTTCTGAGCCACGTGGGCCAGACAACGGGCGCGCTGTCGCGGCAAGCGAGGTGGAAACACATGGCGAAGAAGAGGAAGGTCCGTCGCACGAGAGTGATGCGCAAGGCGGTTCGTCGTGCGCGCCGGTCCGCCGCGCGCGGGACGGGCGTGCTGGCTTCGATGAGCACGGACGCCATTGCTGCGGAACTCGCCCGCCGGCAGAGCGCGGCGCCGGCCCTCCGCAACCGCGAGGCCGAACTGATGGCGGAACTCGACGATGTCCGCTCGCAACTGGCGGGGCTGGACGTCGCTCCGGCTCGGGGTGGCCGGCGCGGCGGGCGCAAGCCCGGACGCAAGCCGGGGCGTCCCGCGGGCAGCGGGGTCGGGCGCAAGCGTCCCCACAACGACGCGAACCTGGAAACCTACCTCGCCCGTGTGCTCAAGGGCAAGACGATGGGGGTGACCGAGGTCGCCAACGCCGTCAAGCGCGCCGGCTACAAGACGACCTCGCCCAACTTCCGCACCATCGTCAACCAAACGCTCATCAAGAGCGAGAAGATCAAGAAACTGTCGCGCGGCAAGTACACCGCGGCCTGATCGGGCGCACCGGCACGATCGGCAGGTCAATAACAAGGCCCGGGGACCGATCCCCGGGCCTGTTCGTTTGAATCGGCCTGCGCTCGTCGGTCACGCCCTCTCGTGGGCGGTCCTACGGATCACCACGGGATCGGCTCGCGGGTCAGGCGGCTCGGGCGATCGGTGTAGAAGACGCGCCCGAGATCCTGCAGGAACATCCGCTCGTTCTCGTTGGCCATCACGGTGAGCGTGTTGTCCACGTCGACGTGGCGCTGATGGAGCGTGGCGAGTTCGGGCATCGGGTTGGCGCGGATCTTGGCCGCGTAGCGCGATGAGGGCGTCGACGGCCCGTGGGAGCAAGCCCCCAGGCTCGCGGCGCAGAGGCCCGCGGCGGACACGGCAATCAGACGGCGGACACGCATGGGAGCCTCCTTCCGGCGGGCAGTGTTCTACCGGCCCCGCCCCGGGGCGTCAAATTCGGGCAGGCCGCGAGGGCGTATTCGGCGGGTCCGAGCGGGCGGATGCAGAAAGGGGCGCGAGCCTCCCGCCGGCACTGCCCCGGCCCGTCGCCCACCCCGCGGCCCGAGCGGGAGAGTGCCAGAACGGCAGTAAATCGGGCTTGGGAAGCCGTGGCGGCTCATGCCGGGCCGATCCGGCGGGCCTCCGGGGTCGGGGTGCCGGGCCTGAGGGTTGCTTGGATTGGAGAGAAGACCGCTCAGGAAGGAAGGGTTCTCATGCGCCCCGACAGACTCACGAACGCCGCCCAGCAGGCCCTGGCCGACGCCCAGTCGGCCGCACTCTCCGCCTCGCACCCGGAGGTGACCGCGATGCACGTGCTGCAGGCGCTTGCGGAGGACCGCAACGGGCCGGCGGCGTCGATCATCCAGCGGGCGGGGGCGGACGCGGCGCGTCTTTCGCAACTGGCGAAGGCGGAACTCTCGCGCCTGCCGACGACGAGCAGCGGGGCGGGCACGCCGGGGCGCGAACTGATGGAACTGCTCGCGCGGGCGGAGAAGGAGAGCACGTCGCTGGGGGACCAGTATGTGTCGAGCGAGCACCTGCTGCTCGCGCTGGCGGACCTGAACACGAAGGCGAAGGACGCGCTGGGCGTGCTGGCGCTCGACCGGCGTCGGCTGCTCGAGGCCGTGAAGGCGATCCGCAAGGCGAGCGGGGTCGAGACCATCACCGACCAGGACGCAGAGAGCGGGTTCGAGGCGCTGAAGAAGTACGGCATCGACCTGACCGAGAAGGCGCAGCAGGGGAAACTCGACCCCGTCATCGGGCGCGACGAGGAGATCCGGCGTTGCGTGCAGGTGCTGAGCCGGCGCACGAAGAACAACCCGGTGCTGATCGGCGAGCCGGGCGTGGGCAAGACGGCGATCGCCGAGGGCCTCGCGCTGCGGATCGTCAACGGGGACTGCCCGGAGAGCATGCGCGACAAGCGGATCATCGCGCTGGACGTAGGCTCGCTGCTTGCGGGCACGAAGTTCCGGGGCGAGTTCGAGGAGCGGCTCAAGGCGGTGCTGCGCGAGGTGACATCGAGCGACGGGCGGGTCATCCTGTTCATCGACGAGTTGCACACGATCATCGGGGCGGGCGCGGCCGAGGGGGCGGTGAGCGCGGGGAACATGCTCAAGCCCGCGCTGGCGCGCGGCGAACTGCGGTGCATCGGGGCGACGACGCTCGACGAGTACCGCAAGCACGTGGAGAAGGACCCGGCGTTCGAGCGGCGGTTCCAGCCGATCTACGTGGACCAGCCGAGCGTCGAGGAGACGGTGGCCATCCTGCGCGGGCTGAAGGAGCGCTACGAGGCGCACCACGGGGTGCGCATCCAGGACGGGGCGATCCTGGCCGCGGCTCAACTGAGCCATCGTTACATCGCCGACCGCTTCCTGCCGGACAAAGCGATCGACCTGATCGACGAGGCGGCGAGCCGGCTGCGCATCGAGATCGACAGCGTGCCGACGGAACTGGACGAGTTGCGGCGGCGCATCATGCAACTGGAGATCGAGCGCGAGGCGCTGCGGCTGGAGGAGGACGGCGCGCGGGAGGCCCGCCCCGGCGCGGGAACGAAGGAACTGGAGCGCGTCGAGCGTGAACTGGCGGAACTGCGCGAGCGCAACAACGCGCTCACCGCCCAGTGGGAGGCCGAGAAGAAGCAGTACGACGAGGTCAAGCGGCTCAAGTCGGCGATCGACCACAAGCGCACGGAACTCGAACAGGCCCAGCGGCGCGGCGACCTCGAGACGGCGGCCCGCATTCAGTACGGCGAACTGCGCGAACTGTCGGCGAGCCTCGAAGCGGCCGGGCGGGCGATCGACGAGCGCCAGGCCCGCGGCGACGCGCTGATGAAGGAAGAAGTGGACGCCGAGCAGATCGCGGAGGTCGTGGGCCGCTGGACGGGGATCCCGGTCTCGCGGCTGGTCGAGTCGGAGCGCGACAAACTGGCCCGGATGGAGGAGCACCTGCGCCTGCGCGTGGTCGGGCAGGACGACGCGCTGCGGGCGGTGTCGGACGCCGTGCGCCGCTCGCGCGCGGGGCTGGGCGATCCGGCGCGCCCGATCGGGAGTTTCCTGTTCCTGGGGCCGACGGGCGTGGGCAAGACGGAGACGTGCAAGGCGCTGGCGGAGTTCCTCTTCGACACGGAGGAGGCGCTGGTGCGCATCGACATGAGCGAGTACATGGAGAAGCACGCGGTCGCCCGCATGATCGGCGCGCCTCCCGGGTACGTGGGCTACGAGGAGGGCGGCGCGCTCACCGAGGCCGTGCGTCGCCGGCCGTACTGCGTGGTGCTGATGGACGAGATCGAGAAGGCGCACCCGGATGTGTTCAACGTGCTGCTGCAGATGCTCGACGACGGGCGGCTGACAGACGGGCAGGGGCGGACGGTCGACTTCCGCAACACGATCGTCGTGATGACGAGCAACCTGGGAAGCCAGAAGATTCAGGAGATGACCGAGCGCGGCGCTGAGGACTGGGAGGTCGAGGCCGCGGTGCGCGACCTGATCCGTCGCGGCCCTGGCGCGGACTTCTCCGCCGAGGGCCTGGGCGCGGAGGAGATCGCCCGGCGCGGGCGCATGGACGCCCGGCTGGACGTGGGCATGCGCGAGCAGTTCTTCCGCCCGGAGTTGCTGAACCGCATCGACGAGATTGTGGTCTTCCACCAGTTGAAGCGCGAGCAGATCGCGTCGATCGTGGACATCCAACTGGAGCGCCTGCGGGCGCGGCTGCGCGAGCGCGAGATGGACCTCGAACTGACGGCCGAGGCGAAGTCGCTGCTGGCCGCGGAGGGGTGGGATCCGGCCTACGGCGCCCGCCCGCTGAAGCGGACGATCCAGCAGCGCATCGAGAACGCGCTGGCGAGCCGCATCCTCGCGGGCGAGTTCGCCGCGGGCGACCGCATCCTCGCCGACGCGCGGGGGAAGAGCCTGGTGTTCGAGAAGGTCGGCACCGGCGCGGCGGTCAACTGACCGGGCGTCGCGCCTGTGGCGTTACGGGGCGTGTCCGCCGCGGCTCCGGGCCTGCGTGCGCACGCGGTGGAGGCGCTCGGTGAAGCCGCCCTCCTGCTCGAAAGCGCGGGCCTGGGCCGCGATCTGGCGGTCGAGCAACGAGACGGCCACGGCGATGAGAACCAGCGCGGCGTTGGCGGCGATCTCGGGGTAGGTGGGCGGGGTGGGCGGGGTGGACCGCATGGACTTGGTGGACGTGGTGGACGGGATGGACGTGTGCGTGTGTCCACCGCGTCCATGCCGTCCATGGACCTCGGCCGCCCACGCCGCGACCTCGTCGGCGGTGCGGCAACGCCGCGCGATGAGCGATGCCCGCCTGTCGTCCTCCCGCGGCCACAGGCCCAGCCCGCGCTGGCGCAGGAAGTCCTCGTAGTCGAGGCGCAGTTCCTCCAGGCTGGCGCGGGCGATGTTGGTCAGTTTCATCTCCATCTTCTTCGAGGTGGCCGACGCCTGGCTCCCCTCGGCGATGTTCTGCACGCCCGAGCGGGCCGCCTGCACCATCTGGTCGTGAGTGCGGCTGCGGCGGTCGATGTAGCGATCACAGAATCGCACGGTGACGTCGTACACGAGTTGCGCGACCTGAAAACTCCTGAGTTTCCGGTAGCCGCCGTGCTTCGGGATCAGGGGCGTGTCGCTGCTCATGGGCGATCCTCGGGCGCCGGCCTACGGACCGACGCGGGCCTCCGTCACCATACCCTCCGGCGCCGGATGGCGCGACGCGACACTCCCGGCCGCCCGTCCACGCCGTCCATGTTGTCCATCCACCCCGCCCACGACGCCGCCAACATCGCTCGACGAGCCGGCTGGGACAAGCAATCCTGAAGCGTTCACGCCCCGATGCAGTCCCCTGTCACCAGGTCCTCCGGCGTTGGGTACGTCGGCGGGATGCCGGGGGCGGTGGCGGGGTCGCCGCGGTCGAGGGCGGCGGCGAGGGTGAGGTTGAGGTTGAGGAGTTGGGTGAGGAGGTCCGCGGCGGGGGCGAAGGCGTAGGCGTCGAGGACGGCGGCGTCGAGGGCGGCGTGGGCGTCCTTCAGTTCGCTGCGGCCGGGGAGTTCGAGCGTGCGGTAGAGGGCGCGCAGGCCGCCCTTGAGCGTGGGCAGGACTTCGGCGCGGATGCGGCGAATCTCGCGGCCGGCCTCGGCGACGGCGAGGACCTGCTTCTTCGTTGGGGACTGGGGCCAGGGGAAGGTGTCCCACACGCTCTTGCGCGTGTAGCGGAATCGTTCGGTCAGCTTCGAGCAGTTGGCCTTGAACCACTCCCAATGCGGCGCGGCGGAGAGAATGCCGAACGAGTAATCGTCGGCGAAGGCGAAGACCTGGAGCGTCGCGTCGGGGCAGATGTCCCGCGAGATGAACGCGAAGACCGGCCGCTTCGTGACCTGCGAGCACGCGATGTAGCGGGGCAGGCGTCTGAGCGCGGCGCGCATGTCCTTGCGCACGTTCCAGAACTGCCACCACCGTTCGAGGTGCTCGGCCCGTGCCGCGCCCATGTCGCTGCGCTTGGCCTTGACCGTCGTGGCCTTGACGGCCGGCAGAACCTTCTGCTCAAGGTGCTGGAACTGCGCCTCGTAGACGCGGGCCTTGAGCATGTCCCAGGCGTCGAAGTCGATGACTGCGCGCGTCGGTTGGCCCGTTCCGGTTACGAGATCACGTCCGATGAGGAACGGCTTGACGACCTTGCGTGCCTTGGCGTCGCGCTTGATCCAGTCCGCGCGCTGCTTCAGAGGGACGACAAAGCCCTTGTAGCCGAGTTTGACCCCTTGGAAACTCGTTTGCGGCTCCGTGTTGCAACGAAGCGGCTTTGCGCCGGAAAGCCGGACCTCGTCCGACAGCGCCGAGTTGATGTGTGCGCACTCTCTGTAGGCGAGTTCGTAGGACTTGTCTGCGCGGGGCTTGCCGCGTTTGCCGGGGGTGGTGACGGTCTTTCGTTTGCGGGCGTTGGCGGGGGTTGCTTCGGCGGGTGCGGGGGCGGCCTTGTACCAGAGTTTGCGGGGTGAGGGGATGAGGAGGGCGGGGTCTTCGGGGCGCTCGCCGGGTAGCCCGCCACTCCGTGGCGGTTCGGGGCGGCGTCGGCCGGGCGTGGATGCACTGTCTGTGGGTTTGGAGTGAGTTGTCGGAGGAGAGGAGGAAGGGGGGGTAGAGACGGAGCCGCCACGGAGTGGCGGGGTACCCGTTTTGACCCAGTTGACGATGGAGACGTGGACGTTGGCTTCGCCGGACCAGGGCTGGTTTTCGACGGCCTCGACGATGACGCCGCCGTTGGCGACGACGAGGTCGAGGCCGCCGACGCGGGACTGGTTGTTGCGGATGTTCTGTGTGCCGACGAGGCCGGCGCGGCCGGTGAAGGGGTCTTCGGGGGTGCAGGGGCGGAGGTGGTCGTGGGTTCGGCGGATCCAGTAGACGCAGTAGTCGGCCATGCCGGGGACGCCGGGGTGTAGAGGCGCCGGACGGCGTTCACGTAGTCCGCGCCGCGCTCGGGCTTGAGTCGCTTGGCGCCGAGGAATGGGGGGTTGCCGATGACGGCGTCGGCGGGGGGCCACGGGGTCCGGACCCCGCCCTTCCGGTCGGGGCTCGTCGCGTCGCTCGCCGGAAAGCCGGAGATGAGGGCGTCGACGCAGAGGATGTTGTCGTCGAGGTTGTCGAGGGGGAGGGCCGGCTCGTCGATGTGGAGTTCGTCGATGGCGAGCTTGTGGGCGAGGGTCATGGTGACCTTGGCGAGTTCGACGGCGAAGGGGATGACGTCCATGCCGAAGAACTGGCGGCTGGTGACGAAGCCGAACTGCCGCTGGCGTGGGTCGGCGCGTGCGGGGGCGACCTCGGCGATGCGTGCGAGGAGTTCCTTCTCGATGCGCTTGAGTTCGCGGTAGGCGATGTAGAGGAAGTTGCCGGAGCCGCAGGCGGGGTCGAGGACTCGGAAGGTGTAGAGGCGCTGCTGGAGGGCGCGGAGGCGTTCGAGTGAGCGTGCGTCGGCGATGGCGGCGCGCCAGGGCTGGACGATGGTGGGGCCGACGATCTTCATGATGTCGGCGGGTGAGGTGTAGTGCGCGCCGAAGGCGTGGCGTTCGTCCTTTTCCATGGAGTGCTGGAAGATGGTGCCGAAGATGTCGGGAGAAATGTGTGCCCAGTTGAAGGCCGCGGCCCGCTTGAGTGTGGCGACCTCGTCGCGGGGGTCGAGTTCGACGGCGGCGGACTCGGCGAAGATGCCGCCGTTGAAGTAGGGAACGCCCTTGTAGCGACCCGCGGTGACGCCGGCGGGCGTGTTCATGGCGCGGAAGAGGCCGTCGAGAAGGTCGAAGGCCCTCGGCGGGTCGGTGCACTCGTCGAGGAGTTGGGTGACGAAGTACCTGGGGAGGAGGCCGATGTCCTCGGAGAAGAGGGCGATCAGAACCTGGAGGATGAACCGCTGGGCGACGGCGGGCGAGGCGGCGCGCCGGGCGAGAACCTTCTTGTAGACGGCGGCGAGGAGGTCGGCGGCCTCGCGCGTGACCTTCTCGCGGTTGACGCGGAAGTGCGGCGGCTCGCCGGTGGGGAAGAGGAAGGCGAGCGGGCCGTAGCGTTCGGGGAGTTCGTCGAGGGCGAGTGTGTCCTGCGGCTCGTTGATGTCGGCGTCGAAGTCGTAGACGCGGAACTCGTCGAAGTTGCAGAGGACGACGTAGCGGGGGCGGCCGGGCACGAGGCGGATCCAGTAGTCGAAGGCCTGCTGGAGGTGACGGGAGAGGTCCTCGCCGCGTTTCTTCATCTCGATGAGGACGACGGGCTTCCAGACGAGGTCGGCGAAGGCTGTGCCGCCGCGGTCGTTGCGGACGCGCATTTCGAGGGTCGCGCCGGTCTCCATGACGCCGGGTCGTCCGAAGGCCTGGAAGAGGCGGTCGAGGAAGACCTGTGCCTCGCCCTTCTCGTCGCCGCGGAGGTGGGCGCGGCACCAGGCGACGAACTCGGTGAGCCGCTGCGAGCGGGCGGCGTCGGCGGCCTTGGTCGATCGGTCGGGCATGGCGGCTCCGGCGGGCAGGGTATCGCGCGGGAGGCCGCGATGGGTCGGCGGGCGCGTTCGCCAGGCGAGGGCTTCAAACTACACTCCCCTCATGCCCGCTGACCTGCCCGCGCCGAACTTCGATCCGGACGGCGTGATGCGCGCGTGGCTGGCGGGGCGCGACGAGGCGTGCCCGGCGTGCGGGTACAACCTGCGCGGCACGGACGGGCGCGCGTGCCCTGAGTGCGGCGTCGTGATCGCGGCGGCGATCGTGCTCGGACGGCGCGCGGCCGACGACGACGGCAGGCCGCCGACGCCGGAGCCGGGGGCGATGTGGCTGGGCGCGCTGGCGTTCATGCTCGCGAGCGGGGCGGTCAACCTGCTGGTCGCGGGCGCGATCGTGGCGCGCGGCGCGTGGATCATCGTCTTCGACCCGCCCGGGCGCGGCGACCGCGGGATGGCGATCGTCCCGCTGGCGGCGTTCGGGCTGCTGCTGCTGGGCGTGCTGAACGGAGCGATGATCTACGGCTGGGTCGGGCTGCGCGATCGCTGGGGCGAGCGGTCGGTGTCCGCCCGGCTTGCGATGGCGGCACTGGCGGTCGTGTGCTGCGGCGTGCTGATTTCGTGGCCGCTGCTGGGATCGTGAACTCCTCGATGCAACCTCGCGCTTCTCATGTCGGCATGCGGGGGGAGCGCGTGGCGATGCCGCGCCCGCCGGAGTCCGGCGCGTGGTTCCTCGCGGGGCTGATCGGGCTGGCGATCGGCGTCGGCGCGGGCGGGATGACCATCATGCTCTCGATCGTCGATTGGTACCCCGCCGTCTTCAGGTACACCGGCGGCGGCGCCGCGTTCGCCGACATTCGCTACTTCACCTGCCAGGTCGGCTGGTGGCTGCAGTGGTCGCTCTGCTTCGGCTGGATCGTGCTGCGGCGTCGCGTCGCGCGGCTTCGGGCGTGGGTGCGGTGGCTGGCGGCCGCGCTGCTCACGCTCGCGTCATGGGTGGGGGCGGAGGTGATCTGGGAGTTGGGATTCTGGCTGTGGTAGGCGCGTCCGGTCCATGGCGGCGGTATCGAGCGCGCGATCGTGCGGGGTGATTGTCCGCGCTATTCGGGCGCTCGAAGCACTGCTTCATTGATCTCGTCGAGCAGGGCGACGGCGCGGCGGAGGTGCGGGATGACGATCGAGCCGCCGACGATCAGGCCGATGCCGAGGACGTCCCAGATCTCGCGGTCCGAGACGCCCTCCTCCTTGCAGCGGATGACGTGGTAGGCGATGCAGTCGTCGCAGCGGAGGACGAGGGAGGCGGCGAGGCCGGCGATCTCCTTCGTGCGGGCGTCGAGCGCGCCGGGCTTGTAGGCCTGGGTGTCGAGGGCGAAGAAGCGGTTGATGACCGTGTCCTTCTGCTCGACGATGCGCGCGTTCATCTTCTCGCGGAAGGCGCGGAACTCCGCGAGCCTGCTCTGGTCGCTCATGGCGTGCCCCGGTTGGGTGTGCGTGCGAATCGCCCGAAGGCTACGGGCGGTCGGCGGGCGTTGCGACGCGGAGCGGGTGGTCCGCGCCGAAGACGGACCCGGGGACGGGCGGCAGGCCGAGCAGGCTCAGGGCCGCGCCGGCCAGGATGCGTTCGTCGGTGTCGCGGGTCGCCATGGTCTCCTCCATCGGTCCAGCAGACATAACCG
>DAOMNQ010000023.1:0-2263 GCA_035443945.1 Phycisphaerales bacterium | reverse complement strand
TGGCGGTGTCGGCGTTGCGGACGGGCTGCGGGTCGGCGTCGGCGTCGGGGCGGGCGAGGCCGGGGTCGCGGCGGGTGGCGGCGTTGAGTTCGTAGAGGTCGGCGTGCGGGGCGCCGTCGCCGGTCCAGACGAAGAAGGGGATGACGTAGTTGATCCACATGTGGGCGCGCAGGTGGCTCTTGAATGGCGCGCCCCCGCCGTGGTCGGCGGTCAGGATGATCGCGGTGCGTCCGGCGAAGCCTTCGAGCGTGCGGGCGGCGTCGAGAAGGCGTGCGATCTGGGCGTCGGTCTCGCGGACGCTGCGGAGGTACGGGCTGCCCTCGGTCATGTCCCAGCCGTGGTCGTGCCCGACGGCGTCGGTGTGCGAAAAGTGGACGAAGAGGAGCGACCGCTCGCCGGCGTGGCGGGCGAGAAAGGCGAGAGCGTCGTCGCAGACGCCCTCGATGGTCTTCGAGCGGTAGTAATGTTCGAGTGTGGCGCGGTTCTCGTTGTCGCCGGAGGGGGGGGTGCCCTCGTCGCCCTGGTGTGCGCCCCAACTGCGGGCGTAGAGGATGAACTTGGACTTGTTGGCGACGAGGCCCGTGCGCACGCCGTGCGCGGCGGCGACGTCGAAGACCCCGGCGACATACTCGCCCTTGCGGGTGTGCAGGGTTTCGCCCTCGGGCGGGTCGTCGTTGTCGGTCCAGGCGTGGCCGCGTTCGCCGGAGGTCGGACGGCCGGTGAGCATGGCGGTGTGGTTGGGGAGGGTGATGGTGTAGTCCGGGTCTGTGCGGGCGTTGAGCGTGCTGGAGGCGGCCATGAGCCGGTGGAGTGCGGGCGCCTGGCGGGGTGTGAGGATGAGCATCGCGTCGCTGCGCAGGCCGTCCACGGAGATGACGATCACGTGGTCGAAGCCGTCGGCGTGGCGCTCGCCCTGCGCGGCGACGTTGGGCGCATTGCCGAGGTAGGACGCGATGCCGAGACACACGCAAGCAACGATTCTGACGGTTCGCACCATGGACTGCCCTCGCTCGTGGCGGATGGTACATCCTCCGATGGGCCACGACCGCGGCGCGAGTGTTTGCTCTTTGTAAAATGTGTTGTCGGAAGGGGCCTGGCAGCGCCGCTCGCGGGAGGTAATCGATGGATCATGCCGACGTGCGAGTCCCGGCCTCGGCGAGCAGACGGACGACCTCGTCGTCGGTGGTCTGGGAGAAGTCGTCGTAGTGCCGGCCGACGGCGTAGAAGTCGATCGGGGCGGCGAGGGTGACGACCTCGTCCGCGTCGCGGGCGAGGGCGCGCACGGAGTCGGGCGAGGCGACGGGGACGGCGAGCACGACGCGGGCCGCGCCGGCCCGGCGCGCGGCCCGCAACGCGACGAGCGCGGTCGAGCCGGTGGCGACGCCGTCGTCGATCAGGCCCTGCGCCTCGTCCAGCGTCATTTGGCGGATGATCTCGCCGTCGGCGCCCTTGACCCCCGGCACGTCGGTCAGCAGCAGCATCCGCTTGGCGTGCAGGGCGCCCGCGACGGCCCCGGCCACGGTGTCGGCGTTGACGTTATAGGTCTGGCCGTCTTCGGCCACGCCGATGGGAGCGATGACCGGCACCCAGTCCTCGGTCTCCGAGGCGATCAGGCCCTTGATCAGCTTGGGATCGACCTTGGTCGGCTCCCCGACGAAGCCCAGGTCGACTTCGTGTTCGATCATGCTGTCGGGGTCGCGCTTGGTGCGCTTGGTCTTCTCGACCGTCAGCAGGCCGGCGTCCTTGCCCGACAGGCCGACGCCGCGCACGTCGGCTTCCTTGCCGGCGACGGTGATCCAGTGGGCGATCTCTTTGTTGACCGCGCCGGACAGGACCATCTCGGCCACCGACATGGTGTCCTTGTCCGTCACGCGCAGGCCGTCGACGAAGGCCGATTTCACGCCCGCCTTGTCCAGCATGGCGCTGATCTGCGGCCCGCCGCCGTGGACCACCACGGGGTTCACGCCCATCAGCTTCAGCAGCACCACGTCCGCGGCGAACTGCTTCGCCACGGCGCTCTCGCCCATGGCGTGGCCGCCGTATTTGATGACCACGGTCTCGCGGTCATAGACTTGGATATAAGGCAGGGCCTCGGCGAGCGTCTTCGCCGTTTCCCAGCCGCGTTCCTCGGATTGCCGATCAGTCTCTATCATCGTGCGCGCTCGATAGCCCCAAGGGCGGCGGGAGTCACGGGCGAAACCTGGTGAGAGTTCTGCTCGACCCGTTCATTTGAGAGGTGTTAAGAGATACTCGGTGAATTCTG
>DAOMNQ010000022.1:34137-47646 GCA_035443945.1 Phycisphaerales bacterium | reverse complement strand
ATCGGCGCGCTCACCAGACTCTCGTACCGCATCCGCACCAGCCGATCCGGCCCAAGCCCCAACTCGCGCGCATCCCGCAGAAACCGCCGCTCAGCCTCCACGTACTCCGCGACGATCCGCTCACGCAACACCTCATCCGCCGGCATCGCCTGGAGCGACTGCCCCTCCAGCCGCCGGTGCATCGCGACGTTCGATCGCACCACGTCCTCCGGCCGCCGCATGATGTGCACGAACCGCACGCGCCCCCCGAACAGGCGGTCCAACTCGCGCACGCGCCCCGTGTGGCTCGGCGACTTAAGCGCAAGCGTCCGCCCACCCCTGCCTACGCTCACCTTCCAAGCGAACGCCGCCGCCGCACGCCGCCACCGTCCCAACTCCCTCTCCGTCAACCCCTCGAACGAATCGAACCGCCCCCACCGCTCGCGCTCGCGCACCAGCACCAGCCGACCCGGCAGGCTCGACGCCAACGCCCAGTTGTTGTGCGCAAAGTCGTCCTCCGCCGGCCAGTCCGGCCCGAATGCCACCCCGTCCTGCGGCCGCGTGTTCGGCAGGAAAGGCACCAGCGCCCACCCCAGGAACGCCCACGACAACCGGAACCCCTGCGGCGACATCGCCTGCACCCACCGCGGCGTCACCACGTCCGGATGCGTCGCCAGCAGATTGTGCAGATGCGTCGTCCCAGACCGGAAATACCCCAGCAACACCACGACATCCCGCCGCGGCACGAACCTCGCATCCCGCCCCTGGAACCGCCACGCAAGCCACGGCCAGAGCAACACCCGCTCCGGCAGCGTGATCGCCGTCGCGAGCACGCTCGTCGCCACCGCCGTCGCAAGCCGAACCCAGTACCGCGGCCCGATCCGGAACCGGCACGCCCACAGCAGCCGCGCCCACACATCCAGCGGCGCAAGCCCCATGAAGTGCCCGCCCGGAAGCGCAATCGGCAGCCGAGTTCGCCAGGTCCCGCCCAAGGGCCGGAGTCTATGGGGCGGAGTCGAAACCCACGCCCGGCCTGCCGACAATACTCCATGCCCGCAGCCACACTCCCCGCCCCCGCCGCCCCGCCCTCCGCAGACCCGCGCCTCGACGCCATCCGCGACAAGGTCCTCGACGGCGAGCGCCTCACGCTCGACGACGGCGACCTCCTCTACACCACCCCCGACATCTGGACCGTCTGCGAACTCGCCGACGCCGTCCGCCGACGCCTCCACGGAGACGCCGCCTACTACAACATCAACCGCCACTTCAACTACTCCAACGTCTGCGCCCTCTCCTGCAAGTTCTGCGACTTCTACGCCAAGCGAGGCGACTCCCACGCCTACACACGCTCCCTCGACGACGCCCGCGCCGAGGCCCGACGCGCCATCGAAGCCGGCGCCACAGAGATCCACATCGTCGGCGGCCTCGACCCCTACCTCCCGTGGGACTACTACCCCGACCTCCTCCGCGCCATCCGCGACGAGGCCCCGACCCTCCACATCAAGGCCTTCACCGCCGTCGAGATCGTCCACCTCGCGAAGATCGCCAGGGTCTACAAGCAGTCCGACCGCCGCGAGGGCATCCGCTGGGTGCTCGAACGCCTCATCGAAGCCGGACTCGGCTCGCTCCCCGGCGGCGGCGCGGAAGTCTTCGACGACCGCGTCCACGACGAGGCATTCAAAGGCAAAATCCGCTCCGACGTCTGGCTCGACGTCCACCGCATCGCCCACGAACTCGGCCTCAACACCAACGCCACCATCCTCTACGGCCACGTCGAAGACCGCCGCGAACGCCTCGTCCACATGGACATGCTCCGGCGCGCACAGGACGAGGCGCTGGCACGGATGGGGTACGAGGTGACGAAGTCACGAAGTGACGAAGTGAACGAGCCCGGAGGCTCCGACACCATCACGCTCACCCGGCCGGGAACGCCGCTACCCGAGCGCATCGCCTTCGCATCCCCCACTCCGTCACTCCGTCACTCCGTCACTCCGCCACTTCCGGCAGGATATTTCCAGACCATCATCCCCCTCCCCTTCTTCCCCGACAGCAGCGAACTCGAGCGCCTCCCCGGCCCCGGCGGCCTCGAAAACCTCCGCACCCTCGCCGTCGCCCGCCTCATGCTCGACAACTTCCCCCACGTCAAGGCCTTCTGGATCATGCAGACACTCGCCATGGCCCAACTCATGCTCCAGTGCGGCGCGGACGACATCGACGGCACCGTCGTCTGGTACGACATCACCAAAGTCGGCGGCGCAACCACCCACCAGGAAACAACCGTCTGGGACCTCCAGAAAGCCATCCGCGAAGCCGGCTTCACCCCCATCGAACGCGACACCCTCTACCGCCGTCTCGAACGCGAGGCCAACACCTGGCGCGCGGCAACCCCCTGAATCCCACCCCCCGGCACGCCGCGACCGCCCATGCCCACCGCATCGACGCCGACCCTGCGCGCGCACCATCCACTCCCGAGTCACGCCGGGCTGCCGGCACCCGCGAGGGCGGCGACGCACGCAGCGCCATCGACGGCGCTACACGCCGCCGGCGCGCCTCCCCGTCATCAGGCTGTACACCAGCCCGACCAGGAAGAGCACGATGAAGATGAAGAACAGAACCCGGGCGATGTACATCGAATCCCCGGCGATCCCCGTGAAGCCCAGCAACCCGGCGATCAGCGCGAATACCAGAAAGGCGAGGGCCCAGCGCAGCATGGTGCATCTCCTCTCCCCGCGGCGGGCGAGCGAACCGTTTCAGTGCAATGATTCAGCCCCCGTGGGCGACAACCCATGCGGAAACTTCCCCGATCTGCGCGCTGAATCCCCCGCCCCCCCTCACTTCCCACGAAGGACTGCCGCACTCGACCCCGAGCCGAACGCACGCAGCATCACCGCGGCCAACTCGTCGTCGTCGAACGGCTTCTTCAGGTGCGCGGCCGCCGCTCCGTCCTGGTGCCGACCGGACGCCTCGTACCCTGAGATGATGATGTAGGGGATCTTGCGCTCCCGCAGAATGGCCGCGACGGGGGACGAGTTCTCCCCCGAGAGGTTCAGGTCGAGCAGCACCCCGTTGATGTCCTCGCTCCTCGCCAACGCCTTCGCCCGCTCAAGCCGCGAGGCGACGGCCACGACCCGGCACCCGATCTCCTCGACCATCCACCGCAACTCCTCCGCCACCAGGCCCATGTCCTCGACGATGAGGATGCGCAGCCCGGACAACCGGGGTTCAGGCTCTCTCGGCATCGGTCGAGTCTCCTTTCCGGCTGCGCTCGCCGTCCCTCGCCCCCGCCCCATCCTCGAGCGGGAACTCGATCACGCAGTCCAGGCCGCTCGGCGGGAACTGCAGGCTCACCGTACCCGCGAGATCGTGCTGCACGCTCCGCTCGATCAGCGATGAGCCGAAGCCAATCTCACCGACGGTCGAAACGGGCGGCCCGCCCGACTCGACCCATTCGATGCGTGCCCACAGCCCGTCCGCTCGCTCGGAACGACCGCAACGCACCAGGACCGTGCCCGCGTCGTTCGAGAGTGCCCCGTACTTCACCGCGTTGGTGACCAGTTCGTGGAAGATCAGTTCAAGCGCCATCGCCGGCTCCGCGCGCAGGAACAACTCCTCGCCGGCGACCGTGACACGACTCGAGTACCCACCGACGTACGGGGCCAACTCCCGGTCGAGCAACAGCCGCAGGCCGATCCGCGAAACGCCGGGGAGCGAGTAGACGGTCTGCGCCCTGGCCAGCGCGAACAGACGAGGTTCGATCGCTCGAAGGAACTCCGGCAGCGTCTTGCACCCGCGTCCAAGCCCCCCCACGATCGCCTGCACGGTGGTCAGCGTGTTCTTGATCCGATGGCTCAGTTCGTGCATCATCAGTTCGCGCTGCTCCTCGGCGAGCCTCCGATCAGTGATGTCGATGAAGGTGACCACGACACCGTCGATCCTGCTATCGGAGGTGCGGTAGGGAAGCATGCGACGAAGGTACCACCGCCCGTGCTCCGCTTCGACCTCGGCCTCGACCGGGAGTAGCGTCTCCAGCACCTGCCGCGCCAACGTCTCGAGCGTCGATCCGGTCACTGTCGAGGCGATGTCGCTGATCGGACGGCCGACATCCGTCGGGATCAGCCGCAGCAACTTCCTGGAGGCCGGCGTGAACCACCGGATGCGGGCGCTGCGGTCGAGGAACAGCGTCGCGATGTGCGTGCTGGCCAGGAGGTTGTTGAGGTCGTTGTTCGCCTGCTCGACGGTATCGACCTTGCTGCGGAGCTCGCTGTTGAGCGTGCTCAGTTCCTCGTTGAGCGACTGGAGCTCCTCCTTGGATGTCTCCAGTTCCTCGTTCGCCGACTGGAGTTCCTCGTTGATCGAGAGCATCTCCTCGTTCGACGTGCTGTACTCCTCGACGAGCCGGTCATACTGCTCCGAGACTTCCCGCAGGTCCCGGCGCGCCAGACGCAACTCGTCCTCGATCTGATCGACGGTGATGCTTGACCCGCCCCCGCTCTCCGGCTCACGCTCGGCAACAACCGACGGCTCGGCCCGTTCCTCGAAACTCACGAGCACCATGGGAGGTTGATCGGGCGGCTGGTCGAGCGTTCGGACCGTCAGCCCCACGGCCCGGCGCACGCCGTCCTCCTTGACGTACCCGCTCGTCGTCACCGACCCGCTCTTCTCGCCCAGAGCCTCGGCGATCGCGTGCCGGAGCGGCGGCCTCAGGCCCGGAGCGACGAGCGCGAGCACGTCGCGCGTCGGCTCGCCGCTCGGCTGCGAAAGGTACCGCGACGTGTCGCCGTGATACACCAGCACCTGATGGTTCGCATCGATGACCACCGATGGCGGAGCGTACCTGTCCAGCAGGGCACGGTGCGCCAGCGCGAGGTACTCGTCCTTGATCGGCCTGCCGGAGCGGCGCGCCACGGACGCGGCGAACCAACGGTCAGTCATCGTGAACCGCGGAACGTCGTGGAGGTGAAAGCGCGCCACACGGCGCGACCGGAACACCCGCCACCTCGCCGAGATCGGCTCGAACAGGTCCGTCAGCGCACCGACCGTCTCCGCGCTCCCCAGGAACAACGCACCCCCGTCGCGCAGGGCAAAGTTGAAGTTCCGGAGGACTCTCCCCTGCGACTCAGGCTCGATGTAGATGAGCAGGTTGCGGCAGCACACCAGGTCCAGGCGCGAGAACGGCGGATCGCTGATCACGTTGTGACGCGCGAACACGATCAACTCCCGAAGGTGCTTCTTGACCTCGTACGACGACTCACGCCGCACGAAAAACCGGTCCAGACGCTCCGGCGAGAGCGCGGAGACGACCGGATCGGCGTACACCCCGGCCCTCGCCGCATCCAGGCTGTCCGAGACGTCCGTGGCGAAAATGCGCGGGCGAATCCGCTTGCCCGACGCCTCGATCCGCTCCAGCAGCAGCATCCCGATCGTGTACGCCTCCTCGCCCGTTGCACACCCCGCCGACCAGACCCGAATCTCGTCCCCGTTCTCCCGCTTCGATATCAGCGGATCGATCACCGACCGTTCCAACTCCTCCCACGCCTCACGGTCGCGGAAGAAGCCCGACACCGTGATCATCAGGTCGCGGAAGAGCGACGCCGCCTCCTCGGCGTCATCACGAAGCAACTTCGCGTACGCCTCGAGACTCTCGACGCTGCGCAGGCTCATGCGCCGCTGCGAGCGACGGAGGAGCGTCGGACGCTTGTAATCCGAAAAATCGTAGTCGAATCGGTCACGCAGCACGCCCAGAACGCTCGCCAACTCCGCAGGCTCGACGACCGACTCACCGACCCCCTCGGCGTCCTCTGCGCTCCCGACAGGGGCTATCGACAGCCGCGCCAGAACCACCGGAATCCTCTCGACCGGAAGCGTGAGGTCCGACAACCCCGTGCCGATCGCGCTCCGCGGCATGCCGTCGAACGCCGCGGTCTCCGGATCCTGCACGATCACCATGCCCCCGGAGGCCTTGATCGCCGAGATCCCGCGCGAACCGTCCGACCCGGTGCCGGAGAGGACCACCGCCACGGCACGATCGCCATACGCCGTCGCCAGCGATTCGAAGAAACGATCGATCGGCCGCCGCTGGCTCCGCTCCGACTCAGGATCAATCAGCCGCAGGCAACCCTCCGCGACCACAAGATCACGGTTGGGAACGCAGACGTAGACGTGGTCGGGTTCGATCGCCAGCCCATCGTGCGCAACACGGACCGGGAGCGACGTGTGCCGCGAAAGCAGCCCGACGAGGTGACTCTCCCCCTTCGGGTGGAGGTGCTGAACGACGATGACCGCCGCGCCGTTCAGCGCGGGCTTGGCGTCGAAGAGCGCGATCATCGCCTCCAGCCCGCCGGCCGATGCGCCGATCCCGAACACCGGGTAGGCCTCGTGTGCGATCATCCCACCCCTTTCTCGCACCCTCCACCTGACCGCCGCGGGCAAAGGTAAAGGCCCGGGCGAGATCGTCCCTCCTCCTGTCGAGAACCAGCCTCGGAAGCCTCACTTCGGCGTGGGCCCCCATCCCAAGGCCCCGAACAGATTACCGGGAACCCGCAAAAGCGTCAAGGTCGGCCCCGCCCCATCCCCTCGCACTCATCTCCAATCCACCACCACCTTCCCGAACTGCTCCCCCGCCTCCAGCCTCTGGTACGCCTCGCAGCACGCCTCCGGCCTGAACACCCGGTCCACCGCCGGCCGCATCACGCCCGCCCGCAGCAGGCTCGCCACCTCGCGGAACTCCTCGTTCGACCCCATCGTGGACCCGAGCACCCGCAACTGGTTCCAGAAAATGCGTGCCAGGTCCGTGGTCGCGTCCGCCCCGGTCGTGCAGCCCGGCGTCACGTACGCCCCCCCCCTCGCCAGGCTCCGGATGCACGCCAGGTGCGTCGCCTTGCCCACCGAGTCCACCGCCAGGTCCACGCCGCGCTTCCTCGTCCACGCCCGGACATCTTTCGACCAGTCCTGCCCCGTGTCGTGGATCAGGCACGCCGCCCCCAGGTCGCGCGCCCGCTCCAGTTTCCACTCGTGCCGGCTCGTCACCGCGACCGGGCACCCGAAGTGCCGCGCGATCGCCAGCGCGCTCGTCGCCACCCCCCCCCCGATCCCCGTGATCAGCACGCTCTGCCCCGCCCGCAGCCCCGCCTTCGTCACCATCATCGACCACGCGGTGAGCGCGCACAGCCCGAACGCTGCTGCCTCCACCGGGTCCGCCTCCCCCACGTCCGCCAGGTTGTCCGCCGGAACCGAGAACCGCTCCGCGTGCGCCCCGAAGCGGTGCTCCCCGATCAACTCGTACTCCGGGGCGTCGAGCCGGGTGGGTCGTCCGCCCGCGCCCCCCGCCGCACCCGCACGGCTGCGTTGAAGATCACCCGCCGACGGACCCACGCCGGGTCCACACCCTCGCCCGCCGCCTCGACCACGCCGCACGCATCGCACCCCGAGACGCGCGGGTACGCGAGGTCCAGCCCCGGCACGCCCCGCCCCACCCACAGGTCCATGTGGTTGAACGCCGAGCAGAGCGTCCGCACAACCACCAACCCCGCCCCCGGCGACCCCACCTCCGGCCAGTCCGCGCGCAGCGATACATTCGGAGCAACCGGCGACCCCCGACGCCCGACCACAATGGCTTTCATGCCGACACGATACCGCGCACGCGCGGCCGGCGTGCCGTCACGGCGAACCGTTCAAGTGCGCCTCACCCCTGCACGGTCGCCTGCCCCGCCACGTGCTTCAGCCCGCGCCGGCGGTCCCGCAGACGGCGGCTCTTGCCCGCCCGTTCCCGCAGGAAGTAGAGTTTCGCCCGCCGAGCGTCGCCCCGGCGCACGACCTCAAACTTCGCGATCAGCGGCGAGTTGATCGGCCACGTCCGCTCGATCCCGATGTCGTCCACCACGCGCCGCACCGTGATCATCTCGTTGATCCCGCGCCCCTTGCGCGAAATCAGAACGCCTTGGTAGACCTGGATGCGTTCCTTGTCGCCCTCCACGATCCGGCCATGCACGTTGATCGTGTCCCCGATGTCCATCAGCGGGACGTCCGACTTCAGTTGCTCGGCGTTGATGCTCTCGATCACCTGCTGCATGCCCATGGCGAACCTCGCGTCCTGATGCCCCACGTCCGACCCGCCGGCGGAAACCCCGCCGACACCCCGGTCCACAGGGCCGAAAGCCTATGCCCCGCCCCGCCGGGGGTCTATTCCCCCTGCTCCGGCGACGGCCCCAGCAAGTCCGGCCTCCGCTCCCGCGTCCTCTTCACCATCTCCTCCAGTCGCCACCTCGCCACGGCCCCGTGGTCCCCGCTCACCAGCACCTCCGGAACCTCCATCCCCTCCCACACCCGAGGCCGCGTGTAGTGCGGACAGTCCAGCAGTCTCGCCCCCTCCGGGATGCCCAGTTCCCGCGCGACCCTCGGGTCAATCGGCGACCCGTTCGGGTCCGTCGTCGGCGCTCGCCCGAACGACTCCTGCGCCGCCGAGTCCTCATCCCCCAGCGCGCCCGGCAGCAGCCGGATGACCGCGTCCATCAGCGCCATCGCCGCGATCTCGCCCCCAGAGAGCACGTAGTCCCCCAGCGACACCTCCAGCGGGGCCAGCCGCTCGATCACGCGCTCGTCGATCCCCTCGTACCGACCCGCGATGAGCAGCAGCCGCGGCCGACCCGCCAACTCGCGCACCAGGTCCTGCGTCAGCCGCGTCCCCTGCGGCGTGAGCATCACCCGCGTCGCCGGGCGCGCGTCCGCCGCCTCCACCACCCGCACCGCGTCCCACAGCGGCTGGCAGGTCATTACCATCCCCGGCCCCCCCCCGAAAGGCCGGTCGTCCGTCTTCTGGTGCTTGTCCGTCGTGTACGCCCGCAGGTCGTGCGCGTGCCACTCGACCAGCCCCGACGCACGCGCCCGCGCCGGGATCGATACCCCGAGCGCCCCCGGCGGCTCGGCCGCGAAAACCTCGGGAAAGGTCGTCAGGATGTCGAACCGGAGCGCGGCCATGGTCGGTCATTCATCCTTGGCACGCGGCACATCCGCCGCCCGAATCCACCCCCCACAACAACAAAGCCCCGGGCAACACGCCCGGGGCTTCACAATCTTCCCTTCAAACCGCGCTCAGGCCTCGGCCGCGGCCGGCGCGGCCGCCTTGCGGGCATCGACACGCTTGCGGTCGATCTCACGCTGCGCCTCCCACGCCGTGCGCTCCTCGGCCGTCAGCAGATCGAGCCGCGCGAGCAGGTCGCGCACCGTGTCGCTCGGCTGCGCGCCGACGCTCAGCCAGTGCCGCACCCGCTCCCCGTTCACGCTCACCTGCTTGGCAGGGTCCGACGCCACCGGGTCGTACCACCCGAGGTTCTCGATCACCCGCCCGTCGCGCCGCGTGCGCTTGGCGATCGCGTTGATGCGGTAGAACGGGCGGTTGCGACGCCCGAGACGCTGAAGCCTGATCCGAACCATCCGATCTCCCTGCCGCGCACGCGGCCGCTAGCCACGAACCCGCCGCCCCGAAGGGGCAGGCGTCATCGCTCGTTCTTGGACACTTCTGCCGGCCCGGCCACACGCCGACCCGGTTCCGAGCGGGCACAAGTGTAGGCGTATCCCCCGCTCCCCCCACACCCCCGCGTCGCGCTCCGCGCTCCTCCCCCTCTTTGGCCATTTGGCCATTTGGCCATTTGGCCATTTGGCCCGTTGCACCGAAGCGGGCCAGGTGGGAGTCGAACCCACACTCCCCTTTCGGGGAAGCGGATTTTAAGTCCGCCGCGTCTGCCGATTCCGCCACAGGCCCGGGTTCGATCATCCTATCGACACCCACCCCTCAGAGCCGCGGGCTTCAGCCCGCGACACGATGGTCGAGAATGAAGCTGTCGGACGTCGAGGATCGCCCTCGGTTCGGATGTCTCCGCGATGCTCGGCCATCGACATTCCAGCAGAGCATCGGGGCGAAGGCCGAGCCTGCCCGACAGCACGTCCGGAGAGTGCCGCAGCCCGAGGGTGGGTACTTTGTCGAGTGCCCGTCGCTGCCCGGGTGCTACAGCCAGGGCGAGTCCGTCGATGATGCGCTGACGAACATCGGAGAGGCGATCTCCCTGGCGCTGGAGGACATGACCGCCCGGGGCGAGCCGATCCCCGAACCGTCGAGTACCAGCTTCGCGCAGGTTCGGGTCGCGGGATGAGCCGCCTGCCGGTGGTCTCCGGACGCCGGACCATCGCGGCTCTCGAGGCTGTCGGCTATGTCGCGGTGCGTCACGCGGAAGCCACGTGCGCATGAGACACCCGAGCGACCCGGGTCGCAAGCCAGTGACCATCCCGGACCACCGGGAGTTGAAATCGGGAACCCTCCGCGCGATCCTCCGTGACGCTGGGTTGAGCGTGGAAGACTTCACAAAGTTGCTCTGACGCACTCCGACCAGCGGGCTTCAGCCCGCGCACCCCCCCCCCCCCCCCCCCCCCCCCCACCCCTCCTCAACCCCCCGCCACCCCCGCATACCATCCCGCCCATGGCACGCATCATCGTCCTCCAGCACAGCCCCGAAGGCGTCCCCGGACGCATCGGCGTCACGCTCCGCGACCACGGACACCGCCTCGACGTCCGCCGACTCGACCTCCTCGGCTCGCCCGCCGTCCCCACCGACCTCGACGACATCGCCGGCGTGCTCTCCCTCGGCGGCCCGCAGAACGTCGGCGAGTCCCACGACTGGATGGACGCCGAACTGGCCTTCCTCAAGGCCGCCCACGAAGCGGAACTGCCCCTCATCGGCGTCTGCCTCGGCGCGCAACTCATCGCGGCCGCCCTCGGCGGCGAAGTCGCACCCATGGATCGCCCCGAATACGGCTTCGCCCCAATCGACATCACCATCCCCGGCCAGACCGAAACCATGCTCGCCGGCGTCCCCTGGCGCCATGAGCAGTTCCACGCCCACGGCCACGAGGTCACTCGCCTCCCCGACGGCGCGACCCTCCTCGCCTCATCCAAGGCCTGCAAGGTCCAGGCCTACCGCGTCGGCCTCCGCACCTTCGGCTTCCAGTTCCACTTCGAGTGCGACCGTGTCATGATCGGTCGCCTCGCCGAACGCTCCCGCGACGCCCTCGCCTCTCTCGCCCTCACGCCGGAGGAGATCGACCGTCAGGCCTCGCTCCACTACGAGCGTTACGCCCTCGTCAGCGACCGCCTCGCCGTGAACCTCGCCACGTACTGCTTCCCCGCGGCACGCCTCCTCGCGGTCTGAGCATGGGCACGCGCCTCACCCTTCGCACGCCCGGCGACTACGTCCTCTCCCGGGACGTCTGCTCCTACGGCTACTTCCTCCTCGCCCCGAACCACTGGGACGCCAAGGCCCGCACACTCCGCCGCGCCCTCGACCTCTCCGGCGGCCCGACCACCGTCGTCATCTCGCAGGGCGACGAGTGCCGCCCCGGCGACGCGCTCCGCGTCGTCGCGGACCGCGCGCTCGCCCCCCCCGAGCGCGCCGAGGCCCGCCGACAGATCGCCCGCATGTTGCGACTCGACGAGGACGAGTCCCACGTCGCCGCCTTCCACCGCGTCGATCGCCGATGGAAACGCTCCGGACGCGCCCGCCTCTTCCGCTCCCCGACCCTCTTCGAGGACGTCGTCAAGACCGTCACCAGTTGCAACGTCGCCTGGCCCAGCACCGTGAACATGAACCGCCGTCTCTGCGAAGTCATCGGCCGCGCAGGCGCGTTCCCCACCGCCGAGCGCATGGCCCGCACCCGACCCGGCACCCTCCGCGCCCGCTGCCGCGTCGGCTACCGCGACGTGCGCCTCGTCGAACTCGCGCGCCACTTCGCCCGCGGCGACATCAACGAACCCTGGCTCCAAGACCCCGCCACCCCCGACGACGACGTTTTCGACTTCCTCCTCACCCTCCCCGGCATCGGCCCCTACGCCGCCGGCAACATCATGCAACTCCTGGGCCGATACTCACGCCTCGCGCTCGACACCGAGAGCGTCCGCCACGCCCGCGCTGTCCTCGGCTACGACGGCACCGACGCCGCCGTCCTCCGCCGCCTCAAGGCCCACTACGAGCCGTTCGGCGAGCACAGGTTCCGAAGTTACTGGTTCGAACTCTGGCGCTTCTACGAACGCAAACGCGGCCCCGCCCACACCTGGGAACGCGAGGCCGTCGAGAACACCTTCACCGCGTCGAAACTCTGACTCCGCCCGTTACGCCAGCAGGTCCGGCACCACCCGCCCGTGCACGTCCGTCAGCCGGAAGTCACGCCCCTGGAACCGGTATGTCAGCCGCTCGTGGTCGAACCCGAGCAGATGCAGGATCGTCGCCTGAAGGTCATGCACGTGCACGGGGTTCTCCGTCACGCGGTACCCCAGTTCGTCCGTCGCCCCGTGCACCAGCCCAGGCCGCACGCCCCCCCCCGCCATCCACATCGTGAACGCGTGCGGGTGGTGGTCGCGCCCGAGGAACTTCGACCCGTCGCGCTCTTCGTTCATGCACGTCCGCCCGAACTCCCCCGACCACACCACCAGCGTGTCGTCCAGCATACCCCGCCGCTTCAGGTCGCGGATCAGCGCGGCCACCGGCCGGTCCGTCTGCCGGCACTTCAGCGGCAACTGCGTCACGATGTCGTCGTGCGGCCCGGTCCCGTGCGTGTCCCAGCCCCAGTCGAACAACTGCACGAACCGCACCCCACGCTCGCACAGCCGACGCGCCAGCAGGCAGTTGTTCGCGAACGACGGCGCGCCCGGCTCCGCCCCGTACATCTCCAGCGTCTCACGCGGCTCGCGCGAGATGTCCATCACCTCCGGCACCGACGCCTGCATCCGGAACGCCAACTCGTACTGCTCGACCCGCGTCAGCGTCTCCGGGTCGCCGGCCGCCGCGTGGTGCGCACGGTTCAGGTCCCCCAGCGCATCCAGCGTCCGCCGACGCGAGTCCCGCGACATCCCCGCCGGATCGTTCACGTACAGCACCGGATCCCCAGACGACCGGCACTGCACCCCCTGGTACACGCTCGGCAGGAACCCGCTCCCCCACACGCTCTTGCCCGCGTCCGGCGTGTTCCCGCCCGACACCAGCACCACGAACGCAGGCAGGTCCCGCGTCTCGCTCCCCAGCCCGTACGCAACCCACGACCCCATCGACGGCCGCCCAAGGATCGACGAACCCGTGTACAGGAACAACTGCGCCGGCGCATGGTTGAACTGCTCCGTGTGCATCGAACGCACGAAGCACAACTCGTCCGTCATCCGCGACAGGTGCGGCAGCAACTCCGACACCCACATCCCGTTCTCGCCGTGCCGCGCGAACCGGTACGGCGTCCCCAGCACCTTCGGGTGGCCCTTGATGAACGCGAACCGCTCCCCTTCCAGCAACTCCGCCGGGCACGGCTTGCCGTCCAACTCGTTCAGGATCGGCTTGTAATCGAACAAGTCCTGCTGCGGCGGCGATCCCGCCATGTGCAGGTAGATCACGCGCCTCGCCCGCGGCGCAAAGTGCGGCGGCCGCGCCCGCAACGGATCCGCAACCCCCGCCCCCACGCTCCCCGCACGACCGCCCCATCCGCGCCCATGCTCGTGCGTCT
>DAOMNQ010000022.1:19240-34127 GCA_035443945.1 Phycisphaerales bacterium | reverse complement strand
GGTCGTCCCCCATCAGCATCGCCAGCGCTACCGCGCCAAGCCCCGCACCCGACCGGCCCAGAAAGTGCCGCCGCGTCATCAGCGAGCAGCCAGCGATGTCCGGCACGCGATCGTTCATGGCTCAGGTTCTCGTCAGGAACTCGTCGAGGTTCAGCAGCACGTTCGCCACCGTCGTCCACGCCGCCGCCTCCGCAGCACCCATCCCCTCCGGCAGCGGCCCGAGCGGGTCGGTCGCCAGCGCGCCCGCATCTGTCGGCCGCGCTCGATAGTGCGCCAACTCGCTCTCATAGAGCGCGACCAGCCTGCCCACCTCCGCCTCCGTCGCGCGCCGCGCAAGGCACACCCGCACCGCATAGCCCGCCCGCGCCGCCGGGTCCGCCCCCCCCTCCGTCATCACCCGCCGCGCCAGCGCCTGCGCCGCCTCCACCAGCGCGGGATCGTTCAGCGTCACCAGCGCCTGCAGCGGCGTGTTCGTCCGAATCCGCCGCGGCAGGCAGAACTCCCGGCTCGGCGCGTCGAACGTCGTCATCGCCGGATGCGGGCTGGTCCGCCGCCAGAACGTGTACAACGCACGCCGGTACCGGTCCTCCCCCACGCTCGTCTCCCACCGGTCCGCGTTGTACACGATCGACCACACCCCCTCCGGCTGCGGCGGGAACACCGACGGCCCGTACATCTTCCGCGAAAGCAGCCCCGACACCGCCAGCGACTGGTCCCGGATTGTCTCCGCGTCCAGCCGGAATCGCGGGCCGCGCCCCAGCAGCCGATTCCCCGGATCACGCTCCAGCCCCTCCGCCGTCACCGCCGACGACTGCCGGTACGTCGCGCTCAGCACCATCGTCCGCACCAGCCGCTTCACGCTCCACCCGTCGCGCACGAACTCCGTCGCCAGCCAGTCCAGCAACTCCGGGTGCGACGGCAGCGACCCCTGCACGCCGAAGTCCTCTGACGTCTCCACCAGCCCCGCCCCGAACAACTGCTCCCATGCCCGGTTCACCGCCACGCGCGCCGTCAGCGGATTCCCCCCGTCCGTCAGCCACCGCGCGAAGCCGAGCCGGTCGACCGGAGCGCCCTCCGGCCACGCATGGAACGCCGACGGCGCGCCCGCCTCCACCACCTCCGCCGGCGACAGGAACGAGCCACGCTCCATCCGCCGCGTCGTCCGCCGCTCTTCCGCTGCCTGCTCGCGCATGACCGGCAGTTGCGGCAGCGTCGCCTCAACCGCCGCGAGGTCCGCCCTCGCCCGCGCGATCCCCTCGTCCAGGAACGCGAACAGGTCCGTCCACTCATCGAACGGCGACCACGGCCTCGCCGAGTGCGCCGAGTCCCGCACGGGCGCCCTGCCCCCCTCGACCCGCGCCAGAATCTCCGCCACGCGTTCCGGCAGCCGCTCCGCGTGCTCGACCGTCGCCAGCGCCCGCGCCAGGTCCGCCCCGCGCTCCGGCACGGGGATCGGCAGCGTCGGCGCCTCGTCCATCCGGTCCGCGTCCAGCGTCGTGTTGAACACCGCGAACACGCGGTAGTAGTCCGTGTGCGTGATCGGGTCGTACTTGTGCGTGTGGCACTGCGCGCACGCCATGGTCAGACCCATGAACACCTGCATCGTCGTGTTCACCCGGTCCACCACTGCCGCCACCCGGAACTCCTCGTCGTCCGTCCCGCCCTCATCGTTCGTCATCGTGTTGCGGTGGAACGCCGTCGCCACCAGCGCGTCACGCCCCGCGTCCGGCAGCAGGTCGCCTGCCAACTGCTCCGCGATGAACCGGTCGTAGGGCAGGTCAGCGTTGAACGCACGGATCACCCAGTCCCGCCACGGCCACATCGTCCGCCGACGGTCCGCCTCGTACCCCTTCGTGTCCGCGTACCGCGCCTGGTCCAGCCACGCCCCCGCCATCCGCTCCCCATACGCCGGCGACGCCAGCAGGCGATCCACCACGCGCTCCCACGCGTCCGGGCGCGCATCGCCCACGAACGCCTCCACCTCCTCAGGCGTCGGCGGCAGACCCGTCAGGTCCAGCGACACGCGACGGATCAGCGTCGAACGATCCGCCTCCGCCGACGGCCGCAGCCCCTCACGCTCCAGCCGCGCCAGCACGAACCGATCGATCTCGTTCCGAACCCAACCCTCATCACCCACCCGCGGCGGCTCAGCCCGACGCGGAGCCACCAACGACCAGTGCGCTTCGTACCGCGCCCCCTCCTCCACCCACCGGCGAAGCGTCTCCACCTCACGCGCCGTCAGCGGCGCTCCCGCCTCCGGCGGCGGCATCCGCTCCTCCGCGTCGTCGCTCGTCACGCGCCGAAGCAACTCGCCCGCACCCGGCTCGCCCGGCACGATCGCCCGCCCGCCGTGCCGCAACGCTCCGGTCGCCCCCTCGAACGTATCCAGCCGAAGCCCCGCCTCGCGCGCCGCCTCATCCGGCCCGTGGCACTTGAAGCACCGGTTCGACAGAATCGGCCGCACGTCCCGCGTGTACGACACCGCCAACGGATCCGGCTCGCCCGATGCGCGGAACGCGACAGCCGTCACCGTCGGCATCGCCTCCGGGACAGCCAGAGAGACCGCAAGCACGATACCGATCAGCAGCGCGGAGACAAGAACATGACACGCCTCAGCGGACCCCCGACTCGCACGCGCTCGGCCCACGACCGGAGGGCGCACGACAGTTGCCGGGGGCGCAGCGAGGCTCGGCGAGAAAGCCCCCGGAGAGCCAGGCAACAACCATTCCGCATCCGTGTTCAACCCCCCAGGCATGGCTCGCACACCTTCCCTTCCGCACGCGCCGCCACGCAGCACGGGTGATCGCACTCGCTCCCCCGCGCCGCCGCCGCCGCGCAGCACCCCGGAACACGCTCCTCGGCCGCCGCGCTCTCGACGGCCGGCTCTTCCGCGACCGCCGGCAACTCAGCCCCCATCACCACCTCGACCGTCGGCTTCACGCTCCTCAAAGCACGCGCCCCATCCGCCGTCACCGCCGTGTCCCACACGTACACCCGCCGCAGCGCCGGGAACGACCGCAGCCGCGCCAGCCCCGCGTCCGTCACCGGCGTCCCGTACAGGTTCAGCGTTTCCAGCCGCGGCAGCCGGGCGAGCCGCTCCAGCGCGCCATCCCCGACTCCCGTCCGCTGCAACTGCAACCGACCCAGCCGCGCGAACCCCTCCAGCCGCGACATCCCGGCGTCCGTCACCGACGTCCCCGCCAGGTTCAGCCACACCAGCCAACCCTCAAGCCCTCGCAACAGCGCAAGGTCGTCGTCCGTCACGCCCGCTCCCAACTGCGCGAAACTCACCTCCACTTCCGGAGCGTCCGCAGCGATCCGCGCCGCGTGCGCGCCACGCTCGCGCAGCCGCGCGATCGCCGCCTCCACCGCCACAGCATCGACTGTGATCACCGGCGCAGCCGTCTCCCCCGCCGTCGGCTCCGTCGGCGCACCCGCCGCCGGCCAGTGCGCACCCTCCGCGATCCACAGCCGGATCAACGCGATCTGCTCCGCCGACAGCGGCTCACGCTCCTTGGGCATGAACTCCTCGTCGCCCTGCGGCAGCGTGATGCGCCGCAGCAACTCGCTCCCCTCAGGGTCGCCCGGCCGCACCACCCACCGCGACTCGTCCGCCCCGAACACGCGCGACCGCACGTCCAGCCGCAGCCGGCCCCGCGCCCGCGTCGGCCCGTGGCACTCCACGCACCGCTCCTCCAGAATCGGCCTGATCTGCGAGACGAAGTCCACCGTCGCACCCGGCGGCAACGGCGCGGCGACGAACACCTCCTCGCTCTCCTCCTCGCTCCCGAATATCTCCGTCAGGTACGTCGGCCCGTACACCAGCGATGCCCCGAAGTGCCCCGTCACCCCCACCAGCAGCGCGGCCAGCAGCAGCACAAACCGGTACACCCGCGCGAACACGCCCAGCCGCGTCGCCGACGCCGCAACCGCGACGACCAGCGCAAGCGCGGCCAGACCGGCCGTCGCCACACCCGTCCACCGGTGAATCTCGATCGTCTCCGCCGCGGACTGCCCGTGCGGCTCCACCGCAGCGTTGATCCACCCGAACCACGCCGCCGCCGCCGCGCTCACCGCCCCGATCAGTACGCAAACGACCGCCGCCCGCACCGGCGGCCGCGACGCCGCGTCCCGCGCAACGTCCGGCGACTGCTCGTCCGGGTCGCGCGGATCGGGCTCGCTGCGCCGCAGCCCGCGCCACGATGCCGCCGCCATCTCGATCAGCAGCGCGCTGATGAGCAGCGCAATCGGGAAGTGCACCACCAGCGGGTGAAGCCGACCGAGAAACCGAAGCAGCAGGTCCATCGTCATGGCTCACTCGGGAAACGAACGCAGAGGACACAGAGCCGGAACGCAGAGACCGCAGAGACGCTCAGATTCCCGGTGCGTGCAACCGCCGTCGGCTTCTCTCCCACACCCATCCCCTCTCCGCGCTCTCCGCGTTCCACTCCGCGACCTCCGCGTTCCCGTCTTTCACGCCAGCAGTTCCCTCACCACACGCCCGTGCACGTCCGTCAACCGGAAATCCCGCCCCTGGTACTTGAACGTCAGCCGCTCGTGGTCGATCCCGAGCAGGTGGAGGATCGTCGCGTTCAGGTCGTGGATGTGCACCGGGTTCTCGACGATGTTGTACCCGAAGTCGTCCGTCGCGCCGTACGAGAATCCCGGCTTCAGCCCCGCCCCGGCCATCCACACCGTGAAGCACCGCCCGTGGTGGTCGCGGCCGTAGTTGTCCGCCGACAGCGGCCCCTGGCAGTACACCGTCCGCCCGAACTCCCCACCCCACACGACCAGCGTGTCGTCCAGCATCCCTCGCTGCTTCAGGTCCTTCACCAGCGCGGCCGCCGGCTGGTCCACCACCCTCGACACCGCCCGGATGTCGTTGGGCAGGTTCCCGTGGTGGTCCCAGTCGCGGTGGAACAACTGCACGAACCGAACCCCGCGCTCGCACAGACGCCGCGCAAGCAGGCAGTTCGCCGCGAACGTCCCCGGCGTGCGCGAGTCCGGCCCGTACAACTCGAACGCCGACGCAGGCTCCCCCGCGAGGTCCGCCAGTTCCGGCACCGACTCCTGCATCGAGTACGCCATCTCGTACTGCTGAATCCGCGCGTTGATCTCCGGGTCTCCGAACGCCTCGTGCGCCATCCGGTTCAGCGAGTTCGCCGTGTCGATCATCCGCCGCCGACGCTCCCGGTCGATCCCCGGCGGGTCGGACAGGTACAGCACCGGGTCGCCCGCGCCCCGGAACTTGACCCCTTGGTGCGCCGCCGGCAGGAACCCCGCCCCCCAAAGCCGATCGAACAACGCCTGCGTCGGCCTCGGCACGCTGTTCGAGATCATCACCACGAACGCCGGCAACACCGACGTCTCGCTCCCCAGCCCGTACGACAGCCACGCCCCCATGCTCGGACGGCCCGGCTGCTGCGCGCCCGTCTGGATGTACGTGATCGCCGGGTCGTGGTTGATCGCCTCCGTGTTCACCGTGTGCACGAACGTCAGGTCGTCCACGATCGACGCCGTGTGCGGCAGCAACTCCGACACCCACGCCCCGCACCGACCGTGCCGCCGGAAATCGAACAGCGACGCCGCGATCGGAAGCCGGTCCTGCCCGCTCGTCATCCCCGTGATCCGCTGGCCCATCCGCACCGAGTCCGGCAGGTCCGTATCGTGCAACTCCCGCAGCCGCGGCTTGGGCTGGAAGAGGTCCAGGTGCGACGGCCCGCCCGACATGAACATGTAGATCACACGCTTCGCTCGCGGCGCGAAGTGCGGCGTGAGCCGCAACGCCCCCCCGGCGTCCGGCGTCCCCGCGAACAGCCGCGGGTTCAGCAGCGACGCCAGCGCGGCCGTCCCGATCCCCGTCGCCATCCGCCCCAGCAACTGCCGGCGCGTCATCAACAACCGAAACTCACGGGCAGGGTCCATCGATCATCCCCTCTCGGGACAGAACGCGGAGAACACAAAGCGGAACGCGGAGAACGCAGAATCTGCAAGAAACGTGGCACACGCCAACCGCTGGAACTGCCTTCTCATCATCCAATCCTCTCCGAGTCCTGTGCGTTCCTCTCCGCGTTCTCTGCGTTCTCCCTCAGTTCTTCGTGATGAACTCGTCCAGGTTCATCACCGTCGTGCACACCATCGTCCACGCCGCGTGCTCCGCGCCGTCCAGCATCGTGTCCCGCCCCGACGCCCCGACCGACACCAGCGCCTCCGCCGCCGCCCCATCGGCCCGGAACGACGCCAACTCCCGCTCATACGCCCCCAGCAGCACGCCCGCCTCCGCCGCCGTCGGCGCACGGCTCAGCGTCCGCGCGAAGATGAACGCCAGCCGACCCTCCGCCCCCCCCTCCGCCCGCATCGCACGCTCCGCAAGCGACCGCGCCGCCTCCACGTACGTCGGGTCGTTCATCAGGTTCAGCGCCTGCAGCGGCGTGTTCGTCCGCCCCCGACGCACCACGCACGTCTCGAAGTTCGGCGCGTCGAACACCGCCATCGCCGGGTGCGGCGCGGTCCGCTTGCGGTACGAGTACATGCTCCGCCGATACAGATCGTCGCCCGTGCTCTGCACGTAGACCTGCCCCTTGAACTCCTGCCCGAACGGGTCGTACGCCACGTCCTTCCACACGTCCGGCGGCTGGTACGGGAACACCCCAGGCCCGCCGATCCGCTCCACCAGCAGCCCCGACGCCGCCAACGCGGTGTCGCGCACCGCCTCGGCACCCAACCTGAACCGCGGCCCGCGCGACACCAACCGGTTGTCCGGGTCCGTCTCCAGCCGATCCGCCGTCGCCCGCGATGACTGCCGATACGCCGACGACACCAGGATCAGCCGCATCAGCCCCTTCACGTCCCACCCCGACTCCACGAACTCCACCGCCAGCCAGTCCAGCAACTCCGGGTGCGACGGCCACTCGCTCTGCGCCCCGAAGTCCTCGCTCGTCCGCACCAGCCCCGCACCGAACAGCATCTGCCACACCCGGTTCACGAACACCCGCGCCGTCAGCGGGTTCTCCGGCCCCACCAGCCACTCCGCCAGCGCAAGCCGATCCGCCGCCGCCCCGTCCGGCAGCCGCCCGAGAAACTCGGGAACGCCCGGCGCGAGCGCATCACCGACGGGATGCTCGTAACTCCCGCGGGCCAGCAGCCGAGTCTCGCGCGTCGGCCCCTCCATCTCCTGCATCACCATCACCGTCGGGATCGCCGCCAGCAACGCCCGCTCCTCCGCCCGCATGTCCTCCAGCGTCGCCTTCATCGCCAGCCACTCCGGCGACCGCGTCGCCCGGAAGTGATCCCGCAGCAACGCCCGCTGCGCCTCGGTCCGCTCCCCTTCCGCCCTCTCGGCAGCCAGCGCCACCGGCAGAGGCGCGGCGTCCCCATCCTCCCCCCGCGGATCGAAGTAGAACGCGTACCCCCCCGCGTAGTTCACCACCTTCAGCAGCAACTCGTTCTCACCCTCACGCAGCGCGAGGTCCACGAAGTCCTGATCCGGCGCGACGCTCCGCGCCGCCGCGTTCGCGTGCACCTGCGCACCGTTCAGCCACACCTTGATCGCGTCGTCCGACCCGAGCGACACCCGCAGCGACCGCGCCGTCGGCGAGTGAACCGTCCGCCGCAGGTACGTCGCCGCGTTCATCCCCGTCAACTCGTGGATCGCCCCGTCCGCGAGGTCGGCGCGCTCGACCCACGCGACATCCTCGCCCGCTTCAGGCCCGAACGCCGTCCCGTACGCCGCATCCGCCGACTCCGCCGCGAACGGCCCGGCCAGCGACCACGGCCCGAGCGCGGCCGGACGCGCGACCGACGCGTAACCCTCATCCATCGACACCGCGAGCCGGAACCGCCCGATCGCGTGCTGCGTGAACTTCGACTCGAACCGCAGCCGCACGCGCACCCGAGTCCCACCCTCGAACCCCACCGGCTCCGTGGGGACGAACTCAGCCGTCCGGTCCTCGCGCCGCTCGTACCCCGTCACCGCCCACCCGCTCCCCGGGTCCCCGTCGATCGCGTTCCGCACCGGGAACGTCGCCTGCTCGTGGTCCGCCCGCGCGGCGGCGAACGCCACCGGCTCGAACGCCCCCCCCTTCGCCGGCGCGGCCTCGACCTCGAACCCCGTCAGCACGAAGTTCGCGTTGTACGCCCGCCCCGCTCCCCCGTGCGGCAGCGACTCGTGCGTCAACGCATCCAGCCGCAACGCCCCCACGCGCCCCGCCCCCACCACCGCCTCGACCTCGTACACGTCCACGTCCGGGTTCACGCCCGACGCCAGCACCGAACCATCCTCCAGCACGCCCAGCGTCGATCCACCCGACGACTCCGCCCGCTCCGGCGTCAGCCACCGCCACCGCCCCGCCAACTCGCCCGCCAGCGACCGCTCCCACTCCGCCTGCGCCGCGTCCACCTCCGGCAGGGGACCCTCGACCCGCGCCGCCTGCCGCTCAATGCTCGCACGCACCGCCGCCAGCGCGGCCTCCTGCCCCGGGTCCGGCGCCATGATCGTCGGCGCGGCGTTCCCCTCGCGCCCGTCGATGCCCTGCTCGGCCACCGTGTTGAAAAACGCGTAGAACCGGTAGAAGTCCCGCTGCGTGATCGGGTCGTACTTGTGGTCGTGGCACTGCGCGCACGCCATCGTCAGCCCAAGCCAGACCGTCGCCGTCGTGTTCGCCCGATCCGTCACGTACTCGTTCAGGTATTCCTCCGCGATCGCCCCCCCCTCGAAGTTGATCATGTGATTCCGGTTGAACCCGCTCGCGATCCGCTGCTCCACCGTCGCTCCAGGAAGCAGGTCCCCCGCGATCTGCTCCACCGTGAACCGGTCGAACGGCACGTTCCGGTTGAACGCCCCGATCACCCACTCACGCCACCGCCACATGTGCCGCTCGTTGTCGATGTGGTACCCGTTGCTGTCCGCGTACCGCGCCGCGTCCAGCCACTCCAGCGCCATCCGCTCCCCGTACCGCGGCGACGCCAGCAGCCGATCCACCACCCGCTCCCACGCATCCGAACTGTCGTCCGCCACGAACGCCTCCACCTCCTCCGGCGTCGGCGGCAGCCCCGTCACATCCAGCGAAGCACGCCGGATCAGCGTCCGACGATCCGCCTCCGGCGATGGCGAAAGCCCCGCCTCCGACAGCCGCGCCGCGATGAAACCATCGATCGGCGTCCGAGCCCACCCCTCGAACGCCCCCCCGTCCGCCCGCGGCACGGCCGGCCGCACCGGCGCCACAAACGCCCAGTGCCGCGAATACTCCGCCCCCTGCTCGACCCACGCCCGCAGCGTCTCGATCTGCCCCGGCGTCAGCGTCTTGCCCGAGTCCGCCGGCGGCATCCGCTCCGCCGGGTCCGACGCCGTCACCATCCGCATCAGCAGGCTCGCCCCCGATTCCCCCGGCACCACCGCCGCACCACGTTCCCGGGCCGCCACCGCCCCCTCACGCGTGTCCAGCCGCAGACCCCCCTCCCGCGCCGCCTCATCCGGCCCGTGACACTTGAAGCACGCATCCGACAAAATCGGCCGCACATCCCGATTGAAGTCCACCCCCGCCACCCGCGCACCCGGCCCCGCGGCCGCCACCAGAACCACCGCCGCCGTGCCGCCCCCCGGCCCCCCAACTCCCAACAACGCCACGAGCCCCATCCACCCGACCAACCCAGCGCAGGCCAGAAGCCACCCCACCACCCTCCGTGGCGTGGCATGGCGGGCATCGGTCCGGCTTCGAGGCATCAACATCCTCCCATTGCGGCACGGCCGTCTCCTGGCAGTCTACAGGACGACTGTTCGGAACAGAAACACCGCCAAGCCGCCACGCCCTCCCCACCCGAGGCACAGGCGCCGGGACTGGTGGCACAGGCGTCCCGCCTGTGCCCACCCCTACCCCCTCTACCAAGCCTCCCCCTCAGGACTCAAGACTCAGGACTCACCCCTCTCCCCCTCTCACTTCCCCGTCAGCAGCACGATCCCCAGCAGAATGGTCGCCACGCCGCCCGCCTTCCGCGCCGTCATCGGCTCGTGCAGCACGACCACCGCCAGCACGGCCGCCACCGCCGGCGCGAGCGCGAACGCGATCGGCTTGACCCGCGAGATCTCCCCCAGGTGCAGCGCGGCGTAGAAGAAGATCATCGCCGCCGCACCCGCCACCAGGCCCGACCCCAGCGCGAGTTTCAGCAGCGTCGGCGCGCCCGCCCGGTGCCAGTCCGCCGGCTCGGCCCGCAGCACCCGCACCGCCACGAACCACGCCGCCCACAGCACGGGCAGCGCGACCGTGCTGCGCACCGCGATCGCCGTGATCGGCCCCACCCTCCCCGTGTGCAGCACGCTCTTCGTGAACAACTCCCCGACGCCCCAGCACACGCCCGCCAACGCCGCGAAGAGGATCGCCTTCATGGCCGGAGTCTACAGGGGTGATTCCCCGGTGCCATCCGTCGAACCAGGATCGCAATTCCATGGCCGCCCTGAGCGTTCCGCCTGGTATCCTGTTCCCAGAGGAGCCTCGCCATGCGCACCCGCCTGATCGCCCTCTCGACGTTCGTGGTCTGCCTCGCCTTCTCCGCAGCGATGACTCAGCCCGAGCGGCAGGGCCAGCCCGGAACCCAGCGCCAGTTCGGCCAGCAGCCCGAAGGCCGCGGCGGGGGCGAGTTCCTCGCCCACCTTCGCGGCGCGGTCAACCCGACCGAGGAGCAATGGCACAAAATCGTCGCCCGCCACGACGCCTACCGAGAGGCACAGCGCGACGCGATGCGCGAACTCATGCCCCCGCGCGAGCCGGGCGAACGCCTCGCCCCCGAAGGCGCGGACCGCGAAGCGCTCATCCAGCGCATGCAGGCCGCCATGAAGCCCATCAACGAGTCGTTCCTCAATGACTGCCGCGCGCTCCTCGACGCCGAGCAACGAGAACTCTTCGACGCCTACGTCACCGAGGCCGACCTCGGCATGCGCATGGGCGGCCTGGGCGCGCCGGGTCGTGCGGCGGTCGGCCAGGGCCAGCGACCCGTCCGCGTCGGCTCCCCCGCCCCGGACTTCGAACTGCGCAACCTCGCCGGCGAGAGCGTCCCGCTCGCCTCGCTGCGCGGCAAGCCCACCGTCGTCGAGTTCGCCAGTTACACCTGCCCGCGCTTCCGCGAGAAGGTCGCCGACTTTGCAAAGGTCCGCGAGCAGTTCGGCGACCGCGTCAACTGGGTCATCGTCTACACCCGCGAAGCCCACCCCAGCGACGCCAAACCCCTCGCCGCCAACACCCGCGCCGGCATCGCGCTCGCGCCGCACGCGACCGCCGAGGACCGCGCCAAGGCCGCGGCGATGGCGAAGGACAAACTGACCCTCGGCTCCGTCGTCCTCGTCGATGATCTCGACAACAAGACGGCGACCGCGTGGTCCGGCTTCCCCAACCGGGCGTTCGTGCTGGACGACCAGGGCATCGTCGCCTCGCGCCAAGTCTGGAGCGACCCGAAGGAGACCGAGCAGGCCCTCAAAGTCCTGCTCGGCCTCGCGCCGCCCGAGGCACAGCCCGCGCCGCGCGCCGTGCCCCCAGGCTCAAACCGCTTCTGAACGCGCCGGGTATGCTCCCGACATGCGAACCCCCTTCGTCGGCGGCAACTGGAAGATGAACACCGACCGCGCGTCGGGCGTCGCGCTCGCCCGAGCGGTGGCCGAAGCAGCCGCGGGGTGCAAGGGCGTTGAAATCGCGGTCTTCCCGCCCTTCCCCTACCTCGGCGCGATCGCCGACGCGCTGCACGGCTCGCGCATCTCGCTCGGCGCACAGGACCTCTACTACGAAAAGAGCGGCGCGTTCACGGGCGAAGTGTCGGCGGCCATGCTGCTCGACTGCGGCGCTTCCGCCGTCCTCACCGGCCACTCGGAGCGACGACACGTCCTCGGCGAGAGCGACGACCTCGTGAACCGCAAGACCCGCGCCGCCCTCGACGCGGGCCTGACCTGCGTGCTCTGCATCGGCGAGACGCTCGACCAGCGCGAACGCGGCGAGACGCACGCCGTCAACGAGCGCCAACTCCACGCCGCCCTCGCGGGCGTTCGCCCGGAGCAAACCCAAATGCTTGTCATCGCCTACGAGCCGGTCTGGGCGATCGGCACCGGCCGGAACGCCACCCCCGCCGACGCGCAGGACGCCCACGCCAGGGTGCGCGCCGTGCTGGCGTCGGTCTTCTCGCCTCAGGCCGCGGCGGCAATGCGGATCATCTACGGCGGGTCGCTCAAGCCCGACAACGCCGAGGCCCTCCTCGCCCGGCCGGACGTGGACGGCGGGCTGGTCGGCGGGGCGTCGCTCTCGGCGACTGACTTCTGCGCCATCGTGCGGGCCACCGAGGCAAGGGTGGCAAGGCCGATCGCCTAGACTCCCGCCCGGCTCCGCGAGGCGGAGGCCGGCATCCCACGGCCGGAAACCCGAATCATCAATCGGCCGCCCGGAGCCAACGCCAGATGCACGCGACCCTGACCGTTCCCGTCCTGCTCGCCGCGTCGCCGGTCCTGAGCGGCCTGCTCGGCGTGGCCTTCCTCGGCTGCTCGCTGCTGTTGATCCTGACCGTGCTGATCCAGCGGCCGCAAGGCGGCGGGTTGAGCGGCGCGTTCGGGTCGGGGTCCGGCTCCGGTGAGACGGCATTCGGCGCCCGCACCGGCGATGCCCTGACGATCGCGACGATCGGGTTCTTCGTGCTTTGGCTGGTGATGGCGGTGACGCTGGTTTTCGTGAGCCGTCCCTCGGGGCCGATGCCCGTGACCGCGCCGGCGGCCCAGACGACCTCGCCGGTCGAAGACCTGCCGACGGGGCAGACCCCTCCGCCGACGGCGCCGCCGATTCCCGAAGTCCCCGCGGCGAGTCCGGTCGACGGGGATGAGCCGGTCCAGTCTCCGGACGGCGCGGAGGCGGACGGGAACAAGCCGGAGCCGGAGTGAGGCGCGGCGGGTGGGCTTTGATTAGAACCTATCCCCAAACCCATGATTCACCACAGAGGCACAGAGGGCACCGAGAGAAAAACCAAGGATTCCTGCCTCGGTGCTCTCTGTGCCTCTGTGGTGAGATCGGTTCTCCGAGGTTACGGGATAGCCTCTAGACTCCGGCGGGGCGTCCGTCCGACGGCGGGCGGGCGTGAGTCGGGCCGTGGGGTTGGGAGCCGCGTGTGATCCGGAGCATGACGGGGTTCGGAGAAGCGTCGTCGCAGGTGGACGGCGTGCACTTCTTCGTCGAGTTGCGGTCGCTGAACAACAAGTACTTCAAAGCCGTCATCCGCCTGCCGGAGACGCTGCAGGTGCTGGAGGCGGAGTTGGAGTCGCTGCTGCGGCGTCGGATCAGCCGCGGGACGGTGACGCTGACGGCGAGTTGCACGGACTCGTCGGAGTCGGCCGCGCTGGACGTGAATCACCGCGCGCTGGACCGGTACGTGGAGCAGTTGCGTCGGGTGAAGGCGGTCGCGGCCGGCGAGTTGCAGATCGACGTGGGTTCGCTGCTCGCGCTGCCGGGGGTGCTGCAACCTCCGGCGGACGAGGAGGACCGGCTGCTGCGGGCGCGGGGGGAGTTCTCGCGGCTGACGGACCTGGCGTGCGACCACGCGATCTCGATGCGCCGGCGCGAGGGGGCGATGCTCGAGGAGGAGTTGCGCCGGCACGCGGGGGAGATCGGCGAGCGGCTCGGGCGGATCGCGGCCCGCGCGCCGCAGGTGATCCAGGACTACGAGGCTCGGCTGCGCCAGCGGATCGACTCGATGCTGGAGGCGGCGGGCGTGAAGGTCGAGCCGGTGGAGTTGATCCGCGAGTTGGCGACGTACGCCGAGCGGACTGACATCGCGGAGGAGGTCATGCGGCTGAGCGCGCACATCGACCAGTTCGGCGACCTGCTCGGCGCGCCGGACGACCAGCCGGTGGGACGGACGCTGGACTTTCTGGCGCAGGAGATGCTGCGCGAGGCGAACACGATCGCGAGCAAGTCGTCGGATGCGCTGATTTCGCGGCTGATAGTGGAGGTCAAGGGGCTGATCGACCGGATCAAGGAGCAGGTCCAGAACGTCGAGTGACCGGCCTGAGGCAGACGTAGGGAACGTAGCCGCCACGGAGTGGCGGGGTACCCTGGGGCGGATGCACTCCGTGGAACCCGCACGCAACGGCGAGAACAACGGGCGTGACCGCTTCTCGATGGGCGAGTTGGCGGTGGTGTGCTCGCACTACGACCTGGGCGTGATCGAGTCGGTGCACGAGTTCCCTCGCGGTTCGCGCCGTGCGCCGAAGGTTCTGCTTCGCACTTCGCGCGGGCCGCTGCTGCTCAAACGCCGCGCGCCGGGGCGCGACGACCCGCACCGGGTCGCGTTCTCGCACGAGTTGCAGTTGCACCTGCATGCGGCGGGGTTCCCAGCGCCGGAGATCATCGGCACGCGGGCGGCGAACAACACGCTGGTGCAGGCCGGCGGGCACGTCTACGAGTTGTTCCGGTACGTGCCCGGCGAGGAGTACGACCGGTCGGCGGAGGCGACGGCCGACGCGGGCGCGCTGCTGGCGCGGCTGCATCGGCTGGTGGCGGGCTTCGCGCCGACGTTCCCCCTCCCCGTGGGGTCGTTCCATGCGCGCCCGGCGGTGGTCGATGCGCTGCGGCACGGCCGGCGGCTGCCGACGGACCCGCCTTCGCGGTCCGCGCTGCGGCAGTTGCGGCACCACTACGAGGCGGCTTCGCAGGCCGTAGACCGGGCGGGGTACGGCTCGTGGCCCGTGCAGGTGGTGCACGGTGACTGGCACCCGGGCAACATGGTCTTCCGTTCGCGGCGCGTTGCGGCGGTGGTGGACTTCGACTCGGCGTGCGTCGCGGCGCCGCCGGCGGACACGACGGCCGGGGCGTTGCAGTTCTCGATCACGCGCGGGCCGGCGCGGCCCGGCTCGTGGCCGGCGGAGTTG
>DAOMNQ010000022.1:0-19230 GCA_035443945.1 Phycisphaerales bacterium | reverse complement strand
ATTTCCCCGATTTCGTGAAGACCGGCATCGAGGCCGTTCTGATCGACCCGGATCTCGGCCGCTTCGACCTGGCGCGGCTGGGGGCGTTCTTCTCGGGTTGGCGGGGCGAGGCGGGCGGCACGCCCGAGATGGTGAAGGTGATCCCGGACCTGATGGTCGAGGCCCTGATCGCGGAGACGATCGCGCCGATCGCCGCCACGGGGACGTTCGGGGGGCTGGACGCCGGGGAGTTCCTGGCCATGGCGCTCCGGAAGGCCGACTGGCTGCGGGCTAACGCGGGCGAAGTGGTGCGAGCGGCCTCCGGGGAACGACAGGCCTGTTGACCCGTGCCGTCGGCTTGCGCACACTTGGGGGCGGGGCGTCGCCCGAGGAGGCCGGATGACCGTTGCGACCGTCCGTCGATCGGGTTTCGCGGCCTGCATGGCGGCGTCGCTGGCGGCGGCAGCGTTCGGGCAGACACCGCAGCCGAGCCTGGACCTGCGGGCGGTGATCCGAGACCTCGACGCTCCGTCGCTGGAGGCGCGTGAGGCCGCGACGATGCGGCTGATGAGCCTGGAGGGCATCCGGCTGACGGACGTCGAGCCGATGCTGAACGATCCGATGCTGACGCCTGAGCAGGCGGCGCGTCTGGACCGGGTGGCGTTCATGTGCTTCCAGCGGACGCAGCGGGGCGCGCTCGGCGTGCAGTTCGGGAACCAGAACGGCGAGGGCACGGAGATCGCGGCGACGGTCGCGGGGTTCGATGCGTCGGTCGCGCTCCGGCCGCGAGACGTCGTGCGATCGGCGGGCGGTGTTCGGCTGTTCGACACGCTGACGTTCCGGGCGGTGATCCTGTCGTACGAGCCTGGCGATGCCGTGCCTCTTGAAGTGATCCGCGACGGGCGGCCGATGCGCGTCGAGGTTCGTCTGGGTCGATTCGCGGATCTTCAGCAGCCGATGGTGCCGGACTATGCGGTGATGGCTCGGGCGTGGGAGTTGCGGCGCGAGCGGGCGGTGAGGCCTTCGAGGGTGATCGACGCGGGGCTGGAGCCGGGCGAGTGGGAGCCGCTGATTCCTGAGGTCGATGCGCGGGCAGCGAGGCGCGGACCGATTCGCGTTTCGCAGCAGCCGGGGCTTGGCACGGCGTTGATCGCGGGCGGGCTGCCCCGGCAGGCGTTGCAGGAAGAGGGCTGGCGGGTCGTGATCCGGCCGGAAGCGTTGGAGGCTGGCGCGCGCGAGGCGATGGCGCGGGTCGAGGCGCTGCAACTGCAACGGCAGTGGTTCGTGGACAGGATTCTGGCGTTCGAGGCCGCGTTGCGGCAGCGGGACCTGCCGGCCGAGCAGCGCGAGGCGTTGCTGCGTCAGCGCGCGGAGACCGCGGAGCAGTTGCGTGACCTGGAGGAGACGATCCGGGCGATCCGGTTCGGGCAGGTCGTCGAGCCGTAGGGGTTATTGAGCGAGTTGGGCGGCGATCTTGGCGGCGAGGGCTGCGCCGTCGGACTGGTCGAGCGGGTTCGGCCGCCAGAGGATGCCGAGGCCGCCCGCTCTCTGGCCCGGGAAGCGTGGGATGACGTGGAAGTGGACGTGCATGACGGCCTGGTGGGCGTCGGGGCCGTTGTTCTGGAGGACGTTGAAGTCCGTGGCACCCGTGGCGCGGAGGACGGCGCGGCAGATGCGCGGCAGGACTCGGCCCAGCGCGGCGGCGGAGTCATCGGAGAGGGCGTCGAGGGTCTCGGCCTGCTCCTTGGGGATGACGAGGACGTGGCCGCGGCTGAGGGGGTTGACGTCGAGAAAGGCGAGGACGCGGTCGTCCTCGTAGACGCGGTGGCAGGGTATCTCGCCGCGGATGATTCTGGCGAAGACGGTCTGGGACATGGCGGGAGTGTACCGCGCCGGGGGATCGGTAGAATCGGGCGATGAGCCTGGACGCCCTCCCGGAAACGGCTGCTACGACGAGACGAAGGATCACCGCGCTGCCGCAACTGGTGGTGGACCAGATCGCGGCGGGCGAGGTGGTGGAGCGTCCGGCGTCGGTGGTGAAGGAACTGGTCGAGAACGCGCTGGACGCCGGGGCGCGTCGGATCATCGTCGAACTGGAGCAGGGCGGGATCGAACTCGTGCGCGTGAGCGACGACGGGTGCGGCATCCCCGCGGAGGATCTGGCGCTGGCGGTCGCGCCGCACGCGACGAGCAAACTGCGCGGGGCGGCGGACCTTGAGCGCGTGGCGACGCTCGGGTTCCGGGGCGAGGCGCTGGCGTCGATCGCGTCGGTGTCGCGGATGAGCCTGCGCTCGCGCACGGCGGAAGAGCAGGGCGCGTCGGTGATCGAGGTCGAGGGGGGAAGGGCAACCGACGTGAGACCCGCCGCGGGCGCGCCGGGGACGGCGGTGGCGGTGCGCAACCTGTTCTACAACACGCCGGCGCGGCGGAAGTTCCTGCGGACGCCGGGTACGGAGCAGGCGCGGTGCGTGGACCTCGTGCGCACGCTCGCGCTGGCGCACCCGGCGGTGGGGTTCGAGTTGCGGGCGGACGGTCGGACGCTGATGGACCTGCCGCCGGAGCAGAGCGTGCGCGACCGTGCGCTGGACGTGCTGGGGCGCGAGTTGGAGCGGGAGTTGGTGGAGTTGGGTCGGGTGGGGCCGGAGCCGCCGGCGGGCGTGGCGATCTGGGGTCTGGCGGGGAGGCCCGGCGTGGCGCGGGCGTCACGCACGGCGCAGCATCTGTATGTGAACGGGCGCGCGGTCGCGGATCGGACGCTGCAGCACGCGGTGCGCGAGGCGTACCGCGGCTTGATCGATCCGACGCGGCACCCGCTGGTGGTGGTGATGCTGGACCTGCCGCCGGAAGCGGTAGACGTGAACGTGCACCCGGCGAAGGCGGAGGTTCGGTTCCGGGACCAGGGGCTGGTACACTCGGTGGTGCTGGGGGCCGTGCGGGAGGCGCTGCGCGCGGCGGACCTGACGCCGAGCGTGCCGTCATCGCGGTTCGCGGGGGCGACGCCGGAGGCGCGGGTGTCGTCGTTCGTGGAGTATTTCGCCCGGCAGGTTCCGGCGCAGACGGGTGGGAGGTTCTCGTACGACGCGGTGCGTTCGGCGGTGGAGGCGGCGGATGCGCCGGTCGGATCGGTCGAGCCTGCGCACCCGGAACACTCGCCGCCGCAGATGGCGCTGGCGCGGCCGGTGGACCGTGCCTTGCAGGTGCACAACTCGTACATCGTGACGCAGGACGAGCAGGGCGTGGTGATCATCGACCAGCACGCGCTGCACGAGCGGGTGATGTTCGAGGTGTTGCTCGAGCGTGTGGCGAGCGGTCCGCTGGAGAGCCAGCGTCTGCTGACGCCGATCGTGGTGGAGGCGCCGGCGGAGCGCGTGTCGCGGCTTGCGGACCTGGGGCCGCTGCTGGAGCGGATCGGGGTGGTGCAGCGCGTGCTCGACGGCAGCTACCGCCTGGAGCGGATCGGGGTGGAGGCGACGCCGATGGGGCCGCGGTCGGTGGGGGTGCACGCCTTCCCGACGTTCCTGTTCGAGCGGGGCGTGGAGGCAGGCCCATTCATGGAGGACTTGCTGCACCGGGCGGAGGAGGAGGGGTTCGCGCCGGACGGCGAGGAGGCGCTGCGTGAGGTCCTGGACATGATGGCGTGCAAGGCGGCGGTGAAGGCGGGGGATCGGCTGACTGAGCCGGAACTGGGCGCGCTGCTGGACCTTCGTGGCGACGTGGAGCGGTCGTCGTCGTGCCCGCACGGGAGGCCGACGTCGATCCGGCTGACGATCCGGGATCTGGAGCGGCTCTTCGGTCGCTCATAAGGAGCAGCAGGATGCCGAGTTGCACAGCGAGCGTGACGGTTCAGGCTCCGCCAGAGCGGGTGTTCGCGGTCTGCACCGACCTGGCCCGCGCGCCGGATCGGATCGAGGCGATCACGCGGATCGACGTCCTGACGGATGGGGCGGTCGGCGTGGGGACGCGGTTCCGCGAGACGCGGGTGATGTTCGGACGCGAGGCGAGCGAGGAGATGGAGATCGTGGAGTTCGACCCGCCGCGGTCGTTCGTGATGACGGCGGAGTCGCACGGGATGCAGTACCGGACGGCGCACCGGTTCGTGCCGGAGGGAGGCGGGACGCGGGTGGAGATCGAGTTCAGCGGGCGGGCGGTGAGCCTGGGGGCGAAACTGCTGCTGCCGCTGGGGGCGTTGATGATGGGGGCGTGCCGGAAGGCGTTGAGCAAGGACCTGGCGGATGTGAAGCGTGCGGTCGAGAGCGGATCGTGAAGTTCGGCCGCGCCCGGCGGACGCCGATGTGGTAGTCTGGAGTTCGGGTGGCGCCGCCACCCCCTGGGAGCGGCGACATGGCGAAGATCTGCGCCGTGTGCGGCGAGGACTGCTCGGATCGGCCTCGGGTGAAAGACAGGGCCGGGCGGTACTACTGCAAGCCCTGCGAGGTGAAGCGGGCGGCGGAGACGGTGGTGGCGGTTGGCTCGCCCTCGACGACGAGCACGACGCTGCTCGCGGTGGACGACGCGGAAGGCGTCATTCCGATCGAGGAGGCGCACGTCGCGGCAGAGAAGGCGTGCCCGGTGTGTATGCTGCGGATTTCCGCCGACGCGGTGGTGTGCGTGCATTGCGGGTACGACGAGCGCAAGGGGATTCAGAGTTCGACGCTCGTCGAGGGGAAGCGTGCGGGCGATGGTCGCGTCACGCTGCCGTGCGCGAAGTGCGGGTACGACCTGACGGGTCTGCACGCGCCGCGGTGCCCGGAGTGCGGGACGATCGTGGGGACGACGCACCGCGAGCGGATCGACAGCAAGGTATCGCGGGACGTGGCGAGGCGGGAATACACGAAGCCGGTGGTGATGTTCGCGGTGGGAACGCTTGCGACGCTGGGCTATTACGCCGTGACGGGGCAGCCGCTGGCCATCGTGCCGTTCCTGATCGCGACGGCGATGGCGTTGCCTGTGGGCATGGTCGTGCTGTGGCTGTGCTGCCTGGGGTGGATCGGGTTCAACGCGCCGTTCCACCTGAATGCGCTGCGGCTGATCGGGATCTTTGCGGTGGTGGGGTTCGTGTTCGTCGCGACGTCGTGGCTCCCGTACAGGTTCATCTGGCTCGGCGTGTCGGGGATGATCTACGCGTGGCTGCTGGCGGAGATGATGGACATGGACCGATCGGACGGGGCGATCGTGGCGCTGCTGACGTTCCTATCCATTCTGGTGCTGGGTTTCGTGGCGCTGACCTATTTCTCGTGATTTCCCGGGGAGGCTCGGGCGGTTTTCGCGGGCGCGGCCTTAACTCAGCCTGCGGCCGGCCCGATAGCCCCTGTATCGCGGCGGGTTCCCCGCGCGTGCATGACAGGGGCTGCTCCATGTTCACGAAGGGCACTGACGTTTTTTTCGCGCTGCCCGCGGAATCCGCGTCGCGGGTGCTGCACGCGGCGAAGGTGGTGGACGTGCGGAACGGGATGCTCGTGGCCCGGTTCGACGAGCCGGGGCTGACGGCCGCGCCGGGGTCGGATGTGGCGGTGTTTTTCCAGGGACGCGCGGGGTTCATGCAGCAGCCGGCACGGATCACGGCCTCGCTGGAGGAGAGCGACACGCCCTCGTTCGGGTTCCAGACGACGGGCGAGGCGGTGTCGTGCGAGTCGCGCGAGTGCTACCGGGTGAGCACGGTGACGACGGGGTTCAGCGCGACGGTCGACAACGAGTCGGGGTGCCCGCTGACGGACGTGAGCGCGACGGGGTTCTCGATCATCTCGGGAGGGAACCACGGCTACGGCGCGGTGCTGACGGTGGAGGTGGAGTACGAGCAGACGAAGTACGGCGGGCGTGCTCGGGTGCAGAGCATCAAGCCGCTGACGCCGGGGCGAACGCGGTACGGGCTGCTGTGCCTGCCCGCGGAAGGGCCGAGGTCGCTGCTGGTGGGGATGCAGCGGATCAGCACGGCGGTGCAGCGTCAGCAGTTGCGCAGGCGCTCCGGGACGGGCTGATCGCCGTTGGTGGTCCACACCTCGCCCGGTTCGACGACGATGATGCGTGAACGGCCCTCGCCGGCTGCGGCGAGGAGGCGGCGCATCGGCTCGTCGCGGTGCTCGTCGGAGAGTTCGAAGGTCGAGTGGTGGACGGGTAGAAGGCGTGCGCCCGGGGCGGCGGTGAACATCTCCCAGACCTGCTCGGGCGTGGCGTGCTTGTGCTGCCAGGGGTCGTAGGCGCCGATGCCGAAGACGGCGAGGTCGATGGGTCCGACGCCTCGGAAGGCGTCGGTGCGGGCGGTGTCGCCGGCGGCGATGGTGCGGCGGGCGTCGGAGGCGATGAGGTAGGAGTTGAAGCCGCGGCCGAAGTCGAGCCAGGCTCGCGCGCCCCAGTGGGCCGGTCGGATGGCGCGGACGGCGAGGTTCTCGATTTCGCGTTCGTCGTCCCAGTCGAGTTCGACGACGTGGCGGAACCCTCGCGGGATGAGGCGGCGCGTGCCGCGGGCGGTAATGACGGTGGTGCGCGAGGAGGCGAGCGCGGCGAGCGTGGGGCGGTCGAGGTGGTCGTAGTGGGCGTGGGTGATGAGGATCGCGTCCGCGGGAGGAAGCGTCGAGAGATCGACGGGGCGTGACCGGCGGGCGGGGCCGAGCGTGAGCGGGCCGAGGCGCGGACCGATGCGGCGTGAGAAGACGGGATCGACGAGCAGGGTGACGCCGCCCTGTCGGAGCAGGACGCTGGCGTGGCCGAGCCATGCGGCGGCGAGTTCGTGCTCGTGGAGGCCGCGAAGGTCGGGGGGCGCGCCGTCGCCGTCGGTGCGCGTGCGGGCGACGTCGCGGATGGATTCGGCAAGGTCGCGCGGGTAGCGGCGCAAGCCCGAGGCGGTCGCCGCGGCCGCGATCCTGAGCCTTCCGGGGCCTGCGTTTGGATCGCGCGGCTGCACGGTTGGATCATTGGGGGCCGGGGAGGTCGGGTCACGCCGCGCGAGACAGAAGGACGACGACGTGCGCCTCGACGGCGTGGCCTTCGCCGACGGGGCCGATGCGTTCGTGGGTCTTGCCCTTGACATTCACGCGGTCGATCTGGAGGCCGAGAAGGCGGGCCAGATTGTTGCGGACGGCCTGTTTGGAGGGGGCGAGTTTCGGGCGTTCGAGAACGACGACAGCGTCCACGTTCACGACCTGCCAACCGGCGTCGCGGACACGACGGAGGGCCTCGGCGACGAAGGCGGCGGAGTCCGCGCCGGCCCAGCGTGGGTCGGTGTCGGGGAAGAGTTCGCCGATGTCGGGGCCGCCGATCGCGCCCAGGAGGGCATCGGTGAGGGCATGGAGGAGGGCGTCGCCGTCGGAGTGGCCGGCGGGGCCGAGATCGTGGTCGAAGTGGATGCCGCCGATGAGAAGCGGGCGCCCCTTGCCACTCGGCCTGAGCGGCTCCAGGCGGTGGATATCCCAGCCGAGTCCGACCCGAAAACCGGGGTCGTGGGGGTTGTGTCGGGCTTCAGGCATGGGGTTGAGTCTACCGATAAGTTCCGAGGGAACCCGCCAGAACCGGGCTGCGCCGGCCCTCGTAGGCATGGCGGCGCACCCTCGACGAAGCCCCTAGACTGCCACCCCCACAGACGGAGACCGATCCGATGGCCACCAACCGCCCCGCGACCCGTTCGAACGCCCTCCTGGCGGGCCTGTTGACTGCCGCGTTTGTTGGTACGGGGATCGGGTGCGGGGTCGCGTACCGCCCGTACTTCGATCCGGGCGGTTCGGGGGCTGCGATCGACGAGTACACGTATGTGAGCGAGCCGTACACGCCGCAGACGATCACGGTGGTCGATACGCGTACCGGGGAGTCGGTCTTCGCGATGGACGTGCCCGTGGGACAGCAGTTGGTGATCAACTTCGACGACAAGCGGGTGCAGAGCGAGGAGTGGATGTCGGGTGTGATGCGGTGGCGTCTGATGCCGGCGGGACAGCATTACGGGCGTCTGACGAACCGGATTTCGGTGCCGCCGCCTTCGTCGCGGCGTGTGGACGTGACGCTTCGTGCGTACCCGGAGTTCCCCCCTAGCGGGAAGCCGGCGCGGGCGGATGCCCGTCCTGCGGGGCCTGCGAGCACGACGCAGACCCCCGTGCCCCCCCCACCGCCACCGGCGACTGAGGGCGACATGCAGATGCAGGACGTCGGCGGGCAGTAGGCCCGCGGCCGGGGGCAGGGCGGCGGGGTTGATCGGCTGCCGGCTTCTGGTACGCTGAGGTAATGCTCCGGGACTGTGCCCGCGGCCGGTCCGGCCCACGCGGGTTCACGCTGATCGAGTTGCTGGTCGTCATCGCGATCATCGCGCTGCTGATCGGGATTCTGTTGCCTGCGTTGGGGAAGGCACGGGAGGCGTCGCGTCAGAGCGTGTGCCTTTCGAACCAGCGGCAGTTGGGGGTCGCGCTGCTGGTGTACGCGGACACGTTTGATGAGTACATCCCGCGCGAGGCGAGCCTTCCGAGCGATCCGTCGTGGCCGCGTGCGTTGCGGCCGTTGGTGGACCATACGGCGAGTTGGGATGAGCCTCTGCGGGACCGGTACGTGAGGGCGCCGTACTTCCAGGATCCGGCGCGGCCTCGTGACGACCTGCACCAGATCCACTACGTGAACAACGGGCTGTGGTTTGTCGCGTACGACAAGTTGTCGAACAACAAGGGCAGGTTCAAGGAGTCGATGCGTCTGACGCGGGTGTTCCGGCCGTCGGAGCGGGTGTACCTGACGGACTACAGCGAAGACAAGGACAACGTGAACTACAACTCGAGCATCCGCCCGGCCGGCGACGACGACTTCCTGATCGCGTTGTTCTACGACGTTCGGCAGGCGATCCACCTGAGCGGGTCGGACAACCAGCGTCGGGTCGCGCCGCGCCGGCACGGGGTGGGCGCGAACGCGCTGTTCTTCGACGGGCACGCGCAGATCGTCCCGGCGGACGAGATCACGAAGACGCTGATCTGGGACGACGGCGACTACGCGCGTTGAAGGTGCGGGTTCGATTTCATCGGCGTCCGAGGGCGAGCGGGTCCGTGCCGACGACCTGCTCGAGTCGCTGCATGAGGGTGGCCTGACCGTCGCTGACGTCGCGGAAGAGAGTGCTGCGGACGATCTGGCGTTCACGGGGGCTGAGGCCGAGGAGATCGACGTCGCGGAGGAGGCGGTCGATGCCTTGGAGGTATGCGACCGCTTCGGTCCATTCGGGGGAATCGCCGATGAATCGGCGGAAGCCTTCGGGATCGAATGTTTCGCTTGGCTCGGCCTGGCTGTAGGCTTCGAGGGCGGTGTTGAGGGTGGAGGCGATGAGGGGGAGGCGCCGCTGGATCTCGGCGACGCGAGCCTCGTTGCTCTCGAACGCGCCGGGGTCGGCGCCGAGGATCAGTTCGCGGTAGGAGTCGAGGACGGCCTGCACGACCTCGCTTGAGAGGCGGTTGACGGTGACTTCGGCACGAGAGACGGCGACGTCGCGGGGCACGTCGTTGTAGAGGGCGCGCCCGATGAGGGCTTCGATGAGCGTGCCGAGATCAGGATCGCGCGGGGCGAGGCCGAGTTGCTGGAGTTCATCGCGGGCGGCGCGCCCGACGGCGGTGTCCTGGGTGACTCGTGCGCTCTGGGCCTCGCGTGGGGCCGCGCCGGCGATGGCCTCGGAGACGTTGGCGTTGGTCGGGCCGCTGGAGCGGAGGTCAAGGCCTGAGGCGAAGAGGTCGGCGGTGACGGAGCCGAACGCGCGGAACGGGAAGCCGGTGACGGTTGGCGAGCCGCCAGCGCCGTCGTTGGTGGCGAAGGTCGGGATGGGACCTGAGCCGAGCACCTGCGGGACGACGGAGTAGGTGATGGACTGAGCGGCGACCATGTCCACGCCGTCGTCGGTATCGATGACGCCGATGCTGGCGAGGACGGGGCCTGCGTCGCGGGTCTGGATGAAGATGGCGGGGGCGGTGATGTCGATGGTGGTGAGCGCGGTCAGGTCGCCGTGGATGACGCTGCCTCCGGCGGTGAGCGAGATCGCGCCCAGTGCGCTGAGTTTTTCGTTCTGGCCCATGCGGAAGTCGCCGTTGACGGTGGCGGCCATGCCGTTGGGCGCCCAGATGGTGGCCCAGGCGGGGACGCCGATGCGGCCGTTGACGGCGCGGGACTCGGAGAACATGAGGTGGAGGTTGTCGAGGGGCGTGGTTGCGCCGATGGGCGCGTGGAACTCGACTCGGGCGAGGTTGAGTTGGAGGGGGAGGCCGGGTGCGGCTTCGCCGAGTGAGGGGTTCACGAGGAGCGTGAGGGAACGCGGGTCGGCGAGGCTGTCCACGGTGTCGAGGAAGACGATGGAGTCCGCGAGCGTGGGCGTGCCGAGGACTTGGACGATGGAGTCGGAGGCGACGAGGACTGGGACGGCGAAGGTGAGTCCGGTGGTGGTGGTGAGGTCGCCGTCGAGGATGACGACGCCCGCGCCCTGGTGGACGTACGAACGGAGGGGACTGGCCGTGCCCACGCCGCCGGTGAGGCGGACGGAGGTCGCGGCGTCGGTGGTCAGGAGGCGGGGCGTGGCGTCGGAGTTTGCGCCGGCGGCGAAGAGGATGGTGTCGGCGGTGATGGTCTGGTCGCCGATGAGCGTGAGGGGTGCGGCGAAAGAGACGGTATCGGAGGCGATGTCGCCGCCGAGGGAGACCGGGCCGGCGAAGGAGACGGTGGCGGCGTCGAGGGATGAGAGCAGCACGGTCGAGCCGGCGCCGTTCTGGGTGAACGCGCCGCCGATGGCGAGCGGCGCGGCCGGGCCGGTTGTCATGGTGCCGGCGTTCGTGATGGTTGCGGGACCGGCGATGGCGACGGGGGCGGCGAAGTCGATGGCGCCTGCGGAGGGAACCAGAAACGCGGCGAGTGGGGTGACGGCGCCGATGGACTGTGCGAAGGCGATCGGGCCTGCGCCCGTGGAGAGGGTGAGGGTGAATGCGCCGTCGAGCGTGCCGCCGAAGGAGATGCCGTCGGATGCGCCGCCGACCGTGGCAAGCGTGCTGTCCGCGACGAGGGAGACGGGGCCGGTGAAGGCGATCGAGCCTGTGCCGACGGCACTGAGCGTTGTGCCGAGGGAGACGGCGGCGTTGTAAGTCTGCGGGCCGGCGGTGGTGATGCGGGGCGGCGTGAACGACGCGGCGGTGATGGTGAGCGCGGTGGGCGGGGTGGTCGCGCCGACCTCGTCGTCGAGCGAGACGATCGCGCCGGGTGTGGTGATGGTGAGCGGGTTCGGGCCGTCGATCGTGCCGGTGATGATGACTGTGGCGGGCGCGGTTCCGCTGTTGGTGATGATGACGGGCGCGGCGAGGGTGACGGGGCCGCCGAGGAGGATGGGGGCTTCGTCGAGGTTGGTGAGGTCGCCGCGGAGGGTGACCGCGCCCGTGAGGGTCTGGCCGAAGGTCGTAGTGATCGATTGCACGTCGATCGAGGCGGCGTCGGCGGCAAACTGGGCGAGGGGCGTGGCGGCGCCGATGGCGCCGGGTGCGGTGAAGGCGGCGTCGCCGGCGGCGATGGCGAGGGAGTGCGGGCCGTCGATGGACTGGACGGAGACGTCGTCCCCGGCCTGGCCGCGGGTGGTGATGGAGAGGTCCGTGGCGATGGTGGCGGGGCCTGCGAGCGTGATCGCGCCGGCGGCGTGTGCGGTGAGGTCGCCGTTGAGGGTGGCCGCGCCGGTGTAGGTCTGCGGGCCGTTCGTATCAACGGTGGGGAGCGAGATGGTCGCGGCGGTGGCGTTGATGGAGGTCGGGCGGGCGGAGGCGCCGATCGCCCCTGCGAAGGTGGCCATGCCGCCGCCCGCGTTGACTGTGAGGGCATGCGCGCCGTCGGTGGTTCCGGTGACGGTGAGGTCGTCGCCGGATGCGCCGGCGGTGGTGAGGGCGACGCTTGCGGCGAGGGTGAGTGGGCCGTTGATGGTGATCGCGCCGGCGGTGAGGGAGGTGAGGTCGCCGTTCAGCGTCGTCGCGCCCGTGTAGGTTTGCGGGCCTGTGGTGCGGACGCTCGGAAGGCTGATCGCACTGCCGGAGAAGGCGACGGAGGCGAGTGGCGTGGTCGATCCGACGGACTGCTGGAGCGTGACGGTGCCCGTGCCGGCGGTGATGGGGAGGGCGTTGGCGCCGTCGACCGTGCCGGTGATGAGGACGTTTCCGGGGCCTGCGCCGGTGTCGATGCTCGCGCCAGCGCCGACGATGACGGCGTCGTCGATGGTGACGTTGTCGCCGTCGGTAACGATGGGTGCGTTGAGGAAGGTTGTTGCGCCGGAGCCGTCGAGGAGGAAGGAGGCGTTGCCCGTGCCGGTGAGCGTGCCGGCGATTGTGATGCTGCCGCCGGCGGGGGTGCGGATGGTCGTGGGGTCGCGGAAGGTCGCGCTGCCGACGACGATGGCGTGCTGACCGTCGGCGCGGCCGATGGTGATTGCGGAGAAGCCGTCGGCGAGGGCGGCGAGGTCGGTGTCGCTCAGGTCGAGCGTGCCTGCGCCGGCGGCGGGTGAGCCGATGTCGATCGAGACGGTCGCGGCGGTGGGGCGCAGGAGCAGGGTGGACGATCCGCTGAAGGAGTTCGCGCCGCCGAGGAAGTCGATCTCGTCGGCGGTGAGTGTGATGGCGCGGCTGCCGGCGGCTGCGGAGTTGAGGAAGGTGATGGAGCCGCCGAGGAGTTCGACGGGTTGTGCGAAGGTGACGGGGCCGGCGAAGGAGATCGGTGCGCCGGCGGCGGTGATGTTCGCGCCGATGCTGACCGGGCCTGCGCCGGTCTGCGAGAGGCCGCCGGAGGCACTGACGGGCGCGCCTGCGGCGATGGTGAAGAGGCCGGAGTTGGCGACTGTGAGGGAGCCGCCGCCGGAGATGGTCGCGTCGTCGCTGAATGTGAGGGCGGAGCCTGTGAAGGAGAAGCCTGCCGGGCCGGTGGTGTCGAGGATGCCGCTGAAGGTGGTGGCGGACTGACCGGCGGCCTGAGCGAAGGAGAGGGCGCGGAAGGCAGCAGAAGCGGTGACGTTGCGAGCGTTCGTGATGGTGATCGCGCCGGGGCGGGTCGTGCCGCCGACCGCGCCGGTGAAGGTGACGTCGCCGACGGTGCCCGCGTTGATGGTGAGGCTCTGGGCGGAGTCGGTGGTGCCGTTGAGCGTGGAGGCGAAGGTGACGTTCGCGCCGGAGCCGGAGTTGGCGGTGGTGATGGAGCGGTTGCCGACGAGGGTGACGGGGCCGTTGAAGGCGACGGCGTGGCTGTTGGTGATGATGTTGCCGCCGAGGCTGGTGGGCGCGTTGAAGGCGAGCGGGCCGCCGGTGGAGGTCGCCGTGCCGCCGAGGCTGATGGAGGCGGTGGTGATGCTGCCGCCGCTCGCGCCGGTGAGGTTCAGCGTGCTGAGGAAACGGGTGAGGCCCTGGCCCGCGCTCTGGAGGAAGGAGAGGGCGTTGAAGGCGGCGGAGGCGGTGAGGTCGTCGGCGTTGGTGATGGTGACCGCGCCGAGGCGGGTCGTGCCACCGATTGCGCCGGTGAAGGTGACGTCGCCGGCCGTGCCGGCGTTGATGGTGAGGCTCTGGGCGGAGTCGGTGGTGCCGTTGAGGGTGGAGGCGAAGGCGACGTTCGCGCCGGAGCCGGCGTTGGCGGTGTTGATGGAGCGGTTTCCGACGAGGGTGGTGGCGCCGTTGAATGAGACGGCGTGGCTGTTGGTGAGGACGTTGCCGCCGAGGCTCGTGGGGCCGGAGAAGGCGACCGCACCGCCGGTAGAGGTGACCGTGCTTGCGAGGTTGATGGACGACGAGGTGATGGAGATGCCGCCCGCGCCGCTGGTGTTGAGCGTGCTGAGGAAGGAGGTGAGGCCCTGGCCGGCGGACTGGGTGAAGGAGGCGGCGCTGAAGGCGGCGGCGGCGGTGACGTTGCGAGCGTTGGTGACGCCGGCCGCGCCGATGCGGGTGGTTGCGCCGACGGCGTCGTCGAAGGCCGCGTCGCCTCCGGTGCCTAGGTTGAGCGTGAGGCCCTGGACGCCTGCGTTGAGAGCGTTGAGCGAGCCGCCGAAGGTGACATTCGCGCCGGCGGGCGAGCCGCTGGTGGTGTTGATGGCGACGGTGGCGTCGAGGCGGACGGGTCCGTTGAAGGTGAGGGCGTCGCCCGTGGTGGTGATGTCGCCGCTGAGGCGGATGAGGCCGTTGGGGGCGGCGAAGGTGATGGGGTAGGTGACGGAGAGGGAGCCGATGTTGAACTCGTGCGCGCCGGTGCCGACGCGGCCGATGGTGACGCCGGCGACGGTTGAGGCGATGGCGGCCATGTCGGTGTCGCTGAGGTCGAGGGTGCCCGTGCCGCCCGCGGGCGAGCCGACGTCGATCGAGACCGCGTCGCCGGTGGGTCGGAGGAAGATGGAGCCGGTGCCCGTGATGCTGGATGCGCCGCCGGTGAGGTCGATCTCGTCGGCGGTGAGGGTGAGGGTGTTCGCGCCGAACTGCGTGGCGGCGAGGGAGAGCGTGCCTGAGCCGGCGAAGATCTCGCGATCGGCGTTGATGATGGTCGTGCCGGTGATGGTGACCGGCCCGGCGTCGGCGGTGGCATTGGCGTTGAGGTTGTTCGTGCCGCCGCCGATGGCGATGCCGCCGGGGCCGGTGGCGTTGAGCAGGCCGTTGAGGGTCCAGATGTCGTCGCCGCTGCCGGAGAGGGTGATGCTGTCGGCGGTGACGGCGGCGAGGGCGCCGGCCGCGCCGATGGTGTTGGCGTCGGTGTCAAGGGCGAGGTTGACCGCGCCGCCCGCCGTGATGACGCCCGCGCTGAGGCCGGTGCGCGACTGCACGCTGACGCCACCGGCGAGGGCGTTGACGGCGGCGAGGGAGAACTGGTTGCCGGTGAGGCTGACGCCGCCAGCGCCGGAGGCGGTGAGCGTGCCGGTGAAGGTGGTGAGGCCCTGGCCGTCGGTCTGTGTGATGGAGAGCGCGGCGAAGGTGGACGAGGCGGTGAGGTTCCGGGCGTTGGTGATGGTGACCGCGCCGAGGCGGGTCGCGCCGACCGCGTCGGAGAAGAGGATGTCGCCGCCCGTGCCCGCGTCGAGGGTGAGGGACTGCGTGTCGGCGGTCGTTCCTGTGAGGGTGTCGTCGAAGGTGATGTTCGCGCCGGCGGCCGCGCCGTTGGTGGTAACGACGCCCGCGGCCGCGCCGAGGCGGACGGGCCCGGTGAAGCGGACGGCGTCGCCGCTGGTGGTGATGGTGCCGGAGAGGACGATGAGGCCGTCGGGGGCGAAGAGGCGGAGGGGCGCATCGATGGAGAAGGAGTTGATCGTGATGGTGTGGGCGCCGGTGGTGGGCGTGCCGACGCGGACCTCGGAGAAGCCGGGGCCGATGTTGCCGAAGGTGGTGGCGGTGAGTTGGAGCGTTCCGGCCGCGCCGGCGAGGCCGATGGAGGTGGCGTCGGTTGAGGGGCGCAGGGAGAGGATGCCCGTGCCCGTGGCCGCGCCGTTGAACTCGATGCCGTCGGCGATGAGGGTGAGGTCGTTGGCGCCGGCCTGGAGGGCGTCGGCGAAGGAGATCGTGCCCGTGCCTGCGCGCAGCGTGCGCGTGCCGCCGAGGGTGACGGCGCCGGCGTAGGTCTGGTCGCCGGTGGTGCCCGCGCCGCCGTTGGGGGCGGTGGTGACGTCGCCGTTGAGGATGGTGGAGCCTGCGCCGGTGGTGGTCGTGCTGAACGATCCGAGGGCGGTGGTCTGGCCGACACCGGGGAGGGTGATCGTGCCCGTGCCCGCGCTCAGGGCGAGGGTCTGCTCGCCCGTGCCGGCGCCGTTGATGCCGGTGGAGTTGCCGAGGTTGATATCGCTGTTCGTGGTCGTGAGGGAGGAATCCGCGGCGACGGTGACCGCGCCGGTGACGTTGGCGAGTCCGATGGCGAGGGCCTGGACGCTGCCGTTGAGGACGAGGGAGCCGGCCGTGCCGCTGACCGCGCGGGTGTCGATGTTCAGCGAGGTGAGGAACGCGCCGCCGGAGTCGTCGGCATTGCCGAGGAGGACGTTGCCGGCGGTCGCGGCCGCGGCGGTGGTCGAGGTGTCGAGCGAGAGCGTGAAGCCCGCGCCGGTCGCGCTGAGCGTGGCGTTCGAGAGGTCGAGCGTGCCGGCGGAGCCGTTGTCGCCCTGCTCGGTGTCGATGGCGAGGGATGCGCCGATGCGGAGGTTGCCCGCAAGGGTGATCGCGCCGTCGGCGAGGAGGTCGTCGGTGAGGGTGATTGCGCCGTTGGATGCGCCGCCGCGGGAGTCGGCGGTGAAGGCTGTGAAGAACGCGCCGGCCCCGCTGCCGTCGTCGACGCGGCCGAAGGTGATCGCGCCGCCCGCGCCGGCGCCGTCGGCGGTGGTGGTGTCGAGCGTGAGCGTGAGGGCGGGTGACGCGGCGTAGAGGTTCGACGCGCCGAAGTTGATCGCTCCAGCGTCGCCGGTCGCGCCGGCCTTGGTGTCGATGGTGATGGAGGCGTGGATGACGACGTCGCCGCCGCCGGTGAGGGTGATGGAGCCGAGGTCAGCGGCGTTGCCGGCGTGGTTGTCGAACTGGAGGTTGCCGAAGAGCCGGAGCGCGCCGTTGGTGGTCGTGCCGGAGGTGTCGATGGCGAGGTCGTTGATGTAGTGGCCGCCGTTGTTGCTGAAGTGCCCGAGTCGGACGTCGCCGCCCGCGCCCGCGCCGTTGCTGGAGTCGAGGGTGAGATCGACGCCGGCGGCGGAGGCGGAGACCGTCGCGCCGCTGAAGTCGATGGAGCCGCCACCGGTGAAGAGGCCGACAGACGCAGCGAACTGGACGTCGCTGGCGAAGAGGATGTCGCCTGCTACGTCGATGTCGTTTGCGATGGAGATGACGCCGGAGCCTGCGCCGCCGCTGGAGCGGGCGGTGAAGCCTTCGAGTCGCTGGCCCGGCCCCGCGCCGATCTCGCCGAAGGTGATCGCGCCGCCGAGGCCGTCGGTGGAGCGGGTGTCGAGGGTGAGGGTCGCGCCCGCGCCGAGGGCGTAGATGAGGCCGGAGCCGAGGTTGATGGAGCCGGCGTCGGCGGCGGCGGTGGAGTTGGTGTCGATGAGGGCGGCCGTGGCTGATGCGATGGCGATCGCGCCGCCGCCGGTGAGCGTGAAGTCGCCGGTGTCGGAGCCGTCGGCGTCGAGGAGAACGCCCGCGGTGAGGGTGAGGAGTCCGGCGGTCGTGCCTGCGGTGTGGATGGTGAGATCGTTGACGTAGAAGCCGCCGAACGCGCCGAAGACGCCGAGGAGGACATCGCCGCCGGCGTCGTCGTTGCTGCGGGTGTCGATGGTGAGGTCGCGTCCCGCGCCGGAAGCGGTCACGAAGGCGCCGCTGAGATCGACGAAACCGGAGGCGCCGAGGTCGTCGGGGTTTGTATCGATGGTGATTGAGGCGCCGAGGATGACAACGCCGGTGAGTACGACTCCGCCATCGGTGAGGATGTCGCCGTTGAGGGAGAGATCGCCTGAACTGCGTGCGCCCCCTGAAGTGTTGATGTCGAGCGAGGCGAGGAAGGAGCCAGCGCCGCCGCCGTCGTCGACTCGGCCGATGCCGACGGAGCCGCCTGATCCGCCCGCGTCCGCGGTGGACGCGTCGAGTGTGAGCGAGGCGCCGGCGCCGGCGGCGTAGATGCGTCCCGTGCCGAGATCGATGGATCCGGCGTCGCCCACGTCGTCGGGGTTGGTGTCGATGATGGCGGCCGCGCCGGTGGCGATGACGACGTCGCCGCCGCCGAGGACCGTGAAGTCGTTGCGGATGAGGACGGAGCCGGTGAGGTTCAGGTCGCCAGCGCCGGAGCCGCCGGTGCGGATGGTGAGGTCGTGGACGTAGGCGCCGGCGGCGTCGTCGAAGTCGCCGAGGAAGACCGCCCCGCCGGGTGCGCCGCTCGTGCTGGTATCGATGGTGAGGCTGAGGTCGGTGGTGGTTGCGGAGACGGTGGCGCCGCGGAGATCGACGGAACCGCCGGCGACACCGGGCGTGGAGACGGTGTCGATTTCGAGCGAGGCTGCGATGGCGATCGAGCCTGCTCCTGAGAGGTTGACGTCTCCGCCCTCGGTGCGGATGTCGGCGTTGAGGGTGAGCGACGCGCCGCTGACCGTGAGGCCCGTGAGGCGGGTGGAGTTGCCGATGGCGCCGAGTGAGACTGCCCCGCCCGCGCCGGCGCCGTCGGCGGTCGCGTCGATGGTGAGAGCGAATGCGCCGTTGAGCGTGCCCGCGGGAGCGAAGAGGACATCGCCCGCGTCGGTCGCGCCGCCCGCGGCGTCGGTGTCGATGGTGACGTCGGATGCGAGGGTTACCGCGCTGACGCCGGTGAAGTCGGCGTTGCCGCCGCCGTTGAGGGAGAGGTTGCCGTTGAGCGTGAGCGATGAGCCGCTGACGGTGAGGCCGGTGAGGCGGGTCGAGTTTCCGACTGCGCCAAGGGCGACCGCGCCGCCCGTGCCGGCGCCGTCGGCGGTCGCGTCGATGGTGAGGGCGAACGCACCATTGAGCGTGCCCGCGGGGGCGAAGAGGACGTCGCCCGCGTCGGTCGCGCCGCCCGCGGCGTCGGTGTCGATGATGACATCAGCCGCGAGAACGATGGTGGGCGAAGCGGTGAAGTCGGCGTTGCCGCCGCCGTTGAGCGAGATGTTGCCGTTGAGTGTGAGCGATGAGCCGCTGACGGTGAGTCCGGTCGGGCGCGTGGAGTTGCCGACCGTGCCGAGCGAGACAGCGCCGGCCGCGCCACCGCCGTCGGCGGATGCGTCGATGACGAGGGCGAACGCGCCGTTGAGCGTGCCGGCGGGAGCGAAGAGAACGTCGCCCGCGCCGGTCACGCCGCCCGGGGCGTCGGTGTCGATGGTGAGGCCCGATGCAAGCGTGACCGCGCTGACGCCTGTGAAGTCCGCGTTGCCGCCGCCGTTGAGCGAAATCCCGCCGTTCAGCGTGAGGGAGGCGCCGCTGATGGTGAGGCCGGTAAGGCGTGCCGAGTTGCCGACCGTGCCGAGCGAGACCACCCCGGCGGTGCCGCCGCCGGTTGCGGTGGCGTTGATGGCGAGCGTGAATGCGCCGTCGAGCGAGCCGGTCGGGGCGAAGAGGACGTCGCCGGCGTCGGACGACCCGCCCGGTGCGTCGGTGTCGATGGTGAGGGTTGACGCGAGCGTGACCGCGCTGGCGCCGGTGAAGTCGGCGTTGCCGCCGCCGTTGAGCGAGATGCTGCCGTTGAGCGTGAGCGAGGGCGCGCTAATGGTCAGGCCAGTGAGGCGGGTGGAGTTGCCGAGGGCGCCGAGTGATACCGTGCCGCCCGCGCCGGCGCCGTCGGCGGTCGCGTCGATGGTGAGGG
>DAOMNQ010000021.1:18674-48047 GCA_035443945.1 Phycisphaerales bacterium | reverse complement strand
CGAAAAACAGCGGGAAAGTCGCGTCTTGACCCGCGAGGACTCGAGCCGTCGCGGTCGAGTCGAAGAATGGAGCCGGGGGGAATCGAACCCCCGTCCCGATGCAGCCGGCAGGGCGCCTCTACGCGTGTAGTCGGCGTTTTGTATCTCGGGCTGTGGGCGGCCGCCGACGGCCTCCCCTTCGCCCCAGCCCCCGGTGCAATCTCATCCACGCGGCCGGGTGCGCCCCGCGCGGACCAGCCCGATGTCTTCGATCCCCGCCCCATCGGGCGTCGGGCGGGGATCGCGCAGCCTAATTAGGCCGCGAGGGCATAGCTGTTGTTGCCAGCTACTTGTGTGCGTGCTTTTTACGAGGCAAGCACGCCCCTCGACGCGCCACGCCAAGCCTGCTCTGCCCGGTCGAAACCAGATCGGCCCCAGATGCCAAAGATCCAACTTCGCATTCTACGCACGCCGACCGCTCACCGCGCCGCCGCCCGGCCCGACCTACCCTCGCGAACCGGGCGAGCATCGGCGGCGAAAGGCGACGGCATGGCGGCACGCGGACGCGAAACTCGGGCCGATCTCGAACGAACCCATTCCCCCGCCGCCATCCGCCGCAGGCTCGGCCGCCCCCGACGCCACAGTTACCTCAGCGACGGCATCTTCGGCGCCATCGACGGCGCGGTCACCACCTTCGCCGTCGTCGCCGGCGTCACTGGTGCGCAACTCGCCCCCGGCGTCATCGTCATCCTCGGCGCGGCCAACCTCCTCGGCGACGGCTTCAGCATGGCCGCCGCAAACTTCCTCGGCGCACGCGCCGCCCGACAGCAGCACGAACGCGAGCGCCGCCTCGAAGAGCGAGAGATCGAACTCCACCCCGAGGGCGAACGCGAGGAAATCCGCCAGATCTTCGCCCGCAAGGGCTTCACCGGCGCCCTGCTCGAACAGGTCGTCGGCGTCATCACCAGCAACCGCAAACGCTGGATCGACACCATGATGACCGAGGAGCACGGCGCGGCCCAGGAACTCCGCTCCCCCTGGCGCGCCGGCGCGGCCACCTTCGCCGCCTTCATCGTCATCGGCGCGATCCCGCTCCTCCCGTTCACGGGCGTCCTCGTCGGCGCGATCGACCTCCCGCGACAGCCCTTCGCCTGGAGCGCAGCCATGACCGGCGCGGCCTTCTTCCTCGTCGGCGCGGCCAAGAGCCGATTCGTCGACCAACGCTGGTGGCTCAGCGGCCTCGAAACCCTCGCCGTCGGCTCAGTCGCCGCCACGCTCGCCTACGCCGCGGGCGTTCTCCTCGGAGGTCTGGTGCGCGTCGTCTAGGCCGCACCCGCACGCCGCAGCATCGGCTGCGGGCGCAGGTACGTCAGGCTCCGCCACACCCACTCCATCGGACCGAACCGGAAGAAACGCAGCCACGCCACGCTGAACGCCACCTGCGCCGCGTAGATGCCCAGCACGATCCCCACCCGCTCCGACTTCGTCGTCTCACCGAACAGACCCAGGCCCCACCAGTAGAAGATGCCCGTCGCGATGACCGACTGCAGCAGGTAGTTCGTCAGCGCCATCCGTCCGACCTTCGCCAGCGCGCCCGTGACCGCCCGCGCCCGCCCCGACCGCACCAGCAGCGTCATCGCGCCGAGATACCCGAGGCTCAGGATCGGGCCGCCGACCATCACCAGGATGTTCGCCGCCAGCATGTACGCCCACGCCGGCGCAACCAGCGGCATGAAGGCGAACAGCAGGCCCGCCGGCACACCCACCAGCAGCCCCAGCGCGGCCAGGCGACGGTGCCAGTGCGCGTTGCGCTCCTCGAACAGCCCCGCCTTCAGCATCGCCGCACCGAACAGGAACATCGCCGCAACGTTCCACCAGAACCCGAAGACCGAGAAGACCATGAACGACCCGAACGTCACCGCGCGGAAGAAGAGAGCCTGCACGAACGGCCCGTCCCGGTACGCCTCGCGCTCCGCCTCGATCCACGCCGGCGCGGTCAGCGGCCCACCGACCCCCTGCATCTGCGACTGATCCTGCAGCACCGCAATCGCACGCTCGATCGGCGTGCGCACCGTTGCATCCGCCTCAGACTCCGCCGGCGAACCGTCCTCCGGCTCCTCCGCGACCGCCGCCTCGTCCGCCGGCTGCGCCCCCGCCGCGCCGAGACCGGCTTCGCTCTCCGCCGCCTCTTCGCCCACGACCTCCGTCGTACTCACCTCCGTCGGAGGACGCGAGTCGGCCGCGCTCATCGCACCCAACGCCCCGAACCCAAGCCCCAGCACGACGCAGACGCACATCATGCACGCGCCGACAATCGCCAGCGTCCGTGCCCGGCAGTTGATGAGCAGCAGCAGCAGCAGCCCCGTCGTGCTGTAGACGAACAGGATGTCCCCGTACCAGATCAGCAGCGCGTGCAACAGTCCCAGAACGCCAAGCACGAACAGCCGCCGCAGCCCCGTCCCCACCAGGCTCCGGCCTGCCGCGACGGCCCGCTTCCACTGCAGCGCCAGCCCCACCCCGAACAGCAGCGAGAACAGCGGGTAGAACTTCCCCTCGCAGAACGCCTTTGTGAAGTAGTGCGCCACAAGGTCCGGCATCGCCAGCCCCTTCGGCGGCGAGGGGTCCAGGTACGGCCCGAATACGTCCCCGTGCATCCCCACGTTGACCAGGAAGATGCCCAGCAGCGCGAAACCCCGCACCGCGTCGATCGCGTCGATGCGCGACGACTCCGACACCGGGGCAAGCGACGAGGGTGGCGCGGGGATCACGCCCGGTTGTTGGGGAGGCACGCCGCGGGTTTCATCGGGATGCATGGGCCGAGCATACCGCCCTCCCGCTCACGGGAACGCCGCGGCCGAATCCGCCGGCGCAGCCAGGCCCAGCCTCCCCTCGATCGACCGGATGATTTCCTGCGAGCGTTTCTCGTCCCCGAACAGGCCGATCCGAACCTTCGCTCGCGTCTGGTCCACCCTCCGCTGCTGCAAGCGGAGCGTGATCTCTTCCCCGCCCGGCGTGCGCGACCTGATCCGCGCCGAGTCCTCATCCCGCGACGACGCCGCCACCGGAAGTTCGAGATCCTCGAACGCCCCGAGCGCGGCATCCCACACCTCCTCCAGCGGCGCGTCGACGTCGTGCGTCGTCTCCCCGTTCGCGTAGGCGTACACCACCACCGCGGCACAGCCGGCCTGATGGGCGATCATGGCCGAGAAGCCGATCCAGAAGAGGACGGGAACCGCGAAGCGAGGACTGTGGCGCATCATGCGCCCAGCATACCACGGCGGCGACAGCGGCGGCTCCTGCCTCCGTCAGTCACACCCGAGACTATAAAGGTTCAGGAAGCACAGGAAGTCCAGGGTGTTGACGACGGTGTCTCCGTTGCAGTCCGCCTCCGGGTCGCCCGCTGCGTAGAGGCTGAGGAAGCAGAGGAAGTCGAGCGTGTTGAGCGATCCATCGCCGTTGCAGTCGGCTGGGCACGGTCCGGACTGGTCGGGCAGAATCTCGTAGGTCTTGCCGTACACCTGGAAGGTCCACTCGTTCGTCCCGAAGTCCTTGAAGAGGACGTCCAGACCGGTCATTTCAGATGTCGTCCAGAAGTCAAGGTCGCCCCAGTCTCCGTCGATTGGGAGGAGTGGGTCCGCGCCGTCCGGCATCCTGAACCTGAACCCACCGAAGTCGCGCACGTTCCCCCACGGGTCGGGTTCTCCGGGATGGAGCAGGTCCGCGATCGGGTTGAAGTCCCACGGAACGCCGTGAACGTCGAAGGTGGGGTTGACGGCGACGTTGAGAGGCGCATTCGGGAAGACCCAGAACTCGTCCACGGCGACGTCGTCGCCAGCGGTGATCGCCCACTGGTTCATCAGGGAAGGCGCAGGTCCCGCCTTGTTATAGGCCTGCGCCGTCTGAATCATGACCAGTCGGCGGATTCGTATCTTGTTGTATCGGTTGTCAGCGCCATCGGTCGAGGCCATCGTCCGTCCGTCCGTCGGATCGAACTCGTACCAGTTGTACTGCTTCCGGTCTTTCGGGTCGCCGGGGATCGGGAAGGCGTCCATGGCGACGTACCGTTTCGCCTTGAACGCCGCGTCTGGCTTCCGCTTCTTCGCGTCGAAGATGGCGTCGGCGTCGTTGTTCCCCTTGTTGCAGTCGGGGTCCGCAAACCACAACTTCGGTTTCGTCGCGTCGGTGGTGTCATGGCCGACGATGGCCAGCGCATGGAAGTTGCCCGACTTCGTGCCCTGCGCCCACCAGAGCGACTTGGGGTACGACTCGCCGGGCGTCGGCTCGACAATCATCACGATCTCGTGGCCGCGTTTGTCGTGCTCCTCGACGACGGCATTCACAAGGCTCGCCGTCGAATAGGGCGCTCGAAACACCTTTCCCGCGCTGGCGGACACGTAGACGATGGCGGGCGCACCGCCAACGCTCCCGAGTGCCGCGTCCACGTTGACAAGCCCTTCCTTCTTCGTGTGATCCGGAGCGCCGATCCGATCCTTCAGAATCTGGTCGATCTGCTTCGTGCGGTACGCGGTCTTGAACGCCTCGATCTCGTCGTTCGCAGTGCTGAGCCAGGCCGCGCCGTCAATCGCGGCAGGCAGCAGGTTCTTGTACTTGCCGGCCTTGTCCTTCGCGTACCGTGCGTACAGCACGTCCACCATTGACGCATGGAAGCACCACCCCCCGAAACTCCCGCCTTCGAACTGCCACGTCGCCTTCTGCATGGGGTCGCCGTCCGTCCCGTCGCCCCATCGCTGGTGCTGATAGAAGTCCGGCACAGCCCCGCGGAACGTCTGCGAACTCGCTTGCCCGCCGCTCACCCACAGAACCACCACCGCCGCAATCGATCGAACACCAATACGCTTGCTCAGCATGGTCAACCTCCATGACACTGCGTCCGACGCCCGGACACGATGACCTCGACGCGCAATCACCTCGCAACCGTGCGATCAGCATCCGTGCGAAGCGTCATGCACCGCTCACTTCGATCGTCCTGAACGTCGCGTGCCGGCTGCTCCATCACCGGATCAACGAACACGTCCGCCGGCCGATCACCGCGCCGAACACGAAGAATCCGTGGCGCGGCGACATCGAGCAACAGATCAAGCACGATACAAGCAGCGCCCCAAACACTCAAGAGGGGTTCGTGTGTTCAGTAGTTGTTTGGTTATCCCTCCTCGCTTTCCTTCAGCCTCGCCAGCACGCTGTAGTCCTCCAGCGTCGTCGTATCCTGCGTGATCTTCTCTTCCCCCGCCGCGATCGACCGCAGCAGCCGACGCATGATCTTCCCGCTCCGCGTCTTCGGCAGCGCGGGCGTGAACCGGATCTGGTCCGGCCTCGCGATCGCCCCGATCTCCTTCGACACGTGCTCGCGCAGCGCGACCTTCAGCGCGTCCGCCTCCGCCGGCGACTTCGGCTCCAGGCTCGGCTCCAGCGTGCAGAACGCCGCGATCCCCGTCCCCTTGATCTCGTGCGGCATCCCGACCACCGCCGCCTCCACCACCGACTCGTGCGACACCAGCGCGGACTCCACCTCCATCGTCCCCAGCCGGTGGCCGGCGACGTTGATCACGTCGTCCACGCGGCCCATGATCCAGAAGTACCCGTCCGCGTCGCGCCGCGCCCCGTCTCCCGTGAAGTAGTACGGCTCCCCGTTCACCGGGCTGTGCACCCGCGAGAAGTACGTCTGCACGAACCGCTCCCGGTCCCCGTAGATCCCGCGCAGCATCCCGGGCCACGGCCGGCGCACCACCAGCAGCCCCCCCGTGTTCGGCGGCTGCTCCTCCCCGCGCTCGTTCACCACCGCCGCGTCCACCCCGAAGAACGGCAGCGTGCACGATCCGGGCTTTGTCGGCGTGCACCCCGGCAGCGGCGTGATCATGTGCCCGCCCGTCTCCGTCTGCCACCACGTGTCCACGATCGGGCACCGCTCCCCGCCGATCGTCCGGTGGTACCACATCCACGCCTCCGGATTGATCGGCTCGCCCACCGTGCCCAGCACCTTCAGCGACGAAAGATCGTGCTTGCGCGGGTGCTCGTCGCCCCACTTCATGAACGCCCGGATCGCCGTCGGCGCGGTGTAGAACTGCGTCACCCCGTGCCGCGCCACGATCGACCAGAACCGGTCCTCCCCCGGGAAGTTCGGCGCGCCCTCGTACATCACCGTCGGCACGCGGTTCGGCAGAACGCCGTACACGATGTACGAGTGCCCCGTCACCCACCCCACGTCCGCCGTGCACCAGAACACCTGCCCCGCGTCCGGCACAAGGTTGAACGCCAGCCGGCTCGTCAGGTACGTGTGCACCATGTACCCGCCCGTCGTGTGCAGAATCCCCTTCGGCTTGCCCGTCGACCCCGACGTGTACAGCAGGAACAGCATGTCCTCCGAGTCCATCGCCTCCGCCGCGCACTCCGACGGCGCGCCGCGCACCGCCTCGTGCCACCAGCGGTCGCGCCCGTCGTGCCACGCGATCCCGTTCCCGCACCGCCGCAGCACGAACACCGTCCGCACCGCCTCCGGCGTGTCGGCGAGTTGCACGCACGCCGCGTCCACGTTCTCCTTCAGCGGCACCACGTGCCCGCGCCGCCACGCCCCGTCGCACGTCACGATCACCCGGCTCTTCGCGTCGTGCACCCGGTCGATGATCGCCTGCGAACTGAACCCCCCGAAGATGACCGAGTGCGCCGCCCCGATCCGCGCGCACGCCAGCATCGCCACCGCAACCTCCGGCACCATCCCCATGTAGATGGTCACCACGTCGCCCTTCTTCACGCCCACGCTCTTGAGCGCATTGGCGAAGCGGCACACCTCAGCGTGCAGATCGCGGTACGTCAGCCGACGTACCGCCGGCCCCTCCGCCCCGACCGGCTCGCCCTCCCAGATGATCGCCGTCTCGTCCCCGTGCCCCGACTCGATCTGCCGGTCCAGGCAGTTGTACGACAGGTTCGTCCGTCCCCCCAGGAACCACTTCGCATCCGGCGCCTTCCACTCCAGCACGCTCCGCCACGGCGTGAACCAGTGCAGTTCCGAAGCCACCTCGCCCCAGAACCCCGCCGGATCCTCGACCGAACGCCGGTGCAGCCGCCGGTACTCCTCCATCGACGCCACGTGCCACAGGGGCATCCCCAGGTCCGCAGCCGCCCGGGGCGGGAACACCCGGTTCTCCTGCAGGATCGACTCGATCGACGCGCTCTCGGGGGTCGCCATGGCTCAACTCCGGCTTGCAACGCGGCCACGCGGCGGCCGCCCGTCTGCGAAGATACCGTCTCCCCTGCCCCGCGGCAGAACCACCGAGGAGATCACCCGTGACCGACACCCGCAAGGCTGGCACGATCCAGGCTGAGACCACCGTCCACGCACCCGCTCAAGCCGTCTGGGACGCCATCGCCACCGCAGATGGCCTCATGCGATGGTTCCCCATCGAAGCCAGAGCCGAGCCGGGCGTCGGCGGCAGCATCTGGTATTCCTGGGGGCCGGGCGCGTGCGAGGGAAACGCAACGATCGTCGCGTGGGATCCCCCCCGGCACCTGAAAATCGAATACGGCGGCATGTCCGACGACTGGACCCTCGAACCCGCCGGCAACGGCACCGCCGTCCGCGTCGTCTCCGCCGGGTTCGCCGACAGCGAAGCCGGACGCGAGCAGGCCGCCGCCGTCGAACGCGGCTGGCGATTCGAACTCGTCGGCCTGCGCCACGCCCTCGAACGCCACACCGGCAAGCCGCGCCACGTCGCCTTCCCTCGCGTCTCGGGCCTGCGCCTCACGCGCCAGGAAATCTGGGGCAAACTCGTCGGCCCGACCTGCATGGGCCTCGGCTCGCGCGCGGGCGTGCCCCGTCCCGGCTCCGTCGTCCAGTTCGTCACCGGCGCGCGCGACCGCCTCGAAGCCGACCTCCTGATCCACGACCCGCCCAACGAACTCACCGCCCTCGTCTATGACTGGGACGACGCCCTCGTCCGACTCCGCGTCGATCCCCCCATGGCCGGCGGTGAAGGACTCGAAGCCTCCGTCTTCGTCGCGCTCCACGGCGACCGCGCCGCCGAAGCACGCGACATCGAGTCCCGCTGGGGCGACCTGCTCCGCGCCGCCCTCGCTTGACTTCGCGGGGCGCTCCACTCCAGCAGAACGACAAGGCCCGAAAGCCGCCCCGGCCCGACGCGACGCAGCCAGACGCGCCGAGCCGGGACACGCTCCCGCGGCACCGTCAACCCGACGACGCCACAATCAGGAGCGACACCCGCGCCCTCCGCTCACGTGTCATCATTCCGCACGCCCGCGATGAGCGAGTCGTCGAGAGAATCCCGGGATACCGAGCGCCCAGCGACGTTAAACCCGCCTCAGTCGTTGATCGTCAACTCCACCTTGATCCCCTCCCCCGAGAGGAACGTCTCGAACGCCGTGCGGTAGTCCTCGATCGGGAACTCGTGCGTCAAGATGTCGTCCAGTTCCAGACGACCCGACAGCACCAGTTCCTCCATCTGGTACCACGTCTCCCACATCTTCCGCCCGTTGATCCCGAGCACCCGGCACCCCTTGAAGATGATGTGCTCGTTGAAGTTGAACGTCACCGCCTTCGCCGGCAGCCCCAGCAGCGCGGCCGTCCCCCCGTTCCGCAGCGCGCGGAACCCCTGGTCGAACGCCGCGTCCGCCCCGGACATCTCCAGCAGCACGTCCACGCCCTCGCCGCGGCAAGCCCGGCGTACCTCCGCGATCCACCCGTTGTCGCGCGCGTCGAACGCCTCCACCGCCCCCAGTTTTTTCGCCAGTTCCAGGCGCGGCGGGTTCACGTCCGTGCAGAAGATGCGGCTCGCCCCCGCCGCACGCGCCACCGTCACCGCCATCAGCCCGATGATCCCCACCCCCGAGATCAGCACCGTCTTCGCGCTCACGCCCGCCTCCATCACCGTGTGTACCGCGTTCCCCAGCGGGTCGAACACCGCCGCCACCCGGTCCGGGATCTCCCGGTGCACCGGCCACACGTTCTCCTCCGGCACCACCACGTAGTCCGCGAAGCACCCGTCGCGGTCGATCCCGATGATCCGCGTGTCGCTCGCGATGTGCGCGTTCCCAGTGCGCGAGTTGTAGTCCAGCCCGGCCGTCACGTGCCCCTCCGCGCTCACGCGCAGCCCCGGCTTCCACCGCGTCACCGCCGAGCCGACCCGCTCGATCGTCCCCACGAACTCGTGCCCGGTCACGATCCCGACCGGGATGCGCCCCGCCGCCCACTCGTCCCACTGCCAGATGTGCCGGTCCGTCCCGCAGATGCCCGCCCGACGAACCCGGATCAGCACGTCGCGCGGCCCAGGCTCCGGGCGGGCGCGGTCGGCTTCAAAGGCGAGTCCCTCGCCGGCGTGGTGCTTGATGAGCGCGCGCATGGGTTCCCTTCCGGGGTCATCCAAGAAGTGGGGGGTCCGCCGATCGGGCGGCCGGTCCGCCCACGGGGCAGATTGTGGCGGGGTCGGTCGCGCCGATCAACCGCCATCGGTGACAGCGGTAGACTGCCCCGGTGTCCCGCGCCGGAACCCCGAGTTCGTTCCTCTTCCTCGCCGCAACCCCCAAGGGCGGCCGCACACTCGGCATGCGCCAGGCCCGCTCCGAACGCGCCCTCGCCGAGGGTCTCCGCCGCGACCGCCTCGTCCTCCTCCGAACCTGGCGACTCCCCGGCTGGGTCGGCGCCCGCGAGGGCGCCCTCGCCCTCAAGGACCAGGCCGAACTCAACACCCAACTCGCCCTCCTTCTCAAGCGCGGTGTCCCACTCGTCGAGGCGCTCGAGGTCACCGCGTCCGTTGTCTCCGCCCGCACCAAGCCCCTCGTGCAACGCCTGCGCGACGAGGTCGCAGGCGGCGCATCCTTCTCCGACGCCTGCCGGCGCGCACGCGCCTTCGACACCGTCACCATCGCCGTCTACCAGGCCGCCGAACGCACCGGCGACCTCGCAGGCGCAGCCGCCCAACTCTCGCGCACCGCACGCCGACAGGTCGCCCTCCGCGGCAAGGCCCTCACCCTCATGCTCTACCCGGCGATCGTCCTCGCCATCAGCATCCTCGTCGTCGGTCTCATGCTCGTCATGGTCGTCCCCAGCATCGGGAACGCCCTCCTCCAGATGACCGACGACCTCCCCGGCTACACGAAACTCATCATGGCCGTCAGCGAGTTCGCCCGTGCCAACGCACCCATCGTCCTCGCCGTCGTCGGCGCGTTCCTCGTCCTGCTCCTGCTCGCGCGCCGCCAGGTCGGCGCGGCCGTCGCACGCGCCATGCGCAAACTCCCCGGTGTGCGCACCGTTGCGCTCACGCAGGAATCCGCCCGCTTCTTCGCCGTCCTTGCCGCCATGACACGCTCCGGCGTCCCCCTCGCCGACGCGCTCGGCGTCGCAACCGAGGCCATCGCCCACCCCGTCATGCGCCGCCAACTTCGCACCCTCCGCACACGCCTCATCGAGGGCGGCGTCCTCCGCACCCTCATCGACGGCGTCGAGACCCTCCCCCTCGCCACGCGCCGCCTCCTCATGGCCGCAGAACGCGCCGGCGACCTCGAGTCCGCCTTCGACACCCTCGCCGACGACCTCGCCGACGAGACCGAACGCCGCTCCACGCGCCTCCTCTCCGTCCTTCAGCCCGCCCTCATCGTCGCGATGTTCGTCATCATCGGCTCCATCCTCATGGCCGTGATGCTCCCCCTCCTCACGCTGCCGTCGAAGGTCATCTGATCACGACGATCCGGGACCGCACCACGTGCGCCATCACGGCCCGCTCGTGTCCGCACCCTCGGGCGGCTCCCTTCCCAGTCCCAGCGGATCGTCCGGCACCGCGAACCGCCCGCCGACGATCCGCGCCCCCGCCTCCACCCGCAGCGTCCGCGCCGCCAGGTCCCCCTTCCACGTCGCCTTCGGCCCGATCCGCACGCCCCCCCCCGTGATCGCGTTCGCCTCCAGCACCCCCAGCACCTCGATCCCCGCGTGCGCCTCCACCAGCGACGCCATCACGTGCCCGCGCCGCTGCACCACGACCCGCCCGCACGTCTGCAACTTCGTGTACGCCTGCGCGTTCCTGATCACCAGGTCCTCGATCACCAGCCGCTTGTGGCACCCGGGGCACGACACCGTCACCGCCCGCACGCCGACCTCGAACCGTCGGCGGCAGTGGTAGCACTGCACCCTGCGCTGGGCTGTCTCCGGCGGCATGGATCAGGCGTCCCTCACGCCGTCGGCGCGCCGACCCCCTTCGCCGCCGGCTTCGCCTCCGCCACGCTCCTGGCCTGCTCCTTGCCCGCGTCAGGCCCCACGCGGCAGTGCCCGTAGAACGACGCCCCCTCGTTCACCACCAGTTTCGGCGCGGTCACGTCCCCCGTCACCCGCGCCTTCGCCGTCAACTCCACCCGGTCGCGCCCGACGACGTCCCCCTCCACCGTCCCGTCCACCGTCACGCGCCCCGCGTCGATCGCCGCCCGGCACGTCGCCCCGCTCCCGATCCGCAACTCCCCCTTCCCGACGATCTTCCCCTCCACGCGCCCGTACACCTGGGCCGCGGACTCGAAACTGATCTCCCCGGTGATGCTCGTGTCCGCCCCGATCGTCGTCGTCTGGTTCGTGCCCTCAGCCATGATCTCCTCCGTGGTGTTCGGCGTGCGTGCCCCCGACTCCGGGCAGTCTACCCGACCACCGCACCACCGAAAAAAACGCCCCCGATCGCGTGAGGGCCGCCCCGGGTCATCGCTCCAGGGTCACGCCGCGAGAAACGCGGCCGACAAGCCCCGACCCGACGCAGCCTCCGGGTGTTCCGGTCCGGCGGGGGAGGGAACGCCTCACAAGGAAGGACTGTCCCATGAACCGTTCGCGCACGCTGTCTCTCTGTCTCGCACTCGCCGCGGCCGCCACCTCGGCCAACGCCTCCATCGTCGCCACCTCAGGCCTCTGCACCCAGATCGCCGCCCCGCCCAGCGCGGTCATGGGGCCGCTCAACGCCACCAACGCCTGGGCGTGGGACGAGCAGCAGGGCATCAGCCTCGCCCTCATGCCCGTGGACCTCAGCACCAACCCCAGCAACAGCAACGCCGCCGTCCCCGGGTTCCTCACCGGCACCTTCGACTCCCACATGGTCCACTTCGACGGCCCGCCCGGAATCGTCATCTTCGGCACCGTCACCTTCAAGGACCCGATCGTCGCCGTGCAGTACGCCGACCTCAACCTCGACCTCTCCGACGCCATCGCCACCACCGGCACCATCTACCCGACAACCATGCCCTTCCGCGGCTTCAACAACTGGACCGGCGCGGACTTCGTCGACATCAACGGCAACGTCCTCACCTTCCAACTCTCCACCGTCAGCCCCGTCGCCGACATCGAGCAGATCCGCGTCTTCACCCGCGCCATCCCCGCGCCCGGAACCGTCGCGCTCCTCTCCCTCGCCGGCCTGATCGCCGCACGCCGCCGCAGAGCCTGAACCATCGCGGCCGGCGCCTCTCTCCTCTCTCTCCGTTCCGTCCACCGCCGAAGGCCCGCCCAGGGCCTCTCGGCGCGCGCGCAGACCGAAGACGACCGCTCCTGCTCCTCATTCTCCTCCTTTTCCACTCTCTTCAGGCCCGAAGGACCACCCCAACTAGAGCCAGGGGCAACGCCCCTGGAAACCCGTCCCCCCACCCCCGTAGCCGCATCGCGGCGGCCTAACCATCCCGTATACTGCCCCCCGATACTCCGGAGGAGTCCCATGACACGCGCCACGCTCACCGTCGCCTGCATCGCGCTGCTCACCATCGCCTCGTGCTCGTCGCAGCCCGCTCGCCGCGCAGCCTCACCGGCGCGCGACGCCGAGATGTTCGCCCGCATCGCCGCCCTCGAGGGCGAGTGGGAACCCGCCGCCGACGACCCCGGCATGCCCTACACGGCCGTCTTCACCGTCTCCTCCGCAGGCTCCGTCGTCCGCGAGATCATGTTCCCAGGCCACGCCCACGAGATGACCAACCTCTATCACATGGACGGCCCCGACCTCGTCCTCACCCACTACTGCGCCGCCGGCAACCAGCCCCGCATGGTCGCCCGCGAAGTCCGCGAGACCGCCGAAGGCACCGTCTACGAGTTCGACTTCGACTCCGTCTCCAACCTCCGCCCCGAGCACGACCACTACATGGGCCGCATGACCCTCACCCTCCTCCACGACGGCACCATCCGCCAGGACTGGCGCTCCTACGACCGCAACGGCAAACTCACCGAGCCGACCGCGGTCGCGCTGCGGAGGAAGAGCGGGACGTGAACTCCACGCTCAACGAGCCGCGACCGTGAGGGAGCGGTTCAGGGACGCGCACACACGACGGGAGCCTTCTGAAGGACCACTCGTCGGCCCCGAGGGAGTTCGGTTCAACCGGGCAGGACAGCCTGCCCGGTTGAAGCCACGCAGGCTCTCATTCGACTTGGTCCGGAGACGGGGTCGAGACCAACCCGCATCCGCATCACGTAGAAGTTGGTGCAGCAAATGGGGGCAGCCATGTCACGTCCACGCGCATCTTTCAATCACGACAAAGAAGCGGTCATTCGGAAGTTGGCGGAACTGCTGAACACAGCCAAAGAATTGCAAGCGTTGGCGATAGCACAGCAAGGCAGCGTTCCTCCTGAGGCTCTTGCGAAGTTCTTTGAGGTAAGGACGAGCGGGCTGAACCTGCTCGCTTGCATCGCAGGCGAGTCGAGCATCTATTACAGAATGCTGCACGACGCGCACTCGCCGAGCGATCGATTGGGCTTCGTGCCGGGTTCGACGATCGGAATACTCACTGCCTCAATGAACGACTTCCGCGAAGGCTTCATGGTCGATGCCAAGCTGCTGGTCTCCGCCGAAGTACTCGCCGACTTCCTCGTGCAGGCAGAAGTTCTTCTGGAACGCGATTACAAGGATGCAGCTGCGGTCATCATTCGAGCAGTGCTCGAGGACGGGCTCCGCCGTCTGTGCGTGGCGAACAACATCGAGACGAAACCGCGAGATGGCATCAAGGACCTTGCCAAGCGGCTCGCAGAAAAGAAAGTGATCACTACGCTGCAATACAAAGAGATCGACGCGAAGAAGGAACTCGGCAATGACGCCGCTCGCGGGCGATTTGACAGGTACACAACCGACGACGTAATCGCATGTCGTGAGTTTGTTCTACGCTTGCTTGCAGACGTCATCTGACGTCGGCATGGTGTTGTCCCGCTGGCGCACATCGACGTAGTCGCCTCCGACGTTGGGAAGATGACCCTGCGAGCGTTATCGTGCGGATTGCGTGTAGTCCTCGCGCGGGAGGAGGAGCGGCGGTCGGGAAGCCGCTACGGAGTGGCGGGGTACCCGGAGCGCAGACTTGACGCAATCCGTATCAAGGCATCTTGACGTGCATCGTGGCAGCAAAATCGGCCTAGCGATCTCGGTGCTTCCGGCTTCAATCGGTCGTTGCGAAGAGTCAACTGACTACTGGAACGCCGTCTACGCGGCATTGCCGAGCCTCGACGCCTTCAGCACGCGCTGCAGATTCGCGGGCGGGAACATCTCGGGCGTCTTCAGGTCCACCTCGCGCCCGAGCAGGTCCGACAGATCCCGCTGGATCTCCCCCAGGCCGAAGAGGTCCGGGTCCACGCCGGACTGAAACTCCACGAGGATGTCCACGTCGCTGTCCAGGCCGAAGTGCGGCCCAAGCGCCGAGCCGAACACCCGGATCGCGCTGATCCCGTGCCGCCGGCACAGGTCGGCCAGGGCGTCCCGATCAACCGCCAGACTTGCCGTAAGGTGAAGGCTGCCCATGGGCCGTGTCCTCGCGGTGAGTCGCAGATCGTCTCCCTACCGCACCGGTTTCTTCACCGGTTCCTGCCGCAACGCCTTCCTCCGCTCCGCGACCTCCGCCGCTTTACGCAGCGCTTCGCACATCACCTCCCGGTCATGGATGATCTCGTGGATCGGGCGTCGGTGGGGGTTCGGCGCAGGCTGGTTCGATTCGGTCTCGGACATGCTGTCGTCTACCACAACGGAGCGCCCTTGTCCATGCCCGGCTGGCCGGGAGGATGCCTCATCCCGTCCCGGGGCGTTGACGGACGGGATGGGGCGCTACGCTGTCCGTTTGCGGGCCTCGTGTGCCCGGCGCTGGCTGTCGCGGAGATCAGCCTCCGCCTTCGCCCAGTACTCGAGCAACTGCTCCCGCGTCATCCCGCGGGTCTCCTCGCGGATCCGATCCTGCCCCTTGCGCTTCATCTCGACGCAGTCAAAGTCCTTCTTCATGGCCGTCCTCACTCCTCCCCCGTATCCAGCACCGCCATGAACGCTTCCTGCGGGATGTTCACGCTCCCGATGGACTTCATCCGTTCCTTGCCCTTCTTCTGCTTCTCCAGCAACTTCCGCTTCCGCGTCACGTCCCCGCCGTAGCACTTCGCCGTCACGTCCTTGCGGAACGCCTTGATCGTCTCGCGGGCCACCACCTTGCCCCCGATGGCGGCCTGGAGGGGGATCTCGAACTGGTGGCGGTCGATCTGCTTGCGCAACTTCACCAGCAACTGCCGCCCGCGCTGCTCGGCCCGCTCGCGGTGGCAGATGAACGTCAGCGCCTCGACCGGGTCGCCGTTGATGAGCACGTCCACCTTCACCAGCCGGTCCGCCCGGTACCCGATCACCTCGTAGTCCATCGTGCCGTAGCCGCTCGTCAGCCCCTTGAGTTTGTCGTAGAAGTCGTAGATCAGTTCCGCCAGCGGCACCTCGAACGTCAGCATCTGCCGCGTCTCGGAGACCACCATCTGGCTCTTGTACACGCCCCGCCGGTCCAGGCACAGTTTCATGATCTCGCCCACGTACTGGTTCGGGATCATGATCTCCACCCGGCAGATCGGCTCGCGGATCTCCTCCACCAGCCCCATGTCCGGCAGGTCGGCCGGGTTGTGCACCTCGACCTCCTCAACCACCCCCCCCTTCCCCCGCACCAGCACCTTGTAACTCACCGTCGGGGCCGTCTGCACCACCTCGACCCCCCCCTCACGCTCCAGCCGCTCCTGCACGATGTCCATGTGCAGCAGCCCCAGGAACCCGCACCGGAACCCGAACCCCAGCGCCTCCGAGTGCACCGCCTGGAACGTGAACGACGAGTCGTTCAGGCTCAGTTTCTCCATCGCCTCGCGCAGTTCCTCGAAGTCGTTCCCCTTCTTCTCCGTCGTCGCCGGGTAGAAGTCGCAGAACACCATCTGCCGCGGCGGCTGGTACCCCTCCAGCGGCTCCTCCGCCGGGTCCAGTTCCAGCGTGATCGTGTCGCCCACGCGCACGTCGCCCAGCGTCTTGATCGCCGCCACCAGGTACCCAGTCTCCCCCGGCCCCAGTTCCTGCACCTTCAGCGCCTTGGGCGTGTACTTCCCCAGTTCCGTTACCTGGTGCGTACGCCCCAGCCCCATCATGCGGACCTTCTCGCCAACGCGCAGCCGACCGTCGAACACCCGCACGTACACGATCACGCCCCGGTAGTCGTCGTACACCGCGTCGAAGATCAACGCCCGCGTCTTGCGCGTCTGCGGCGGGCGCGGCCCCGGCAGTCGCTCGCAGATCGCCGCCAGCAACTCGCGGATGCCCTCCCCCGTCTTCGCCGACACCAGCAGGCAGTCCTCCGCCGCGAAACCCAGCACCTGCTCGACCTCCATCGCCACCTCGTCAGCGCGGGCCGATGGCAGGTCGATCTTGTTCAGCACCGGGATGATCTCGAGGTCCTGCCCGATCGCAAGCAGCGCGTTCACCACCGTCTGCGCCTCGACCCCCTGCGTCGCGTCCACCACCAGCAGCGCGCCCTCGCACGCCTTCAGCGCCCGCGAGACCTCGTAGTTGAAGTCCACGTGCCCCGGCGTATCGATGAAGTTGAGCATGAAGAGTTCGCCGTGCTCTTCCGCCCCCCCCTTGCGCGTGCGGTGCCGGCCTTCCTCGTCGGTCGGCTCCTCGTAGTCCGCCTCCAGTTCGTCCGCCTTCGTGCCCGGCCGGTGCCGGTGCATCACCGTCACCGCCGACGCCTTGATCGTGATCCCCCGCTCACGCTCCAGGTCCATCGAGTCGAGTATCTGCTCGCGAGCCTCGCGCGCGGAAACAGCATTCGTCGCCTGCAACAGCCGATCCGCCAGCGTGGACTTGCCGTGGTCGATGTGGGCGATGATCGAGAAGTTGCGGATGCGCGGCGTCGGGTCGGTCATCGCGGGCGGCTTCGCATGCGGGGGGAGGGTCGCAGTGGGGGGATTCCCGCCACACACGCGGCGGTCGAGCCATCATAGGCGAACCCCGAACGCAAACCGCCCCCGCACGCCCCCTCTCAGCCCCCAGCGCGTGCAGCCTCGGCCCGCCGACGGTCGATAAGCCCATACCGTTCAGTCCCGGCCGGGGGCGGACACGGAGGACGCCATGCCCACAGACTCACTCCGCCAGATCAAGACCATCCTCGTCGGCTCCGGACTCACCCCCGAGTCCATCGGCGGCGTCGTCACCGCGCAACTCCTCGCACGACGCTACGGCGCAGCCCTCCACCTCGTACACGTCGTCGAGCCGGTTTCCGAGGTCACCGAACGCGCCATCCCAGGACTCGCCGAGAAGCACGTTCAGCAGGCCGAGGAGGAACTCCGACTCTTCTGCCATTCGCACGGCCTCAACGAGGGCGTCACCCTCCACGTCCTGCGCGGCGACCCCGAGGCCGAAATCCTCGCCCTCCGCGCTAAACTCCACGCCGACCTCATCGTCGTCGGCCGCTACGGCAAGGGAGGCCTCAAGCGCGGCCGACTCGGCAGCGTCGCCGATCGGCTCCTCCGCGCATCGCCCGTCAGCGTCGTCGTCGCCCTCCCCGAGTTCCGCGGCGACATCCAGCGCGTCGGCATGGCCTGCGACCTCCACGCCGACAACGACGAGTTCCTCATCCGCGCCGTCGAGGTCGCCTCGCGCCTGGGCGTCCCCGAGGTCGTCCTCCTCGGCTCCTACGAAGTCCCCAGCGGCTACCACATGGTCCTCACCTGGGAAGAAGCCTGCGAGAAGATCGCCCACGCCCTGCGCGAACGCGCAGACGAGATGATCGCCCGTGTTGCCCGCGTCGCGCCCGGTATCGCCGTCCGCGTCCGCATCGAAGAGGGCCTCCCAGCCTCGCGCATCCCCGCACTCGCCCTCGAAGAACGCCTCGACCTGCTCGTCCTCGGAACCCACATGCGCACCGCCCCCGCGCAGATCCTCCTCGGCCGCATCAGCGAGAAGATCATCGACGCCGCAGGATGCTCCGTCTGGGCCGAAAAGTCCCCCAAACGCTTCCAGCGCTTCGTCGACGCCCTCACCCACCTCCTCGACTGAGCCAGGTAACCAAGAGCGTTCAACTCGCCATCAACGAGCCGCGACCGTAAGGGAGCGGTCCTCGCATTCCCACCATCAACGAGCCGCGACCGTAAGGGAGCGGTCCTCGCTTTCCATCGTCACTCCGCGCGCCTCAGCGTCACCTCCGCCGTCCCGTGCAGCCGCCCGCGCCGATACCCCACCTCCACCGTCTGCCCCGGCGAGCGCTGCGCCAGCACCCGCACCAACTCGTAGTAGTCACGCACCGCCCGTCCATCGACGTGCGTGATCACGTCGCCGACGCGCAGCCCGCCCGCCGCGCTCCGGGGCACGAACGCGCTGATCGCCAGCCCCTCGCCCGTCCCCATCGCGTCGATCTGCACCCCCAGCGACGCCGACCCGACGCGCACCTCCTCCGGCACCTTCGCCAGCGAAAGCAGCCACCGCCGATACTCGCTGTCGATCTCCTCCGCCGACATCCCCAGCGAGGCCTCAAGCGACGCCAGCCCCGTCGGATCCTCCCGGAAGTGCTCCGTGAAGTGCTTGTACCACGCCGCCAGCCGGCCGCGCGAATGCAGGAACAGAAACAGCGTCCGCGCCTGCCCGTAGAACGCCAGCGGCCTCGTCCCCGTGAAGTGCTCCCGCGGCACCGACACCAGGTCGCGCACCTTCAGCAGTTTCCCCGCCTCCGCCAGAAACCGCGCCTGGTTCGTCCGCCACGACGCCACCGGCACGGGCCGCCCGTCCGGCCCGGGGTCGTAATCCTCGACCAGCGAGCACAGCCCCTCCTGCACCCACACCGGATGAATCTGTCCCAGCCGCGTCGTGCTCCGCCAGTGCAGCACGTGCATGAACTCGTGCCGCAGGCTCGCCCCGAGGTCGCCCGTCACCAGTTGCTTCGTGTCGTGGTTGTAGTGCCCCCCGATCCCCTGCGTGTACCCACGCGCCGCCGGGCCGTAGGTCTCCACCGCCCACCGCTCGAAGTCCCGGCGCGTCGGCAGCGCGACCAGCACCCACGCGTCGTTCGCCCCCGCCAGTTCCCCGTGCGTCTCCCCGAACACCTCCGCCATCGCCCACTCGTAGATGCGCTCCACCTCCGCCCGGCACTGCGCCGTCGTCTCCGGAGTGAACCCCGACGCGAACAGCAGCCGCAGCCGATCGTCGCGTTCGTACAGGTACCCCCCCCCGAACCGCTCCCGCGCCCGTTCGAGGTCCGTCCCCGCCCTTCGCTCGAGAATCTCATCCCACCGCTGCACGATCGCCTGGTACCGCGCGTCGCCCCGCAGCGGCGCAAGGTGCGGGTCGTGCGTCAACTGCCGAACGTCCGCGAACCCGTGCTCGACCGCGCGGATCAGCATCTCCCCCGCCTCGGCCGTGTCCCCACGCATCGCACGCACGCACGCCAGGTTGTACATCGCCACGAAGTTGCCCGGATCGTCCTCCAGTTGCCGCCGAAGCGCGGACTCCGCCGCCTCGTAGTCCCCCGCCGCGAACGCACGGATCGCCCGCTCCTCCAGCGATCCGCCCTCATCCTGCCCGACCGCAGCGCCGGGCCACGCGCACGCCGCCAGCGCTACCGCAACGCCCGCAATCCCGCGAAACCCTCGCATCGCACACTGCCTTCCGCCCAATCCTATCGACCGGTTCCAGCCTCGGACGCGCGTGCAGTCCCACCCCCGATCAACCGCCGCAACGCCTCCGGGTAGACCTCGCACTCCAACTCGAACACGCGCCGGGCGAGCGTCTCGACGGTGTCACCCGTCACCACGGGGCACCGCCCCTGCAGCACGATCGGCCCGTGGTCGTACTCCTCGTCCACCAGGTGCACGGTGCAGCCCGTCTCGGCGGCGCCCGACGCCAGCACGGCCTCGTGCACCCGCCGGCCGTACATCCCCTTGCCCCCGAACGCGGGCAGCAGCGCGGGATGAATGTTCACGATCCGCCCGCGAAACCGCTCCGGCACGTGCACATAGCGCAGGTACCCCGCGAGCACGACCCAGTCGATCGCCCGTTCCTCCAGCATCGCCCCCAGCGCAGCGCGCCCGATCTCACCCGGCACGACGATCGTCTCGAACCCCCGCGCCCGCGCCCGCTCCGCCCCCCGGCACTCGCGCGACGCGATCACCAGCGCGACCGTCGCCCGCAGCCGCCCCGCGTCGATCTCGTCCGCGAGGTTGAGCAGCGTCCGCCCCCCCCCGCTGATCATCACGCACAGCCGTGCCGCCCCGCCGCTCACCCGACCGCCTTCACCGCCGCGTCGAGGTCCTTCTTGATCACCAGCATCCGGTCCAGCCGGCTCAGTTTCAGCGCGCCCATGATGTCCTCGCTCACGCCGCACACCGCCAGCCTGCCGCTGTTCTCACGGCACTTGCGGTGCAGCGTCACCAGCATCCCCAGCCCCGCCGAGGCCAGCATCCCGACTTCCGTCAGGTCCACCACCATCCGCCACCCGCCGCCCTCCGCCGAACCGCTCAGTTCCGCCTCGATGATCGGCGCCTCCCGCTCCGTCACCTTCGACGACACAACCCGCCCGACCAGCGCAGGCCCCGTCCGCCCGATCTCCACGAACATCGCCCCCGACATTGCCCCAGTCTACCCGATCTCTCACCCCCCCGTCGTCGGCCTCTCCCGAAACGGGATCGGCCGCCCGCTCGCGTCCACCGAGACCAGCGTCACCGTCGCGCTCGTCACCGCCACCGTCTCCCCCGTCGTGTACCGCTCCGCCTCCACCTCCACCCGCACCGTCACGCTCTTCGTCCCCATCCGCACCGTCTCGGTGTGGAACGACACGATGTCCCCCAGGTGGACCGGGGCCGTGAAGTCCACCCGGTCCATCGAGGCCGTCACCCACCGGTGCTGCCCGTGCCGCCGGGCCTCGACGAACCCCGCCTGGTCGATGTAACTCAGGATCACCCCGCCGAAGATCGTCCCGTACTGGTTCGTCTCCCGCGGCATCGTCACGACCCGCAGCGCCAGGCGGCGTTCACTCATGCCCTCAGCCTATCCACCCATCGTGCCCCGTCGCCCGCACCCCTCCACCTGCGAACAATCCCCCATGACCACCTCATCCACCCCCGTCGGCGCGGTCGCGGGCCACCCCGAGATCGGCCGCGAGATCGACGCCCTTGACACCCCCGCCCTCATCCTCCGCTACCGCCGCGGCGTCGAGAACTTCGACCCCCGCCTCTTCGACCTCGACGACGGGCAACTCGACACCGCCTTCCTCCCCGACTCAGGCGTCGGCCGCTGGCCCGTCCGCGTCCTCCTCGGCCACCTCGCCGATGCCGAACTCGTGATGACGTTCCGCATCCGCCGCATCCTCGCCGAGGACAACCCGGTGCTGGCCGTCTGGGACGAGATGGCCTTCGCCGACAGCGCGCTCTATACGCCCGACCTCCGCCAGCCCGTCGCCGGCTATGTCGCCGCCATCCACACCCTCCGCCGCTGGACCACCGAACTGCTCATGGCCCTCACGCCCGAACAGTGGTCCCGCCCCGCCCTCCACCCCGAGCGCGGCCGCATCACCCTCCGCGACGTCGTCGTCGGCACGACCTGGCACCTCGAACACCACAACGTCTATCTGCAGGCCAAGATCGACCGCTTCCTCGGCCCCCGCGCCGAGTGCGCGCCGGAGGAGCAGGCACGAGGCCGATGCGGCCCGTCGTGCGGGTGCCACGGCGAGCAGTGACCGAATACGCGACTCACGGTGTCTCGTGGGAATGCCCGGCCCGCACGTTCACGGAGCATGACCGATTCAGGGCCGCGCCAGGCTCCGAACGCGAACCGAGACGCGTCCGCTCCGTTGACGTGCGACGAGGATGAACGGCGGTTCGATGTCGAAGTGCGCCTCGACCACCGCCGCAATCGTGGCGAGTGTGAACTCCGGCCTGATGTGGCCCGGGCGCAGGTAAACGATGCCGATGACCGGCTCCTTTCCGGCAACGACAAGCCCTCCGAAGTCGCCGTCGTGAGTCAGCACGGCTCGTCCGGCGGCGACGCTTTGGCGGAGGACTTCCTCGTCCGATTTCCCGAGCAGCCCCGATTCACGGGCAGTGACAACGTCCCATCCATCGGCCCGAAGGTGCGCGACCACCTCCGGATCGAAGTTTTCGTCAGCCTGGAAGCGCAGGTCGCGGAGCCTCACCCCGCCAGCCTCGTGTCGATCACGATCTCGTTCTTGAGCGAACGGGCCGCAAACTCCAACGCCTGCCCGACGTCCTCCGGCGAGAGTTGCGGGTACTTGCGCACGATGTCATCGCGCGACGCCCCGCTCGCCACGAGTTCGAGGATGAACTCGACGCTCAGCCGCGTGCCTTTCACGCACGGCTTGCCGCCGAGAATCGCGGGATCGGACACGATGCGGTCGAACATGGTGTGCTCCAAAGCGGCCCGTCGCCCAATCCTACCCCAATCTCTCGGCTCACACCCGCGCCTCACTCCACCACCCGCTCTCCCTCCCGCGCCGTCATCTCCCTGAACAGGCCCTGGATCCGCCGCGTCACCGGCCCCGCCTCGCCCGTGCCGATCGTGCGCCCGTCAACTTTCATCACCGGCACGATCTCGCCCATGGTCCCGGTGCAGAACACCTCGTCCGCCCTGTACACCTCCATCGGCGAGATGTCGCGCACCTCGTGCTCGATCCCGTTCTCGCGGCACAGGTCCAGCACCGCCGCCCGCGTGATGCCTTCCGGGCAGGCCACCGCCCGGCTGGTTTCGACCTTGCCGCGCGTCACGATGAAGACGTGCGTCGCGTTCGTCTCCGCCACGAACCCGCGAACGTCCAGCATCAGCGCATCGTCCGCGCCGGCGTTCGTCGCCTCGATCTTTGCCAGGATCGACTGGATCAGGTTGCAGTGGTGGATCTTCGGGTCCAGGCAGTCCGGCGGGAACCGGCGCACGCTGCTCGTCGCCAGCGTGATCCCACCCGACCCGTACACCGGCGGCTTGTGCTCCGCCAGCACGATCAGCGTCGGCCCGCTCCGGTTCAGCCGCGGGTCCATCCCGCTCGTCACCTTCACGCCCCGCGTCAGCGTCAGCCGGATGTGCACGCCGTCGCGCATGCCGTTCGCCTCCAGCGTCCGGCGCACCTGCTCCGTGATGTCGGCGTGGCTCGGGATGGTCTCGAACGCCAGCGCGAGCGCGCTCCCCCGCAGGCGGTCCAGGTGCTCGCGCAGCCTGAAGATCCTCCCGTCGTAGACCCGCAGCCCCTCCCACACCGCGTCCCCGCCCTGCACCGCCGAGTCGAACGGCGACACCCCCGCTTCGTCCCGATGTACGAGCCGACCGTTGATGTTCACCAGAATGTCGCGGTTCCGAGGGTCAACCTGCTGCAGCATGGCCGCATGGTACGGGAGGCTCGCGCCCCGCTTATTCCTCCCACGCCCGCCACGGAAACCCGCGCGGCATCAACTCCGCCCGCCCCTGCACCCACCCCACCAGCCACTCATACGCATCCACCAGCCGCGGCCCAGGGCGGTTGAACATCTGGTTCCCGTCCACCACCGCCACGCGCCCCGCGCGCACCGCCGGCAGCGAGCGAAACCACGCCTCGCGCGCCAGCCGCGCCGTCTCCTCCCACGCCCGCTCCAGCCCAAGCCCGCACGGGCACACCACCAGCCAATCAGGCCGCACGCCGGCGAACACCTCCGCGGGCACGGCGATCGACCGGCCCGCGGTTCGCCCCGCCTGCTGCGGCCCCTCCGCCGCGCCCGCGTCCTCGCGTGCCGCCGTCGGGTTCAGCGGGTGCCGCCCGCCTGCCCGCTCGATCAACTGCACCGTCCAGTGCCCCGCGATGAACAGCGGCTCCGTCCACTCCAGGAACCCGACCACCGGCCCGTCCACATACGGCGGCACGAACTCCTGCGCCCGAAACAGCCGTTCCCGCAGCCGCAGCGCCGCCTCGCGCGCCCCGCTCGCCAGCCCCGCCGCCTCCCCGACGATCACCACGTCGTCCAGCACGCCCTCCACCGTCGTCGGGTTCAGGCTCAGCACCCGCGGCCGCGGCGTCATCCGCTGCACCAGCCGCCGCACCGTCTCCACGTCGATCGAGCAGACCGAGCACACGTCCTGCGTCAGGATCAGGTCCGGCCGCAATCGCGCGATCCCGGCCTCGTTGATGGTGTAGAGCGATCGGCCCTCTGCCAACTGCTGTCGCACCTGCGCGTCGATGGCCGCGGCGTCGCCATGCCCGGTCCGGGCCGCCGTCAGCGTCGGCACGCCCTCCAGGCCGTCCGGGAAGTCGCACTCGTGCGACCGCCCCACCAGCATCCCCCGCCCGCCGATGAGGCACAGCGTCTCCGTCGCCGAGGGCAGCAGACTGACGATCCGCATCGTGGTTTCCCGGGCCTTCAGCCGTTCCCCGCCGAGTTGGTATAACCTAGCGGCCCCGTGCAAGGAGGGACGCCCGTGACACCGCAACGCCCGGTCCGTTCGTCGGTTTCCCATCCGCAGTGGGGGAAGTGGGGGAGGTCTCTGGCGAGCGCGCTCGCGGCCGCGCTCCTCGCCGCGCCATGCACCGCACTCGCGCTGCAGGACGCCCCACCCGCCGACACCGTCCCCATCGGCCAGCCCGACGACGACATCACCATCCCAGCCTTCTCCGACGCCGTCGAACTCATGGCCCTCGTCGATTACGTCACCGAGACGCTCGGCATCAACGTCTCAGTCAAGGGCACGCTCACAGGCCAGGTCACCTTCAACGCCTCGCAGACCGTCAAACGCTCCCAACTCCTCACACTCCTCGAAGCCCTCCTCGACCAGCACGACTACTCCATCGTCCGCGACGCCGCAGGCTTCTACCGCATCCAGCCCGCCAACGAAGTCCCCCAGTCCTTCGCCGAGGACTTCGCAACCACCCGCATCGTCCCCACGCCAAACGTCCGTCCCTCCGCCCTGCGCTCCGCCCTCGAACCCGGCAGCACGCCCGGCCAGCCCAGGCAGGGCGGATCGCAGATCGCCTACCTCGACGACCTCGGCCTCATCGTCGTCACCGACTCCCCGCGCCGCGTCCGCCACGTCGAGGAGATGGTCTCTCGCCTCCTCGAACACTACAACGGCATGGTGCAGACGCGCATCGACCTGCGCTTCGTCTCCGCCTCCGCCGCACGCGACCGCGCCATCGAACTCGTCGGCCAGAGCCAGGCCACCCGCCAACGCACCCAGCAGCAGGATCCCGCCGCCGCAGCCCTCGGCCTCGGCGGCGGGCTGGACAACCTCGCCGACCGCCTCACCGTCGATCCCCAGTCCAACGCCCTCTACTTCCGCGGCTACCCGGCCGAGGCCGAACGCGTCCGCGGCGTCATCGAGATGATCGACCGACCCACCGAACTCACACCCAGGCAGTTCTTCGCAGGCTCATCCGCACGCGCCATCGCGGACCTCGCCAGCCGCCGCGGCATGGGGCAGGTCGTCACGCTCGACACCCAGGCGACCGGACAGCAGCAGTCGCCCTTCGCCGTCTTCACCGCGCAGCAGCAGCGTCAGCAGCAGGCCGCCGGCCTCCTCGGACAGGCCGAGCCGGGCGGCGGCGGCTCCGTCATGGTCGTCGATGAACGCCGCGGCCTCATCGTCTACTACGGCACCGAGGTCCAGCAGGAGCAACTCGAACGCCTCATCGACACCTTCGGCACCGAGGACGAACGCATCGTCATCCGCGAGTACAAGGTCCGCAACGTCGATGCCACCGCGCTCGCCGACCTCATGATGGGCCTCATCGAAGGCTCCACCGCCACCGGCACCTCGCCCCTCCTGCCGGGCGTCGCGCGCACGACGGGCGGCGGCGTGCAGCCCACCTCCGTCTTCATCGCTGCCCCGGGGCAGGAAGACGCCGGCTTCACCGCCACCGCCGAGACGGCCTTCGTCGTCGCCTTCGAGCCGACCAACACCGTCCTCGTCAAGGCCCAGCAGCGGCTCCAGAAGCAGTTCGCCGACCTCATCGACAAACTCGACCAGCGCAGGCCCCAGGTCTACATCGAGGCCCGCATCCTCGCCGTCAGCGACTCCACCGACTTCCGCCTCGCCGTCGAGAGCCAGTTGAAGGCGGGGCAGTTCCGCGGCGCCACCAACTTCGGGCTGGGCGAGTCCGGCGGGGACTTCACGGACCCGAAACTCCCCGCCGCGAATCTCGCGGGCCTCACCGCAGCGCTCATCAAGAGCGAGTATGTCCCCTTCATACTCAACGCCATCCAGCGTGACACCGACGGTCGCATCCTCTCCTCGCCCCAACTGCTCGTGAATGACAATGAGGAGGCTGAAATCACGAGCGTTGAGCTTCAGCCGACGACGACCACCACTGTCGGCCAGACGACGGACCAGGTTTCGTTCGGCGGCTACGAGCGCGCGGGTACAACGCTGCTGGCGACACCGAGCATTTCCGAAGCAGGTTACCTTCGGCTTCGGTACGAGATCACACTCTCCAACTTTGTCGGAGCCGGGCAGGCAGGCCTGCCGCCGCCGATCGTTGAGCGGACCATCAGGTCCGATGCTGTGACGATCCCATCGGATACGACCATCGTTGTGGGCGGGATTACAGTTGAGGACGTGCGCAACACCGTCGTCAAGGTGCCTTTGATCGGCGACATTCCTCTCCTCGGATTGCTCTTCCGCGACACGAACAAGGTCAAGAGCAGCGCGCTCCTCTACGTCTTCATCACCCCGCGCATCCTCACCGACACCGACTTCTACGACGCACGACTCCTCACCCGCGGCCCGCAGGAGCGCGCCGAACTCGCCCCCGACCTCCCCTCACTCAAGCCCTCCCCCATGCGCCTCATCGACCCCGCCACCGACGCCCCCGAACCCCCCCCCCTCCCCGGCACCGTCCACCGCATCCGACCCGAGGACGGCCACTGATGCGCATCCGCCGACTCCTCGGCCCCGGCGAACGCACCAACGGCCGGCACGCCGCCACCACCCCCGCGCGCGCCCTCGCCACCGACGAGTTCGCCCGCGTCGCCGACCTCCTCGGCCCCCTCCGCGTCAGCCCCGACAAACTCCGCCAGTTCCCCCGCGCCGAAGGCTCCGACTCCGACCCCTGGGACATCATGCTCGCCATGCTCGCCATGGACGAGCAGCAGGCACTCACACGCCTCGCCGAGCGCACCGGACTCCCCTTCGACCCCGAGCCGCGCCTCCAGGACTCCGCCAGCCGCTTCTACGAGGTCGTCCCCGCCGACCTCGCCCGCCAGCAGCAGGTCGCCGGCCTCGCCAGCGACGGCCAGACCATGACCGTCGTCACCAGCCAGCCCATGCAGCCCGCCGTCTTCAACCTCGTTGAAGACCTCCTCTCCATGCCCCTGCGCATCGTCCTCGCCCCGCGCGTCGCCGTCGCCAACGTCCTCAACCGCGGCTACGAGCAGCGCGGCGACCTCGTCACCGAAATCATCGAGGAACTCCCCCTCGACCAGTCCGCCATCGAGTCCGCCGCCGCCGGACTCTCCTCCTCCACCGACCTCCTCTCCCTCGCCCGCCAGACCCCCGTCATCCGCCTCGTCAACATGATCCTCTTCGAGGCCCTCCGACGCCGCGCAAGCGACGTTCACGTCCACCCCCAGGAGAACCGCCTCGTCATCCGCTTCCGCATCGACGGCATGCTCGTCGACGCCTTCACCCCCCCCATGTCCCTCGCGCCCGCCATCTCCAGCCGCATGAAGGTCATGACCGAACTCGACATCGCCAACCGCCACAGCCCACAGGACGGCCACACCTCCGTCCGCATCGGCCAGAAAAAGGTCGACGTCCGCCTCTCCTGCATCCCCACCGTCTTCGGCGAGCGCCTCGTCCTCCGACTCCTCGACCAGAGCCAGACCCAACTCTCCCTCGACGAGATCGGCATGGCCAAGCGCATGCAGGCCCAACTGCTCGACCTCATCGACCGCCCCACCGGCATGATCCTCGTCACAGGACCGACCGGCTCAGGCAAGACCACCACGCTCTACGCCGCCCTCGGCCGCGTCGACCGCGGCTCGCGCAACGTCATGACCATCGAAGACCCCGTCGAATACCACCTCGACGGCATCAGCCAGATGCAGGTCAACCCAAAGCGCGGCGTCACCTTCGCCACCGGACTCCGCGCACTCCTCCGCCAGGACCCGGACGTCATCCTCGTCGGCGAAATCCGCGACAAGGAGACCGCCCAACTCGCCATCCAGGCCTCCCTCACCGGACACCTCGTCCTCGCCACACTCCACACCAACGACGCCCCCAGCGCCATCCCCCGACTCATCGACATCGGCGTCGAGCCGTACCTCGTCACCTCCTGCCTCCTCGCCGTCCTCGCCCAGCGCCTCGTCCGCCGCGTCTGCCCCGCCTGCGGCGGCGCGCAGACCCACGACGGCTCACGCTGCGAGGCCTGCTTCGGCGCGGGCTACCGCGGCCGCGTCGCCGTCTACGAGATCATGTCCATGAACGACGAACTGCGCCGCCTCACCGCCCAGCGCGCCGACGGCGTCACGCTCTACCAGTCCGCTGTGGACGGCGGTTTCCACCCCATGCGCGAGGACGCCGCCGAAAAGGTCGCCCAGGGTCTCACCGATCAGGCCGAGGTCTACCGCGTCCTCCACTGATCACGCCCCCGCACGCCCCCCCCGGCTCCGAGCCGCGGACTTCAGTCCGCGCTCCCCTCTCCACTCTCTCTACTCGCCTTCCTACTCTGCCCCCACATGGACACCACCGGCGGAGGCTTCTACGACGACCCGCTCATCTACGACATCCTCCACGCCGACGGCACCGCCGACGAAGTCGCAGGACTCGAAGCCATCTGCCGCCGCTTCCTCCCGCGCTGGCGGCCCGGACGCGGAACCTGGCTCGAACCCGCCTGCGGCACCGCGCGCTACCTCCGCGCCGCCGTCCGCCGCGGCATCGACTGCATCGGCATCGACCTCCACCCCGCCTCCGTCGAGTACGCCCGCGCCCGGCTCCGCGCCATCCGCTCATCCGCCCGCTGCCGCATCGAACTCGCCGACGTAACCGACCTCTCCGGCGTCATCGACTCGAACTCGGTTGCATTCGCCTTCTGCCTCATCAACACCATCCGCCACCTCCCCGACGGCCGGTCACTCGCCGCGCACCTCCGCGAGATCGCCCGCGTCCTCAAACAGGAAGGGTACATCTCCGGATTCGACCTCGA
>DAOMNQ010000021.1:0-18664 GCA_035443945.1 Phycisphaerales bacterium | reverse complement strand
AGATCGCCCGCGTCCTCCGCCCCGGCGGCGTCTACGCCGTCGGACTCAGCATCACCGCCTACGCCCACGAGGAACCCTCCGAGGACCACTGGCAAGGACGCCGAGGTGACACCCACGTCCGCCAGGTCGTCCAGTACATCCCACCCGGCGACGCCGCCAACCCCGAGCCGCGCTCCGAACTCGTCGTCAGCCACCTCACCATCACCCGCCGCGGCCGCGTCGAGCACTGCGACGCCGCCTACCGCCTGCGCACCTACAACCTCACGCAGTGGCTCGGCGTCATCGCCCGCTCCCCCCTGCGCGTCCTCGCCGTCGTCGATGAACAAGGCATCGACGCCTTCGCCCACGAACCCGGCTACGCCATCTTCATCCTCGGCAAGCGATAGAACCGGGGCAGTGCGTTCACTCGCTCAGAGCCGCTGACTTCAGTCCGCGCTCTTCGCCCTCATGCCTACGGCACGCTCACGCCCTTGTTGAGCCGCGCCGACCCATCGATCGCCGACACGCTCACCACCACGCGTTGCCCCCGCAACCGCTCCATCCCATCCGGGAACGGGAACGCCCGCACCGTCTGCTCACCGGGTCCGAGTTCCGTCACTGCCGTGCGCGACCTCGGATAGCCCGGCGCGGTCGCCGACGCTTCGAGCGTGATCGGTTCATCGCTCGAGTTCGTGATCACCGCCTCGACGACCAGGTGCGGCCCGTCCGGACCCGGCGCGGGCCGCGCCACGATGTCCAGTTCAAGCCCCTCAACCGCGAGTTCCGCCGTCGATGCCACCCGCACCCACCCGTAGTCCGCCGTCGCCCGCAGGTGGAAGTCCAGCACGAACCGCACCGGCCCCGCCTCCTCCGTCGGACGCATCGCCACCGACAGCGGGATCGTCACGCGCTCTCCGGGCGCAGCGCTGAACGCCGCCGTCCGCGGCGTGATCGTCCACTGCCGCTCGCTCACCGACGCATCGCCGTGATACCCCCCCGGGCTGACCACGATCATCCGACCCATCAACCCCACCGGCCAAGGATTCCTGAACACGACCAGGTGCTCGCGCTCCGTCGCCGCCGACTGCACCTCCGTCGGGTCGATCCGCACCGACGCCAGAAACCGCACCAGGTCCGCGTCGATCCCCTCCACGAACGCCGGCGATGCCCCGATCGGCACCCGATGCACCAGCCGAAGCCCGTCCGCCGACCGCTCCGGCTCGACCACGCTCGCGTTCCCGTACACGTCGAACACCGTGATCGCGCCCTCTCCCAGCGTCGCCTCGATCGCCACGCTCCCGCTCTCCCGCGGCTGCTCCAGCCACGCCACGATCGCCCCCCCCCGCTGCGAAGACGCCCACGGCGCGGGCGCGAGCACGTAGCACCGAACCCCCTCCGCAACCGGCCACTCCGCAACCACCTCTCGGTCCGCCAGCCTCCCGACCGTCGCACGCAACGCGGGCAGCGCGGCCGTCGGCATCACCCGCGGCCTCCGATCGCCAACCACACGCCACGGCGCCTCAACCACCAGCCGATTCCGCGCATCCCCATACTCATTCGTCCGACGCTCGAACGACGCCCAGAACACCACCGCCCGGCGAACGAAGTCGTCCGCCACCGCACGGTGCCCGTACTCGTCCCCGTCCAGCGTCCCGATCACCAGCGACAGGTCCGGACGACCCGTCGCGTCCGCTCCCCCCGCCAGCGGCGCCGCCCACCCCGCCGCAAGATGCCCGATCGCATCCGGCGGCAGGTCCGGCTCCACGTGCACGCTCAACGCGCTCAGCCCCGAGTGCTGCTCCAGCAGCGGCTCCGACGCCGGCAGATCCGCACGCCACCCCGCGGCCAGCGCGGGCGACGCCGCGAACCGTGACATGCCCGAACGCGCCGCACGCAGCGCCTCGCTCAGCCCGGGACGCAACGCCGCGAACTCCGAGCCAGGAGGCCACAACTCCCAACGCTGCACCTTCTGCCCCAGCCGGTACAACGCATCCGCAAGATACGGCTCCCACGCCGTCCCAGACGCCAGCGCGCCCACCACATCCTCCGGACCCACCCCCGACGACGCCGCCAACTCATCCGGCACCACAGGCAGCACGATCGACATCCGCTGCCAGTCCGAGTACAGCCCCCCCAGCAGCGGTTCGAGCGCCTCCAGCCTCGAGTCCAGCCCGTCCACAGCCAGGTCCGCGCTCCACAACGGCAGCGAGATCGAACCCGTCCCCGCACGCCGTGTCAGTTCCACCAGTTCCTGCGCCACCAGCGGGTGCATCTCGCGCAGCGTCAGCCCGAAACGCGCACGGTCCGGCGACCCCGCGATCGTCGCCCCGCGCCGGCCCGCGGAGTCGCGCCCTCCGTACCGCGGCGCCACCGGCAGCGCCTCCTCCACGTACGCGAAGTCCACGAACGCCGACCCGATCCGCCCCTCCTCCGTATGCAACTCCGCGACCGCCCGGTACCACCCGTACCCGTCCAGCGCGGGCCGCCACGGGATCGTCGCCCGTCCGCCGCCGAACTCGTCCGTCCGCTCGTCGATCTGCCGCCCCCGAGCGTCGTACACCGCCACGCGGCTGCGCACCCGCTCCCCCGTCAGGTCACGCACGTGCAGTGTCAACTCGGGCGACTCAGGAAACGCAACCACGTTCCCGGGAGACGCCGTGCTCAACTCCACCTTCGGCAACTGGATGATCGCCACGTCGTCGAACCACGCCGAACCCGAGAAGTCCTCCGGCCAGACCTCGAAACGCTCGTGCGCCCGCGGCTCGAACTCGCGCGGCTGCAACAACTCGAGATCAATCTGCAGCGACACCGCATCCGAGTGAAGCCCGGGCAGCACCACCTCGATCCGCTCCCACCGACCCTCCGTCCTCAGCGCAGCGCTCCGCGCCTCCGACGCCGCGATCGCCCTCCCCTCCCCGTCCAGGAACCGCGCCGACACCCGCGCCCGCGCGTGCTCCACGCCCTCCGTTCGCACCCGCGCCACCACCAGGTAGTCCGCATCCGGGAAGACAAGCACCACGCCCGGATCAAGCCGCAGGCTCGCGCTCCCGCCGCTCACCGGCAGCCGGACAGACCCCTCGCCCCGCGCCGCCACGCCGTAGTCCAGCGTCGCCCCGTTCCACAGCGGGAAACCCGGCCGGTCGCGCGGCACACGCGGATCGTGCTGCGCCCGCAACCAGCCCATCGGCGTCGGCAGCGGGTTCGTACCCCGCTCCTCGAAGTCAAACACACGCACCAGCCGACCAGCCCCGCTCGGCCTCGACACCGCCTCCTCATCTCCGTCCGGTTGCGCGCCCGAACTCACTCCCGCGCCGACCAGCAGCGCAGCCGACCACACCACACCGCGCGCACCACAACCCCGACGCCAGCGTCCCATGCCCCCGATATCGGCCCGAACGCGATCCCCCCTCCAGCCCCTCTCACAGCCTGTCCGCCCACTCCCCCGAAAACCGCAGCCGCCCAAGCGTCGGCTCCCCATCGAACCCGTTGCGCGACGCGGGCGCACCGCTCCCGTTCGCAAGGCTTCTGTACCCGACCAGCGACACCGCCTCCTCGGGCAACCCCCGCCGCTCATCCCCCGCGATCGGCAGCGACTCCTCGCCAACGCCGCCACGCCCCGGCGAAGGCAGCCCCACCACGACCGCAAGTCCGGCAACGCCGATCACCGCAGCCGCTACGCCCACCAGCGCGGCCTGCCGACGCCGCCCACGCCGCCGCACTCGACCCAGAAACGCCTCCGGCGCGGGAGGTGCACCCGCCGCCATCTCGCTCAAGCGCCGTTCGAGATCGTCGTGCATGGCTCGCTCCTTCGTCCCGTGTTCAACCCGTCCCCACCCGCCAACACGCCACGCAGCCGCTCCATCGCCAGCCGGTGCCGCGACGCCACCGTGTTCCTGTTCACCCCCAGCGCGAGCGACACCTGCTCGAACGTCAGACCCGCCGTGTGCCGCAGCACCACCACCTCCCGCAGATGCCTCGGCAACGCCGCCAGCGCGCCCGCCAGCCCCGCATCGCGTTCCGCGCGCCCGTCCGCGCTCCCGCCGTCGTGCTCACGCTCCCGCGCCGCCGCGCGACGCGCCGACCGCAGCATGTTCAGCGACTCGCGCCGCGTCATCTGCGCCAGCCACGACGCCGGATCGCGCACCGACCGAACCGACGCCCGGTCCAGTTCCAGCACGCGGCAGAACACCGCCTGCACCGCGTCCTCCGCGTCCCCGGCCCCGCCCCGCCGCCCCAGCACCGCCCGCGCAACCGCCACGAGCCGCGGCGCCTGCGCCTCCCACAGGCGCCGCGCCGACGGCTCGTGGCCGCGATGCGTCCGCAGCAGCAGTGTGCGCAGGTCGTCCACGCGCTACCTCGCGGGCTTCGCCGCCGGCTTCTGCACCGGCCGGTACGCGCGAACCTTCTCGAACGCGCTCGCCGTTTCGCCGCGGATGCGCCGATCCGACTCGTACGCCTTCGCCACGCTCGCGCAGATGTGCTTCCCGATCGGCCCGTACCCCCCGCCGGACGCCACCTGCCCCAGCGCGGTCAGCCGATCGACCGCGTCCGCCTTCTCCCACAGGCCGAGCGCGTGCTCGTAGTACTCGACCGCCCGTTCGACAGCCGCCGTCGCCTCCGCCGGCGTCAGCGTCCGCATCCGCTCGATTTCCTCGGCCTCGATCTGCCCCGTCGCGATGAATCCGATGAACCGGTCCACGCCATCCCGCGCGATCAGGTCCGCCAGCCACACCCTCACGATCGCCCCCTCCATCGCCGCGTGTGGAACGGATCGTCATCACCCAGCCGCTCGAACGCAGCCTCCAGCGCGACCCGGCCCGCCTCGCCCATCTTCCCCTCGGACAGCAGACGCTCCACGCCCTGGTTCGCGAGCGCCGCGACCGCCGCGCCAACCAGACTGCTGATCAGCGTCCCGTCGTCCGCAACGTGCCGCGCGATCCCGTACAGCGCGGCCAGCCGCTCAGCCGCCTCGTCCGCCTGCCCAGCCTCCGCCAGCCGGACCGCATCGCTCGCGATCAACCGTGCCGCCATCCGCATCTTCCCCAGGTGCGGCAGCAGCAACTCGAACCCGTGGTCGAAGTCCAGCCCGAAGTCGCACTCCTCCATCGCAGCCGCGCGGCAGAAGGTATTGATCGCGCCCTGCAACTCCTCCAGTTTCTTCGCCGCCGCCTCGCGCGTCATCCCCGACTCGTCGCCGTCGATCATCGCCGCCTTGATCTCGCCGTCGTTCAAACTCGGCAGCCCGATGATCGCCCGGTAGTACACCAGCGCGGCGTTCGTCGGCCCCGCCGAACGCAGGTCGTCCATCGTCCGGATCGTCGCCAGCGGGTCCGTCGGCGGCCCGCCCGCACCCGCGCCCCCGCACGCGCCCGCCAGCGCCACCACCACCGCCGCCGCCATCCTCGTGTAACCCTTCATGGTGTCCTCCGTCCGTTCCCCGTTCGGGTCGTGGTACAGTCCTCGTCGCCCGTCGCTCGGGCGTCATCCTCCAGGACACCGCGAACCGCCCGCAGTGTCACCATTCGCCCCCGATCGGTCCCAGATTCCTCATTTCGCCGCCGCGAGAGCCTTCTGATGTCCCAGCCGCGCTTCGTCCCGCTCGATCGCCACGACCCCGGCCGCCCCGCCGAGGAGGCCGCGCGGACCTTCTACGACATCGTCCGCCGCCGCCGCACGGTGCGACAGTTCTCCGATCGCCCCGTCTCCCGCGACACCGTCGAGTGGATCGTCCGCGCCGCCGGCACAGCCCCGAGCGGCGCGAACAAGCAACCCTGGCGCTTCGTCGCCGTCGCCGACCCCGCGATCAAGCGCGAAATCCGTCTCGCCGCCGAGGCCGAGGAGCGCGAGTTCTACCACCGCCGCGCCAACGAGGAGTGGCTCCGCGACCTCCACCCCTTCGGCACCGACGAGCACAAGAACTTCCTCGAAGTCGCCCCCTGGCTCATCGTCGTCTTCAAACTCGCGCGCACCGACGAGGGCGGCCAGACCTACTACGTCAACGAGAGCGTCGGCATCGCCGTCGGCATCCTCCTCGCCGCCGCCCACCACGCCGGCCTTGCCACCCTCACCCACACCCCCAGCCCGATGGGCTTCCTCACCCGCGTTCTCAACCGCCCCGACCACGAACGCCCCTTCCTCCTCATCCCACTCGGCTACCCCGCCGACGACTGCACCGTCCCCGACATCCAACGCAAGTCCCTCGAGGACATCCTCGTCTGGGCGTGAACGCCGCGCGCGCCCTCCCGCGCACGCTCAGCGGGGGATCAGCGCACGAACAAACAGGTTCCGCGCCGAATCCTAAAACCCGCTCTTCGTCTTGTAGATCACCTTCCCGTCCCGGAACATGATCGTCACCGTCCGCCCGCTCTCCGACCACACGTACTCCGCCCGGCTGTCCTGCTGCGAACGCGACATCAGCCCCGACGAGTCGATCCCCACGCCCGCCGCGGCCTGCTTCTCACCGTCACCCAGGATCGAGAACACCTCGTCGATCGTCATCCCGTCCCCGATCGACTCGTAGTTGTCCTCCGTCAGCCGCTGCTCGCACCCCGTCAGCAGCAGCGCGCACGCCGCCGCCAACGCCGCCAACCCCCGTGAAAATCGCATGGCAAGCCTCCTTTGCGGGCAGCATACCACGGATTCACAAGTTCTCAAAGAGGCTCACGCGGAGGCAGACAAACCCGGCCCCAGCCCCCGATTCACAATCATCGTCGTCACGCGTCTCGTCATTTCCCATCCTCGCGGTCCTCCTCTCCGCGCCTCTGCGCCTCCGCGTGAGATCATCTGACCCGCCGCGCCCGCACGACTGTCACCGTCTCCACGGGTACGCTCTTGAAGTCCTCCGACACCTCCCGCGTCGGCAACGCCGCGATCGCGTCCACCACCTCCATCCCGTCCGCCACGCGCCCGAAAACCGCGTACCCCGCGTTCCCGCTCACCTCGCGCGCGATGTCCAGCCGCGCGTTGTCCGCGAGGTTGATGTACCACTGCCGCGTCGCCGAGTCCGGCTCCGACTCGCGCGCCATCCCGATCGTCCCCCGCCCGTTCGTCAGCCCGTTCCCCCACTCGTTCACGATCGGCGCGTGCGACGGCAGTTCCGTCAGGTCCGCCGCGTGCCCGCCCCCCTGCACCACGAGCCCCGCCACCACCCGGTGAAGGATCGTCCCGTCGTACGCCCGCTCATCCACGTACCGCAGGAAGTTCGCCGTCGAGACCGGCGCCCGCTCCCTGTCCAGTTCCAGCACGATCCTCCCCTTCGTCGTCTCGAGCGCAACGCGCGTCACGCCCCCCGCCTCGCCGCTCTTCCCGCCCGATGCGCACCCCAGCGCACACGCCGCGACCACCACCGCCGCCGCCATCACCATCGACCGCATGATGCACACTCCTTGTTGCTCCCCCCGCCGCGCGATGATACCTTGAACCCGCGCCACCCAGACCTCCCATGACGCTCGACACGCACACCCTCGCCATCCTCGGCTACGGCCGCTTCGGCGCGGCCATCGCCGACCTCGCCGAGTCCGCCGGCCTTCGCACCCTCGCCCTCGACACCGCCGCGACCATCCCAGCCGCCCGCCGCGCCGACTCACTCGCCGACCTCGCCCAGCGCACCGAGTCGATCCTCCTCGCCGTCCCCGTCCCCGAAATCCCCGCCGCCCTGCGAGACCTTGCGCCGCACCTCACGCCCCGCCACCTCATCCTCGACGCCGGCAGCGTCAAACTCGCCCCCATCGCCGCCATGCGCGCCGCGCTCGGCACCCGCATCCCCTGGATCGGCACCCACCCCCTCTTCGGCCCCGTCAGCCTCGCCCGCAACGAGCGACCACGCCGCGTCGTCGTCTGCCCCAACGATCAGCACCCCGACGCGTGCGCGCGCGCCCGCGCCCTCTACGAACGCCTCGGCTGCGACGTCATCGAGCAGGACGCCGACGCCCACGACCGCCTCATGGCCGAGACCCACGCCCTCGCCTTCCTCATCGCCAAGGGCCTCATCGACATCCGCGCCGGCGAAGACGCCGCCTTCGTCCCCCCCTCCTTCCACGCCATGCGCGCCGCCGTCGACGCCGTCCGCGCCGACGCCGGCCACCTCTTCTCCGTCATCCAGCGCGACAACCCCCACGCCCCCGCCGCGCGCCGCGCCCTCCTCGACGCCCTCGAACGCATCCACCACTCCCTCGAAGGCCCAACCCCCCTCGACATCCCCCCCCCGTAGCCAACTCCCCTCTCCGCGCCTCTGCGCCTCCGCGTGAGATGTCTACTTCTCCCGCATCGGCAGCGACGGATCCCCGAACAGCATGAACTTCATCCCCTGAAAGAACACGCTCGCCGGGTACCAACTCTCCGCCGGCGCGATCGTCGCCAGGTTCTCTCGTTCGTAGTAGAACGACACCGCGTGCGCCCAGCAGTCCCCGAGCCGCGCCCCCTCGATCGTGGTCAGCCCGTCCACGAACCCGTCGATCAGCGTCAGCCCGCACGGCTGGCTCCCCGTGTTGCACCCGATGTACGCCACCGCCCCCCCCTCGCCCGCACGCACGAACCGCTCCCCCAGCCCGGCCATGTTGAACTCGCCCCGCGCGTAGCACGCCGGCGCAGGCGGCGGCTCCGTGAACACCTGACCGGTGTTCGTACCCGCGTGCCGGACGCCATGCACGTCCTCATACGCCTCATACGGCGGCAGCGTCGCGAACCGCGCCGTCGAGCAACCCGCCGACATCATCACCGGCAGCGCATCCGCGTTCCGCATCCGCTCCAAACTCCCGACGCTCAGGCAGTGCTCCCACAGGTCGTCGTTCCCGTGCCCCGCGTGCAGCACCAGACGCACCCCGCTGTTGATCAGATCGACCAGCCCCGGCTCCGTCGGCCCCGGAACGCCGTACGCCTCCCCCTCGTAGTACATCCGCTCCACTTCCCACGCCGGCTCCAGCCGCGCCCGAACCGCCTCGAACCGCGGCCGCGCATCAATCCACCCGCCCACCATCACCAGCCCCGCGCGCCCCAGCCACTCCCCCCCGCCCTGCTCGACCGCCCGCTCGTGCCGCATCGTCTTCGCGGCCACGGCGCGCGCCTCCTCCGCCGTGCTCACCGGCCACCGCCCCAGCCCGACCTCCGGCCTGTAATCCACGCCGTCGAAGTTGATCGGGTCGTCCTTGTTCGTCTCGCCGCGCACCTCGCCGAAGTAGTGCGCGTGGAACCCGTCCGTGCGTCCGTTCCAGTCGTCGAACGACCCGTCCGGCTTCGCCAGGTCCGCGTAGTAGAGGTCGCTCGGATAGAACGCGTAGTGAAACGCCGGCTCCGTCCACCGGTCCAGCACCATGTACCGCACCGGCATCACGTCCGCATCGCCCACCAGCAGCACGTACCGCACGCCGCCCTCGCGCCACCGCTCGTAGAGATACCGCTTCAGCCGCTCCGCGTCGTCCACGCCCTCGCCCGCTGCCAGCGCATCCTCCAGCGTCACCAGCCTCGTCGTCAGCCGCTCGCGCTTGAACTCGACGAACTCCCCCAGCGCACCGGCCAACTCCCGCGGCGCGACCACCAGCAGCCCGTCCCCCGCCCAGGCCCCCGCCCCGATCACCAACGCCGCCACGACACCCAGTGCCCGCTTCATCCCCCCAGCATACCGGCCCGCCGCAACACCCTCCCCGGTGGCACAGGCGTCACGCCTGTGCCCCTCTCTCGGACATATGCTGCGCACCATGGCCTCAGACCCAACCTCGCTTGCGTACAGACTCTTCCGCAAACTCTCCCGTACGCGCCCCGGCATGTCGGATGGTCTTGCCGTCGCGCTCGAAGCCATCCAATCCGCCCCCGGCGGCCGGGCGTGGCGAACCGTGCAGGCCGACCAGCTCGAAGCCGGGCTAGACCCCTTCATGCGTTGGCTCGCCGTATTGGTGAAGAAAGCGCCGCCTCCCGCCTCAACCGCCGCGCTCTGGTTTGAAGTGCCCGAGGTCGATCTCAACCCGGCTTACACGTCCGTGTCCGCCTACGACGTGTTCGACCGGCTCGACGAGTTCTTCGGATTCGAGGAAGGCCGAACGTGGCCCGAGGACAAGCGCGGAGTGACGCTCCCGATCGGGCTTCACCAGTTGCCGGAACTGGAGCAGGCCCTCGCGTCGGTCGGCTGGCGCGACCCGGCGATGACTACCGAGCGAAGCGAGTCCCTCACGCCCGGTGCGTTCGCGCTCACGTTCTCGTACATCACGCTGCTCGTGCTCAACGCCCTGCCGCACAGCCCGTTCGAGCCGCTGTTGCACAGGGATGGAGGGCTGGCTGTTGTGGTCGGTTGGTACAGCGGTGACGCCTTCCCTTTGGGCATGCTCCCGACTCAAGGATGGGCCACGATCAAGTAGCCAGCGAGCGCCAATCGACCTTCCTACGGCCATTTTCCTTCTACACTCCCCCCGTGCCCCCCGCACCCCTCCACGTCGTCACCGGCGCACTCGGCTATACAGGCCGCGCCGTGACCGAGCGCCTCCTCGCCCGCGGCCTGCGCGTCCGCACGCTCACCAACTCCCCGAACCGCCCCAACCCCTTCGGCGAGAGGCTCGACATCCACCCGCTCAACTTCCACGACGCAGACGCCCTCGCGCGCTCCCTCGACGGCGCGGCCGTCCTCTACAACACCTACTGGGTCCGCTACAACCACCGCCTTTTCAACTTCGACACCGCCGTCGCCAACACGAAGTCCCTCTTCGACGCCGCCCGCCGCGCCGGCGTCGCCCGCATCGTCCACGTCTCAATCCTCCACGCCGACAAGGCCGACGACCTCGCCTACTACCGCGGCAAGCACGAACTCGAAGACGCCCTCCGCGCACTCGGCACGCCCCACGCTATCGTCCGCCCCGGCGTCCTTTTCGGCCTCGGCGACATCCTCGTGAACAACATCGCATGGGCCGTCCGCCACCTCCCCGTCGTCGGCGTCTTCGGCAAGGGCGACTACCGCCTACGCCCCCTCCACGTCGGCGACATGGCCGACCTCATGATCGACCAGGCGCACCGCGACGACTCAACGACCACCGACGCCGTCGGCCCCGAGTCCTTCGCATACATCGACCTCGTGCGCGCGCTCGCCCGCATCCTCCGCGTCCGCCGCGCGATCGTCCCCGTCCCGCCCTGGCTCGGCCTCGCCGTCGCCTACGCCCTCTCCCCCGTCGTCCGCGACGTCATCATCACCCGCGAGGAGATCACCGGCCTCATGCGCGGCCTGCTCGACTCCGACGCCCCCGCCGCCGGCCCCACCGCCCTCACCGCCTGGGCCGAACAGCACCGCGAAACCCTCGGGCGCCGCTACGCGAGCGAAGTCGGACGCCGCGTCAAACGCACCCTCGCCTACGAGCACGTGTGAGAACCTCACGCACCGCCGTGTTCTTCGTCGATCCGAACGGAGCCGAATCCACAGCACCGCGTATGCTCTGGCATGGAGTTGTTGCCCGACCGTTGGCGGCGACTGCAGTGCATCATCGCCATCTCGGCCATCCTGCTGATGATCTGGGGCGCACGCGCGCTGTGGTCATCGCAAACGGTGATCACGTGGCGCGTTGCCAACGCACAGCGAGCCACGGGGTACAACGGCTGCCTCTGCGAGGATTGCTCATTGCACCACTTCGGCGCCTACGTGGGACTGCGTCCGCCGATGGTGGCGGTTCCCCTTCTTGGGTTGGGCTATGCGGGCACAGTCGGAACGATCCTTGTTTCGTTCGGCGCTCTCTTGCTCGTCGTCGCGGCCCTCTGCCCACGGGCCGGTCGAGCGCTCCAGCGCCGCCTCGGCTACCTGCCATGCTGCACACGCTGCGGCTACCCGCGCGTCGGCCTGCCGGCCGACACCCCATGCCCCGAATGCGGCCTTCCCTACGCGCCAAGGTCGCGCTCCAATCTACCGTGACCTGCGCGCTCCATCCCGATCAGCCCGACCGCCCCCTATACTGCCCGCGAACGCACGGGGCGCGGCCCCGAGTGCCTGGTGCCCGGTGCCCAGAGCCTCCTCAACGCCGCTGAGACGCACCCGTTGAACCTGATCCGGTTCGCACCGGCGGAGGGAATGCGATGAATCACGCTGTCAACTCGCACGCGCACCGCCCCACCGAGCGCCTCGCCGTCCCGCTCCGCGGCGCGTCGAACCCCGGCCGCGAGCCGTCTGCCACCACGCCCGGCTCCTTCGCCAACGCCCCCAACATCGGCGGCCCCCTCGCCTTCTCCTCGCCCGACACCCCCCGCACGCCCCCCCCCTCGCCGCGCACCGCCTGGGACTTCCTCCCCGAAGGCTGGACCATCGAACCAGCCCCCGACCACGCCACAGGCTGCGCCGGCCACAACCACCCCGAAATCGCCCGCTTCATCCGCGCCGTCCCCGCTCCCGGCCCCGCGCCTCAGGCCTCAGGCCTCAAGCCTCAAGCCTCAGGACTCAAGACTCAAGACTCAGGACTCCAGACTCCCCGCACTCAACTCGACCACGCCCGCCTCGGCCTCATCACGCCCCAGATGCGCCGCGTCGCCGAGCGAGAGCCGCACCTCACCCCCGAGCAGGTCCGCGACGAGGTCGCCGCCGGCCGCATGGTCATCCCCGCGAACATCAACCACCTCGCCCACCGCCTCGACCCGATGTGCATCGGCCGCGCCAGCCGCACCAAGGTCAACGCGAACATGGGCGCGTCCCCCATTTCCAGCGGCACCGCGGAGGAACTCGAGAAACTCGACTGGGCCGTCCGCTGGGGCGCGGACACCGTCATGGACCTCTCCACCGGCGGCAACCTCGACGAGTGCCGCGAGGCCTTCTGCCGCCACTCCGCCGTCCCCATCGGCACCGTCCCCATCTACGCCATGATCATCGGCCGCCGGCTCGAAGACCTCGACGAGGCCGCCGTCATGGAGATGCTCGAACGCCAGGCCCGCCAGGGCGTCGACTACTTCACCATCCACGCCGGCGTCCGACGCGCACACCTCAAGTACGTCCGCAACCGCCTCATCGGCATCGTCTCGCGCGGCGGCTCACTCCTCGCCAAGTGGATGCTCCACCACAACCGCGAAAACCTCATGTACGACATGTGGGACGACATCTGCCGCCTCATGCGCCGATACGACGTCACCTTCAGCATCGGCGACGGCCTCCGCCCAGGCGGCCTCGCCGACGCCACCGACGACGCCCAACTCGCCGAACTCGAAACCCTCGGCGAACTCACCGAACGCGCCTGGCGCCACGGCGTCCAGGTCATGATCGAAGGCCCGGGCCACGTCCCCTTCGACCAGATCGAGTACAACGCCAAAGTCCAGCGACGAATCTGCCACGGCGCGCCCTTCTACGTCCTCGGCCCCCTCGTCACCGACATCTTCCCCGGCTACGACCACATCACCTCCTGCATCGGCGCCACCGCCATCGCCTACCACGGCGCGAGCATGCTCTGCTACGTCACCCCCAAGGAGCACCTCGGCCTCCCCAAGCGCGACGACGTCAAGCAGGGCTGCATCGCCTACAAGATCGCCGCGCACGCCGCCGACGTCGCCCTCGGCATCCCCGGCACGCGCGACCGTGACGACGAACTCACCAAGGCCCGCGCCGCCCTCAACTGGGAGAAGCACTTCGAACTCGCCTTCGACCCCGACACCGCACGCGCCTACCACGACGAGGACCTCGACGTCGACACCGACTTCTGCGCCATGTGCGGCCACGACTGGTGCTCCGTCCGAATCAGCAAGGAAATCCAGGACTTCGCCAGCGGAAAGGCCGAAGGCTTCGAACGCGGCCGACCCGTGCGTTCGGTCGCGCTGACGCCCGAGCAACAGGACATCCTCCGCCAACGCGGCGTCCTCTCCCCCGACGAAATCCACAAACTGGCGACCAAAAAGAAGGCACGAGGCGCCGGCCGTCACGCGCCGGCCGAAGACGAGCCTGCCACCGCCAAACTCTCCTGCCACAGCGACTACGCCGATGCGGAGACAGCCAAGCAGATGCAGCGGGAGCGGCTGGGGGGTGATCTGGTGCCGCTGAACACGGCGCCGGCGCACAACATTCCCAAGCAGGACTCGCTAATCTGATGGACCGATGGCCGACTCTCCCCGCCTGGTCTTCCGCGTTCACACCGTACAGCGGATGTTTCACTGGCTCGTGTCGGAGACCGACGTCCGCGAGGTGCTCGAGACCGGCGAAATCATCGAAGACCGAGCGGACGAACCGCCTTACCCCGTCAGGCTGATTCTGGGGTGGGTCGAGGGCCGCCCTCTGCACGCCGTCGCCGCCTTCGACGAGGAAGGTGATACAATCGTCGTGATAACGGTGTACGAACCGGATCCCGAACGCTGGATCAACGGGTTCCGTAGTCGGAAGAGCCAATGAAGTGCCCCATCTGCCGACAAGGTGTCACCCACGCAGCAACGGTCACGGTCGCTCTCGACCGTCCGGGAATCGGCCCCGGTGAGGCTACAACCATCGTCTTTCGAGGCGTGCCCGCCGAGGTCTGCGACAACTGCGGCGAGCAGTATGTGAACGAAGAAGTGACCGCCGCGCTCCTCCAACAGGCTCTCGCGGCTGCGTCATCCGGTGTCGATGTTGAAGTCCGCTCGTTCGCAGCCTGAACTCGCCTGCTTGACACGCGCGTCGACCCTCTGCCGATGAAACCCGCCCGCCTCGCTCTCGTCCTCGGCCTCGGCGTCGCGGCCTCTCTCCAGGTCGTCTTCCTCCTCGGCTTCTGCGTCGGCTCGCCGCGCTACTACTCCGCCAACTACAGCCCAGCGCCAGGACTGTCGCCGCCCTCGCGACTGCCGCTCGCCATCCTCCCCGAGGTCCAGACCGAGCCGCACACCTGCGGCCTGCACAGCCTCCGCAGTGTCTACCGCGCCTACGCCGTCGATCCCGACGCCGCACGCCTCCGTTTCCGACTCAGCGTGGACCAGCCCGCCACCAACTTCGACCCCGAATCGCTCGGAACCATCCACCCCGACATCGTGCGCGTCGCGCGCCAGGACGGCTTCGACGCGACCCTCCTCCCCACCCGCGGCGACGAAGCCCTGCCGACCATCCGCGCCCACGTCGAGTCCGGCCACCCCGTGCTCGCCCTCGTGCGCGTCAACTCACTCCACTGGCTCGTGCTCGCCGGCATCGAAGGCGACAACGTCATCATCGCCGACTCCCTCGCCGAGCAACCGTACCGCGAGCCGCTCGACACCTACGTCCGCGACCGCGTCCTCAGCGCAATCCTTTTGCGCCCGCGCGAGTAGAGCCTATCCCGAAACCCGAGATTCACCACAGAGGCACAGAGGGCACCGAGAAAACAACCAATGATTCCTGCCTCGGTGCTCTCTGTGCCTCTGTGGTGAGATCGGTTCTCCGAGGTTACGGGATAGCCTCTAGCGTTCGGCGCCATCCTTCGATCACCCGGAGCCTGGTCCATGCATCCCGCAACCCGTTCGCACTTCGCCGACTGGTGGGACGAAGTCCTGACCGAGGGCCACTGGGCCGCCTCGTGGCGCGCCTCGCTCGACGCCCTCACCGCCGAGCAGGCCGCGTGGTCGCCCGCCCCGGAACGCCACTCGATCTGGCAGATCGTCCTGCACATGGTCTTCTGGCGCGAGGTCGCGCTCCGCCGCGCCCGCACCGGCCAAGGCCCCACCCCAGACGAGCGCGCCCGCCTCAACTTCCCCGAGATCACCGACCGCTCCGAGGCCGCGTGGACCGAAGCCAAACGCCGCCTGGAAGACACCCACGCCCGCATCGCCGCGGCCCTGCGCGACCCCAATCCCGCCAACGACGCCCTCGCCGAGTTCCTCCCCCACGACGCCTACCACTTCGGCCAGATCAACTATCTTCGCGCCATGCAGGGGATGGAGCCGATCGATTGAACGCGGCGCAACGGTGGCACAGGCGTCCCGCCTGTGCCCCTTCCGGCGAAGGCGCTGTCACTTGCCCCGGGGCGCTGCCCGCTGAACCTGCGCCCCGGGTATGCTTCCTCCCATGCCCCCTCGCAGCCGAATCCCCACGCTCGCGGCCTGTCTGGCCCTGATTCTCGCGGCCTGCGCCGCCCACGCCCAGCAGTCCACCTACGAACTCGACGAATCGGGCGACTGGGTCCGCACCCGTGTCCCGGATCCCGACTCCGACGAGGGCCGAGTCGCCGAGGCGCGGCGACTTCTCGCCGCGGGCGACACCAAGGCCGCGCGTTCGATCGTGACGAAGTGGCTGAACGACAACGAGCGCTCGGACAGCCCCTGGCTCGCCGAGGCCTACCTCCTCCGGGGCGACGTCCTCACCGCCGGCGGCGACGAATACAAAGCCCTCTACGACTACGAGATGGTCATCAACTCCTTCCCAGGCTCCGCGGCCTTCGCCTCCGCCGTCGAACGTGAACTCGACATCGGCACGCGCTACCTCCACGGCCTGCGCCGCAAGGTCTTCGGCATCCGCATCGACAGCGGCAAGACCATCGGCGTCGAACTCCTGATGCGCGTCCAGGAGCGGCTGCCCGGCAGCGCGATCGCCGAGCGCGCCGCCCTCGAACTCGCCGACTACTTCTACCGCGAGCGTGAACTCGAGATGGCCGCCGAGATGTACGGCATCTTCCTCACCAACTACCCCCAGAGCCAGCACCGACGAAAGGCCATGCTCCGACGCATCTACGCAAACCTCGGCCGATTCAAGGGGCCGGAGTACGACGGCACCGGCCTTATCGAGGCCCGCGCCCTCATCGAGGACTTCCGCGCCGCATACCCCGCCGACGCAGAGGAGGGCGGAATCACCGAGGCCCTCCTCGCACGCATCGACGAATCCGCCGCCGCCGAGCGCCTCGCCGCCGCCCGCTGGTACATCGCCCGAGGCGACGGCGTGAGCGCGCGCATGTCCCTCAAACGCCTCGCACGCCGACACCCCCACACCGTCGCAGCCAGCCGCGCCATCGCCGCACTCGAGCACTACAACTGGCTCGAACCCGAAGACCTCGAAGCCGGCGCGGGCGACCTGCCCTACTACGACGACGAGCCTGCCGACACCGACCCGAACGCGGAGAACGACCGGCCGTGAATCGTGCGGCAGCCATCACCCTTGTTCTCATCGCGTGTGCACTCTCGTGCGCCTGCTCCTCCGATCCGCGCACGGGCTACGCCTTCGCCACCACGCACGACCCCCACGTGCGCACCATCGCCGTCCCGATCTTCGAAAACCGCACCTTCTCCACAGGCATGGAGGCGCGGCTCACCGAAGCCATCGTCAAGGAAGTCCAGCGCACCACGCCCTGGCGCGTCGTCCGCTCCGGCGAAGCGAGCACCACCCTCCGCGGCGCGATCACCCGCTCCGACCTCGAAAGCATCACGCGCCAACGCGCCACAGGCCTCGTTCAGGAGCAGGGCGTCCGCATCACCGTCGAGTTCGAGTGGATCGACAACCGCACCGGCCAGCCCATCGTCAGCCGACGAAACTTCTCCTCCCTCGCCACCTTCGTCCCCCACCGCGGCGTTCAGGAACGCCTCGAAGTCGGGCAGAACGAGGCCATCCGCGAACTCTCACGCGACATCGTCGCCGAACTCCGGGCCAACTGGTGACCCTCGCGCACGGTCGAAGCGCAGCCCCCCGAAGCCTACCGTTTCCCGTCCAACGGTGAACCACCGCCCCCTCTCGTCCGAAGAAGTCCTCGGAGAACCGTCCCCGATGCGCCCACACCCGCGTTCAGACCGCGCCCAAGCCCCTCTTCCCCCCATGCACCCCATGGCGCAGCAGGGCGGCGGGCCGGACGACCGCTCACGCGATCAAAAGCCCGGCACTCCACCAGGCCCCGGCAAACCCGCCGGCGCCCAGCCCAGCCGCGGACTCTTCGGACTCGTCTCCCTCCTCCTCATCGCCGTCCTCCTCTTCATGTTCCTCAACTCCCCCGGCGGCGGACAGCAGATCACACTCGCCCAGTTCGAGACCCACTGGGCCGACGGCCAGATCGTCGAGGACAGCGTCGTCATCCGAAGCAACGCCGTCATCGCCCGCCAGAAGCCGGGGCCGGACAGCCGCTCCGAGACCGCACTCTCAGTCCCCTTCAATACCGCCACCGGCGAGACCGTCACCAAGCGAGTCCTCGAAATCACCGACAACCGCGCCAAAATCCAGCAGCCCTCCGCCTTCATGCCCTTCTTCCTCACCTTCGGCCCGCTCGTCCTCATCCTCCTCCTCATCTGGTTCTTCGTCATCCGAGGCCTCCGCAACGCCGGCGCAGGCCCCGGCGGCATGCTCGGCTCCTTCGGCAAGAGCCGACACCGCGTCATGAACAAGGAGATGACCGGCGTCAACTTCGCCGACGTCGCCGGCATCGACGAGGCAAAGGACGAAGTCGCCGAGATCATCGAGTTCCTCCGAAACCCACGCAAGTTCACCAAACTCGGCGGACGAATCCCCCGCGGCGTCCTCCTCATCGGCGAACCCGGATGCGGCAAGACCCTCCTCGCCAAGGCCATCGCCGGCGAGGCCGACGTCCCCTTCTTCTCCATCTCAGGCTCCGACTTCGTCGAGATGTTCGTCGGCGTCGGCGCCAGCCGCGTCCGAGACCTCTTCAAGAGCGCGAAGGAGAGCGCCCCCTGCATCATCTTCCTCGACGAGATCGACGCCGTCGGACGCAAACGCGGCTCCGGATTCTCACACGGCGGCCACGACGAACGCGAGCAGACACTCAACGCCATCCTCGTCGAGATGGACGGCTTCGCCCCCGTCGACGGCGTCATCGTCATC
>DAOMNQ010000020.1:25662-49156 GCA_035443945.1 Phycisphaerales bacterium | reverse complement strand
GACCGTGGCTCTCCCGTCGTGCGAGCCTTGAACGCCGGCGTTCGCGCCCTCGGCGCGCGCCCGCGCCTGCTCCTCAAGACGGGCACGTCGGACATGAACGTCGTCGCTCCGGCGTGGCGGTGCCCGATCGCCGCCTACGGCCCTGGCGACAGCAGCCTTGACCACACGCCCGATGAGCACGTCGAGATCGACGCGTTCGTGCGCTCGATCCGAGTCCTGACGCACGCGCTCCCCGCGCTCGCGGGCGAGATCGCCGGAGTTCCTGCATGACCGCCCATTCCAACGGCACGCCCGATGCCGTCTCACCCGCCCGCCGCGGCTGGCACGTCATCGAGTCCACGCTGCGCGAGGGGGAGCAGTTCGCCAACGCCTTCTTCACGACCGGGCAGAAGATCCGGCTGGCGACGATGCTCGACGCGTTCGGGGCGGACTACCTGGAACTGACCAGCCCCGCCGCCTCGCCGCGCAGCCGCGAGGACTGCGAGACCATTGCCTCGCTCGGGCTGCGGGCGAAGGTGCTCACCCACACGCGCTGCCACCCGGACGACGTGCGCCTGGCGATCCAGACCGGCGTGGCGGGCGTGGACGTCGTCATCGGCACGTCCTCGCACCTGCGCCGATTCGGCCACGGAAAGAGCATCGACGAGATCGTCGCCCTCGCCCGCGACGTCATCCCCATCGCGATGGAGGCGGGCGTCGAGGTGCGCTTCAGCACCGAGGATAGTTTCCGCAGCGAACTGCCGGACCTGTTGCGTGTCTACGAGGCCGTGGCCGCCCTCGGCGTCCACCGCGTCGGCATCGCGGACACCGTCGGGATCGCTACCCCCCACATGGTCGAGCAGGTCGTCCGCGCGGTGCGCGGCGTGGTCGGGCATGGCGTCGGCGTCGAGTTCCACGGGCACAACGACAGCGGGTGCGCGGTCGCAAACTCATGGACCGCCGTGCGCGCCGGCGCGACGCACGTGGACACCACCGTCCTCGGCATCGGCGAGCGCAACGGCATCACGCCGCTCAGCGGCTTCATCGCCCGCATGTACTGCGACGACCCCGAGGGCGTGCGGGCACGCTACCGCCTGCCGCTGCTGCACGACCTCGACCACGCCGTCGCGCGGCTCGTCGGCATCGACGTGCCGTTCAACAGTTGCGTGACGGGATTCTCCGCCTTCACTCACAAGGCGGGCATCCACGCCAAGGCCGTCCTGAACGACCCCAGCGCGTACGAGGCGCTGCGCCCGGAGGACTTCGGCCTCTCGCGCTATGTCCACGTCGCTCACCGCCTGACCGGCTGGAACGCCGTGCGGGCGCGCGCGGAGCAGATCGGCCTGTCGCTCACCGACGACGACGCCAGGTCGATCACCGCCCGCATCAAGGCGGCTGCGGACGCTGGGAACGTCACCCTCGAACACGTCGACGCGATGCTCCGCGAGCACACCGGCGCAACGCCCTTGTCGCAGACTGAGCCTGTACCGGTGTAGCGCTGTCCAGCCGATTCAAGTCCCGGGCGGGGAGTCTCCGTTCTGACGCAGCGCATCGGAGTCCTTCACGCCCAGGGTCGCGTAGATGTCGCGGGTGGCGCGGGACTTGTTCAGGGTGTAGAAGTGAACGCCCGCGACGTTGTGGTCCAGCAGGTCGCGGCACTGCTCGGTCGCCCAATGGACGCCCACCCGCTTGACGGCCTCGGGATCGCCGCCCGTCCGATTGATCGCCCGGACCAGCGGAGCCGGGAAGCGGGAGCCGAGGGCGAGTTCCGCCATCCGTTTCATGCCGCCGATCGAGGTGATCGGCATGATGCCGGCGAGGATCGGCACCCGGATGCCGGCCAGCAGGCACCGATCCCGGAAGTCGTAGAAGTCCCGGTTGTCGAAGAAGAGTTGCGTGATGATGTAGTCCGCACCGGCGTCAACCTTCGCCTTGAGGTAGTCCAGTTCGAGCAGGCGGTTCGGCGTTTCCGGGTGCCCCTCGGGAAAACCCGCGACCGCGATCCCGAACCCGCGCGGATCTCGGTGCACGCCGCTCTCGTTGAACCGCTTGATGCACGCGACGAGTTCGCCGGCGTACCGGAAACTCCCGCCCGCATCGGCCGTCCCGTTGGGGTGGTCCCCGCGGAGCGCGAGGATGTTGGAGATGCCGTGCGCGGCGTAGCGGGCGAGCATTGTGCGCACCTGCCCCTCGTCGAGACCGACGCAGGTGAGGTGCGGCATGGGGTTCAGCCCGGTCTCATCCTTCAGGCGAATGACGAGGTTCTCGGTGAGGTCGCGGGCCGTCCCGCCGCCGGCCCCGTAGGTCACACTGACGAACGTCGGGCGGAGCAACTCGAGTTCCGAGATGTTGCGGAAGAGGTCTTCCGCCGCATCAGGTGAGCGCGGCGGGAAGAACTCAAATGAGAACGTCGTCCGCTGCCTTTCGAAGACGTCAAGGATGTGCATGACTCCGCGTCCTCGAAAGGCCGACACCCCTCGTGCCAGCACGGCCCTGCGGCACGGTCGCCTACTATATCCTTTCTCCCGGCTGAACGGATGAAGCCGGGTCTTCCCTTGATTCCGCTTCCCGGGCAACCCGGCCGATGCCCAAGCCGAAGAATCCGGAACATGGCAAACGCCGCCATCCGAACAAATATTGAACGGCACCCGCGCCGGGCGTTCACGCTCATCGAACTCCTGGTCGTTATCGCCATCATCGCTGCGCTGCTGGGCATCCTGCTGCCCGCGCTCGGCAGTGTGCGGAAGACCGCTCAGATGGTCAAGTGCGCGTCGAACATGCGTCAGGTCGCGCTCGGATGGGCAAACTACGCCAACGCCAACGACGACATCTCCATCCCCGGCCAGATGGGGCGGTACTCGGACGAGTCCAAGAACGTCTACTTTGTCGGCAACGGGTATCAGTACCGCCCCCGCTGGTACGTCACGATGGGCGCGGCCGCGGGTTTCCATGCCCTCATCGAACCTCGCCCCGAGCGCGAGCACGAGCACGACGTGCAGGTGAACAACGAGGTCTTCCTCTGCCCGAACGCCATCGACTGGACGAGCACGCGCAACCACCCATACGGCTACAACTACCACTTCCTCGGCAATACTCGGTTCAAGAACGACGTCGAGTTCGGTTCGTTCGTCTACTTCCCGGTGCGGGCGTCGGTCATCCACGTGGGCAGGACGGTGCTCGCGGCGGACAGCATGGGCACCGCCGCCGGCAAGCCCGCGGCGGATCGCACGCCGAACCTGCCCGACGGCGCACGCCACCCGCAACTGACGGCGATGGGCGGGCACGGCTACGCGCTCGACCCGCCGCGAATGACGCCCAACAGCGACCATGCAGACCCGCAGTTTCCCGGCGCGGAACACCGCTCGGCCCCCGACCCGCGCCACCTCGGAAAGGCGAACGTCTCCTTCATCGACGGCAGCGTGTCGAACTGGACGCTGCAGGAGTTGGGGTACGTGGTTCGAGGGAACGGGGTCGTCGAGGCCTTTGATCCGCAGGCGAACAACTCGATGTTTTCCGGCAGCATGGTCGACCGAGACCCTCCCGTACGCCGCGACTGAACGTCCGCCTGCGGAGTTCCGAAGTAGACTCTGGCTATGACCACGGCCCCCGGCACGCTCCGCGCCTGCCACCGCTGCGGCCTCGTACAGCGGGTCGGCGTCGTGCCCCGCGGCTTCCGCGCACGCTGCCCACGCTGCGCCGCCACCGTCCGCCACGCCCGTCATCCGCGATCCAACGCTCGTGCCGCGGCCTTCGCCCTCGCCGCTCTGCTCCTCTATCCCGCCGCCCTGAGCCTGCCGGTGATGCAGGTGCAGCGGCTCGGGCACGCCCACGAGGCGACGATCTGGTCCGGCGTTGTGAGCCTGCTCGCCGAGGGGCAGACGGCGATAGGGCTGGTCGTGCTGTTCTGTTCCGTCATCGCGCCGCTGGCGAAACTGGCCGCGACGTTCGCGCTGTGCGCCGGGGACGTGCTGCTCCAGCGCCGGCACCGTGCCGCGGTCTACAGGCTCGTCGAGTTCCTCGGGCGGTGGGGCATGGTGGACGTGCTTCTCGTTGCCGTGCTCGTCGCCGCGGTGAAGTTGGGCGACTGGGTCACGGTGCAGCCGGGGCCTGGGGTCGCGGCGTTCGGCGCGGTAGTCGTGCTGAGCCTGCTCGCGTCCGCGTCGTTCGATCCGCACGCCGTCTGGGAGGATGAACGCAGATGAGCGACGCCCCCGTTCCGTCGAGCGAAGTCGTGCGCGTGCGCCGCGTGACGTGGGCGCTGCTGGCCCCACTGGCGGCCGCCGCTGTGCTGAGTGTGCTGGCCGTGCAGGCGATCCGCGACCGCCCCGTGCCCATCACCATCCGCTTCGCGGACGGCGCGGGCGTGCGCCCCGGAGACCCGGTTACGTGCCGCGGCGTGCAGGTCGGCGTGGTGCGCGAGGTCGGGCTGTCGGGCGACCTGGCCGGCGTGGTGGTCGAGGTCGCGCTCGCCCGCGAGTCGGCTTCGCTCGCCGTCGAAGGGACGCGGTTCTGGATCGTGCGCCCCGAGGTCTCGTTGCGCGGCGTCAGCGGTCTGGAGTCCCTCCTTGGCCCGAGGTCGATCGCTGCCTCGCCCGGCGTGCCGGGATCGCAGCGGATGAGTGAGTTCGAGGGTCTGCCCCGCCCGCCGGACGACGCTGCGACGCCGCACGAAGGCGAGTTGATCGTCGTGCTTCGAGCGGCGAGACGGGGTTCCGTCGGGATCGGATCGCCCGTTTACTACCGCGACGTCCACGTCGGGGAGGTGCGCTCGGTGCGGTTGGCCGACGATGCCCGCACGGTGGAACTCACCGCGGCCGTGGAACCTCGCTACGCCCCGCTCGTCCGGGACAACACGCGGTTCTTCAACGTCAGCGGCATCGGTGTGAACTGGGGCCTCTTCGGCGGCCTCTCGGTGCGCACCGACTCGCTCGAATCGCTCATCGCCGGCGGCATCGCCTTCGCAACACCCGATCGCCCTGGGGCGCCGGTCACCAACGGGCACGTCTTCGACCTCGCGCCTCAGCCCGACTCGAAGTGGCTGGAGTGGTCGCCGGCCATCCCGCTCACGGACGCTCCACCATAGGGCGATGAACGCGAAGGACGAACAGGAAGCGAAGGCGCGGAGATTGACTCGCTCCTCCGCGCCTCCGACTCGGCTTCGTGTCCTTCGCGTCTGTCGCGTTCAGTACCGATAGTGCTCGGGCTTGAACGGGCCGGACTTATCGATGCCGATGTACGCCGCCTGGTCCGGCGTCAGTTCGGTCAGGCGAACGCCGAGGTGGTCGAGGTGCAGGCGGGCGACCTGCTCGTCGAGCCGCTTGGGCAGCACGTAGACCTTGCCGGATTCGTACTTTGTCCCCGAGAGCGTGGGCTTGCCGGCGGCGTTCAGGGCCAGGTCGATCTGCGCCAGCACTTGGTTCGTGAAACTCGCGCTCATCACGAAACTCGGATGGCCCGTCGCGCAGCCGAGGTTCAGGAGTCGGCCCTCGGCGAGCACCAGGATGCCGCGCCCGTCCGGGAGGACCCACTCGTCGTACTGCGGCTTGATGGCGTTGCGGCGGACGCCGGGCAGGCGGGCCAGCCCGGCCATGTCGATCTCGTTGTCGAAGTGCCCGATGTTGCCGATGATGGCCTTGTTCTTCATCCGCTTCATGTGCCCGACCGTGATGACGTCCTTGTTGCCCGTCGCCGTGACAAAGACGTCGGCGAACTCGACCACGTCCTCCAGGCGTTTGACCTCGTAGCCCTCCATCGCCGCCTGGAGCGCACAGATCGGGTCGATCTCGGTCACGATCACGCGGCAGCCCTGGCCCTTGAGCGCCTGGCAGCAGCCCTTGCCCACCTCGCCGTACCCGCACACGACCGCAACCTTGCCGCTGAGCATCACGTCTGTCGCGCGGTTCAGGCCGTCGAGCAGGGAGTGGCGGCAGCCGTAGATGTTGTCAAACTTGCTCTTGGTGACGCTGTCGTTGACGTTGATGGCGGGGAAGAGGAGCGTGCCCGCCCTGCTCATCTCGTAGAGCCGGTGGACGCCGGTGGTCGTCTCCTCGCTCACGCCCTTGATCTCGGCCGCGATGCGCGCGAACCAGCCCGGCGTCTCTCGGATCGTCTCGCGGATCGTGTGCAGCACCCACTTCCACTCCTCGGGGTCGCGGGCCTCGTTGAAGTCCGGAACGCGCCCGGCCTTCTCGAACTCGACGCCCTTGTGGATGAGGAGCGTCGCGTCGCCCCCGTCGTCGACGAGGAGCGTCGGTCCGCGGCCGTCGGGCCAGGTGAGCGCCTGTTTCGTGCACCACCAGTACTCTTCGAGCGTCTCGCCCTTCCACGCGAAGACCGGCACGCCCCGGGGGTCGTCGGACGTCCCGTCGCGCCCGACCACGACGGCCGCCGCGGCGGAATCCTGCGTGCTGAAGACGTTGCACGACGCCCACCGGACGTCCGCGCCGAGTTCGGCGAGCGTTTCGATCAGCACCGCCGTCTGCACGGTCATGTGCAGCGAGCCCGCGACGCGGAATCCATTCAGCGGCTTGGTCGCGGCGTACTCGCGTCGCACCGACATCAGACCCGGCATCTCGTGCTCGGCGAGGGTGATCTCCTTGCGCCCGAGTTCCCCCAGGGCAAGATCCCGCACCCGGTATTCAAGCCCCGTGTCGCCTGTGGTCGTGGTGGCGCTCCGCGTCGTCATCGTGGTCATCGCTTTCTCCGTTGCAGGTTCCGTTCTTCGATGTTGGGCCTTGAAGCAGCCCGTTCCGCGTGTCGGGGCGGGGCCTTGCAGGCCCGCCTCCTTCCCCTATTCCCTCTTCCACCCCACCGCCGCGAACAGTCCCGGTCCTTTCGCGGCCGACTCGGTCACCAGCGGCTCGACCCGGACGTCCTCGAAGCCCGCGCCGCGGTACAACTCCCGCACCCGCGACGCCGAGAACCCGAGGTGCGCGTGGCCCATGGTGTGGCGGTACTCGGCCCGCCCGTGCTCGACCATGTCCACGATGAGCGCGGCCCCGCCCCGCCGATCCGTCCGCAGTACGCGCGCCATCTCGCGCAGAGCGGCCTCAGGCTCGGGCAGATGGTGCAGCACGAGCACGCAGACGCAAGCGTCGACGCTCCCGGCGGCGAGGGGAAGCCGCTCCAGGTCGCCGGCCTTGAACTGCACGTTCTTCGCCTTGCCGAGCCGCTTGTGGGCGGCGTCGAGCATCGCTTCCGACCGATCGACCGCGACGACGCGTCCGACCCGCGGCGCGAGCCACTCCGCCGCGTTCGCCGTCCCGCACCCGAGGTCGGCGATTGTCCACTCCCGCGGCAAGAGTGAAAGAAGCGCCAGCGGCGTGAAACGATCACCGAAGAGTTCGCGTCGAAGGTTGTCCCACTGCCCGGCGATGCGGCCGAAGAACGCCTGGCTGTCCGCCGGTCGCTCCGCCAGCACGGCTGCCAGGCGCCGGTCGTCCTCTTCGACCTCGGCCGACCCGGCCGTCTCGTCGCGCATGGCGACCCACACCGCCCGAGCGAACGGCTGGAGGTCGTCGAGCACAACCCGGTAACAGGTCGCGGTGCCGGCTGCACGCCGGGCCAGCCAACCCGCATCCGCCAGCACCTTCAGATGACGGCTTACGGTCGATTGCGGCAACTGGACGACGCTCGCCACCTCGCCGACCGACAACTCCTCCGCTTCAAGAAGGCGGACGATCCGCACCCGCACCGGCTCGCTCAACGCGGCCAGCAAGGCGGTGGCGGGGATGGGTGGGGCGGCTCGCTTCATCCGTTTATCCGGATGAAGTGTAGAAGATCGATCGTCCCCGTCAACCCCCGGCGATTCAGCGCGGCGGGAGGGCGAAACTCGGCCCGGGCACGTACCCCAGTTCCCGCAGCCTCGCACCGATCTGAGGGTTGTCCGGTTCGAAGAACAGCACCATCCGCAGCCTCTCGACCTCCCGCTCGTCGTCCCCGATCGCCCGGTAGAACTCGGCCAACGTCCGCTGCGGCTCGACGGTGCGCCCGCCGTCCACGTCGGTGGCGTTCAGGAACGCCCGGTGCGCCTCGTCCGCGTTGCCGAGGCGGTGCGCAAACCGGCCGAGGCGGAGGTGGTCCTCGACGCGCCCGTGCTCGCTCGCCCGCCTCCGCAGGAATGCGTAGAGCGACTCGGAATCGCCCGAGCGGAGCATCGACTCGGCGAGGGCCTCAACGTAGGTCTCATTCCGCGGGTCGAGGTCGTAGGCCACCGTCAGGTGTTGCCGCGCGTCCCCTGGGCGGTTGAGGGCGAGCAGGGTGCGGCCGAGTTCGTACTGCCCCTGGGCGTCGGATGGCTTGCGGTCGACGAACTCGCTGTTGTAGGGCAGGGCCTGCTCGTAGCGGCCATTGAAATAATGCGCGTTGGCGTCCGCCCGGACCATGCTCAACGGCCGCTGCCCGCAGCCGCCCAGCCCGAGGATGCCCGCGAGTGCGAGAACTGCGATCGTGACTGCGCCGTGTGTCCGCATGGGTCGCTCCTTGCCCGACAGCCGGGCATGGTACCCGCCCCGACCCACGCCGTGGCAGTACCATCCTGGGTGCCCCGAACGGTCGTGCTCGAACACTCGCTGCCCGACGGCACCCGGCACTTCGACTGGCTCATCGAGTCGGCCGAGCCGGGGCCGGACGCGACCGACGACGACCGCTCGCTGCTGGCGTTCCGCGTGGGCGTCAGGATCGACGAGCCCTCGGTCGGCGCGTTCCGTGCCGAGGCGCTGCCCGCCCATCGGCGGCTGTACCTGCACTACGAAGGGGCCATTTCGGGTGACAGAGGTGCCGTGATCCGGGTCGCCGATGGGGCCTGCCGGATCGCGCGGAAGTCGGCTGACGAAATCCGGATTGAAGTCGAGTTCCGCGGGGCACAGCGAGTGCTGGTAGGCCTGCGCCTGGAAGGGGGGGTGTGGGCGTTCGGGCAGGAACCGGCTTGATCCGGTACGCTGAGAGGCACCGCCCGAACGGCAAGGAGGCACGCGATGCCCGACCGTCCTGAGCCGTCACCTGAGAACCGCACGATCCCGGTCGAGGGGGCCGCGCCCGCCGCGCCTGCCGGCCTGAACCCGAAGATTAAGACCTTCGGGGGAGCGGCGCGGCACGAGGACAGTTGGAGCCGGTCGCCCAACGTGACCGGCACCGGGGCGATCCACGTCCGCAGTTTCCACTCGAAACTCTCCGACGACGGCATCGCCTACCTCGACCGTCAGATCAACGAGTGGCTCGACGCCCACCCGCAGTACGAGGTGAAGTTCGTCACCACCGCCGTGGGCGAGTGGACGAGCAAACTCGGCAAAGAGGCGGGGCTGGTCGTGCAGGTCTGGGTCTGAGCGGGCCGATAGACGGGGCATGTGCGGGATCGCCGGCGTGTGCCGGACAGTGGACGATGCACAGTGGACAGTGGACACCCCGCGGGGAGAGTGGGGGGGTGTCGCGCGCGCGATCGTCGAACGGATGGCGTCGAGTCTGAGCCACCGCGGGCCGGACGGAGGAGGTGTGTACGTCGGGCGCGGCGTCGTGCTGGGACATCGGCGGCTCGCTGTCATCGACCCTTCGCCGGCCGGACAGCAGCCGATGACGACTCCGGACGGCCGGTTCACGATCGTCTACAACGGGATGCTCTACAACGACGCGGAGATTCGTGCCGCACGGGCGGGCGATGGCGTCGCTTTCCGATCCTCGTGCGACACCGAGACGGTTCTGCATCATCTCGCCGCGATCGGGGCTTCGGGTCTCGGCTCGATGCGCGGCATGTATGCCCTCGCGTTGTACGACAACCGCGATGGGACGCTTCTGCTGGCACGCGACCCGTTCGGCATCAAGCCGCTCTACTGGGCGCGAATCGAAACGCCGGACGGGCCCGAGATCGTGTTCGCGAGCGAGATCGCCGCTCTGTCCGAGCATCCCGGGCTGCGCCCCGAGCCGGACCTGGTCGCCGTGAGCGCGTACCTGACCACGATCCGCACGACGCTCGGCGATCGCACGCTGTTCCGGGGCGTTCGCACGGTGCCGCCCGGCCGATGGCTTCGGTTCGAACTTCGCTCGCCAGACCTGCGGGCGACGAGCGGAGCCATCGAGACACCGGCGTTCAACGGTCTTGCGACCGAGGACGACCTGCGAGGTGTGGTCGAGAACTCGGTGCGGTCGCACTTGCGTTCCGACGTGCCGCTCTGTTGCCTGCTCAGCGGCGGGCTGGACAGTTCGGTCGTGACCTCCGTCGCTCGACGCCACGTCGCCGATCTTCGCACGTGGTGCGCCGGCGCCCGGGACGAGCCGCCCATTGATGGTGTGCCGCAGTCGGAGGACTTCCGATTTGCGCGTGAGGTGTCCGCCGCGATCGGGAGCGATCACCGCGAGGCCCCGATCACTCGCGCGCTCTTCGCCGAACGCTGGCGATCGCTCGTGCATCGGACCGGGCTGCCTCTGAGCACGCCGAACGAAGTGGCGATCAACGAGGTCGCCCGCTCGCTCCGTGAGGGCGGCTGCACGGTTGCGCTCTCCGGCGAGGGCGCGGACGAACTGCTGGCGGGCTACGACGCGCCGATGCTCGCGGCCGCGGAGCACGTCGCTCGCGGGAATCCGGATCCGGGAGTGTTCCAACTCGCTTCCGCCGCGTGGATTCCGCCTCACGGCAAGGCGTCCTTGCTCGAGCCGGAGGTCTGGCGTGCGGTCGAGGGCGACGCCGCGCTGGTGGAGCAGTACCGAGCCGAGTACGAGGATGCCGCCGCCGTGGTTGACGAGCCGTTGCGAGCACACCTTCGATTCCATCGCCGCGTGAACCTGACCGGGCTGCTCCAGCGTCTCGACTCCGCGACGATGCTCGAAGGTGTCGAGGGTCGGACGCCATTTGCGGATGTTCGCGTGGCCGCCGTGGCTGATGCCGTGCCGTTGCGAGACCTTTTCGACGTGACCCTCACGCCCCCGCGACCACGAACGAAGATCGCGCTTCGCCGGGCTTTCCGCGGCGTTCTGCCGGAGGGTGTCGTTGCCCGTCCGAAAGCGAGTTTCCCGCTGCCATTCCAGCAGTGGGTCGCCGACTTCGCGGCGGAACTGGATACCAGCGGCATGCTCGCGGCTCTCGTGCAACCCGCCGCGCTCGCCGCGGTCCGCGCCGAGCCGTCGCGTCACTGGTACGCGGCCTGGCCCCTGATCAACCTCGCGCTGTGGGAGCGGCGATGGTGGGGGTGATGCCCTGCGGCGGACCATCTCCGAAGTGTCGCACCCAGTAGGCGACGTCGATCCACCGCCCGTGCTTGAACCCTGCGCGCGGAAAGACGCCGGCGTACGCCATGCCAAACGACTCGTGCAGCCGGACGCTCGCCGGGTTCGGCAGGGCGATGCCGGCGATGATGGTGCGGATGCCGAGGGCCTCGACCACAGGAAAGAGTTCGGCGTACAACGACCGGCCCACGCCACTCCCTTGCCGCTCGGGACGCACATAGACCGCGATCATGGTCGTCCAGTCGTACCCGCCGCGGGCGTCCCAGCGGCCGGCCCTGGCGAAGCCGATGACCCGATCGTCGGGATCGACGGCGACGAACCACGGGTAGCGGCCTCGGGCCTCGAACAGGCGCAGTCCGTCCTCGACCGAGTCTTCCACCGTGCCGAAGTGGGCTGTGCCCTCGCGAATCTCGCGGTTGGTGATGCCGATGATGGACCCCACGTCGCGCTCGTGCGCAGGACGGACCGAGTGCCCTCTGTCCATGCCGCGACTCTATGGCGAGCACGGGACCGGCGTCACTGAAGGGATGGAGGGTCGTTTGACTCCGCCTCGTTTGCTCGCCATCCTGCTGTCATGGTTGTCCGCCCTGCCGCCGTTCTAGTCGCCCTGGCTCTCTCCTTGGCCGCCACGCTTGCGGCCGGATGCGCTTCCCCGCCGAGGCGAGTCGCTGCACACGTTGAACCGTCCGACCCCCGTAGCGACGTTGCGATTTACCGCGGCGACACAGGCCAGCGTGCCGGCTGGGAGGAACTCGTCTCCGCGGCGGCCGCAGCGGACGCCGTGATGATCGGCGAGACGCACGGGCACCCATTGGGGCTTGCCTTCGCCGCCGCAGTGTGGGAGGACTTGCTGGCTCGCACAGACCGCGCCTCGCTCAGCCTCGAGTTCATCGAGCGTGACTCGCAGGTTCACCTGGACGACTACCTCGCCGGCCTCATCGACGAGGAGCAGTTCCGCAAGGCGTCCGGGCGCACGCCCGGCAACTATCCCGAGGGGCACCGGGCCATGGTCGAGGCCGCGAAGCGTGCGGGCCGACCCGTCATTGCGTCGAACGCGCCGCGCCGGTACGTTCGGATCGCTCGCGCGAGCGGTTACGAACACCTTGCCTCGCTCACCCCCGAGCAACGTCGCCACTACGTCATCCCGGTCGAGATGCCCTCGGGCCGATACCGCGAGGAGTTCTTCAAACTCATGTCCGGCATGGGCGACGCTTCCCACGCGGGCGAGGGGATGGTCGAGGCCATCTTCCGGTCGCAATCACTCTGGGATGCCACGATGGCGGATGCCGTCGCCGGCGCGCTCGCGGCGGGCAACCGGCCTGTCGTGCAGGTGATCGGCCGATTCCACACGGACTTCGAGGGCGGGACCGTCCAGTTGCTCCGGCGTGAGCGCCCGGGCGTGCGCATCCTGACCCTGAGCGTGACGGACTCGATTGGCCCGTCCCTCGCGGATACGGACTTGGGACGGGCCGACTTCGTCATCCACGCGGGGCCTTCGTCTGAAAGCCGGTGAGGCTCGAAATTGACGTTCCGAGGCCCTCGCTCCCCTTGCACGCCGACGAATAATCGGGTAGTGTTAGGGCGGATCTCGCCCGGGGGACCGGCATGGACGCCCACGAGTACGACGGAGCATTGTCGATCGGCAAAGCCCGAGGGCGCGGCTCCGGGGTCAATCCGGGCGTGCGGTTCGAGCCGGTCCGACTGCACGTCCTCGGCGAGACGCTCGACGAAGTTCTCCGCGATCACCCCGAAGGCGTCCGGACACCGACGCGCGTTTACCGCGACAACGCGAAGTCGCTCATCAACCGCGTCGACAGCCCCGATCTCCCGTTCCACTGGACGCTCAACCCCTACCGCGGCTGCGAGCACGGCTGCGTGTACTGCTACGCACGCCCGACGCACGAGACCTTCGGCCTGTCGTGCGGCCTGGACTTTGAGACCCGCATCTTCGCCAAACTCGACGCACCGGAACTGTTGCGCCACGAACTCGGCAAGCCGTCCTGGCGGGGCGAGCCGATCATGCTGGCGGGCATCACCGATGTCTATCAGCCTGTCGAGCGCCGGCTGCTCATCACGCGGCGGTGCCTCGAAGTCATGGCCGAATGCCGCCAGCCGGTCTCCATCGTCACCAAGGGCGCGTTGATCGTGCGCGACATCGATCTGCTCGCGTCGCTCGCGAAGCGCCGGGCCGTTCAGGTCTTCATCAGTGTGACGACGTTCGACCACGAACTTTCCCGCTCCATGGAGCCTCGGGCGGCGTCCCCACGAGCCAGATTGGATGCCGTTCGTGAACTGTCGCAGGCCGGCGTGCCCGTCGGGGTCATGGTCGCGCCCATCATCCCGGGCCTCAACGATGCGGAGATTCCGGCGGTCCTCGAAGCGGCACGCGATGCCGGAGCACGCACCGCGGCCTACACCATGCTCAGGCTGCCCTACCAGGTCAAGACCGTGTTCCTGGAGTGGCTGCGGCGTGAGTACCCCCTTCGCGCCGACCGCGTCGAGGCAGAAATCCGCCGCATGCGCGACGGCGAACTCAACGACTCACGCTTCGGCAAGCGATTCAAGGGCGAGGGCGAGCGTGCCGAGCAGATCGGCCGCCTCTTTCGGGTCTTCAAGTCGCGCTTCGGCCTCGACCGGGGCCGGATGCCGATCTCGTCGGACGCCTTCCGCAAGCCGCGGCCGCCCGGCGAACTGATGCTCTTCGGCGATGGCTGAGCGAGCAACTCGCTCACCCGTGCTCGAACTCAACGAACGGAGAGGGGGGGATTCGAACCCCCGATAGGGTTACCCCTATACAGCATTTCCAGTGCTGCTCCTTCAGCCACTCGGACACCTCTCCAGATGCTCCGCGACGAACCCGTCGCCCGCCGCGGGCCGAAGTGTAAGCCGGTCCGGGCGGAGTGTCAGGATCGGCGTTCGGCGCGTGCCGTGCCGGAGTCTTCGGGCTTCCACGCGGGCGTGGCGTTCGGATTGACCGCCCTGCGCCACGCCCAGTCGATCGCCCGGACGCCCCAGCCGCGACGGACCGCCGGTCGCGCCGTCGCGAGTCCGACGGCCCAGCCGGCCGCAACGTCCGCGGGGTAGTGGGCGCCAAGAGCGATGCGTGCAAGGGCCACAACGGACGCCAGTGTCCACACGAGCGGGCGCAGCCGAGGGTACATGGCGGAGAGAAACACAGCGGCGACGACCGCGTAGGCCGTGTGGCTCGAGGGCATGGACCAGAGCCGCGACGCTTCGCTTCGCCACACCTGCCACGAACGCAGGAACGGCTCGCCCGGCGCGAGCGGGTACGCCCCGAACGGCCCCACGAACATGCCGGCCTCGTCGAGAAAGGGCCTCGTGCGGCCGAAGAGGGCCTTGGCCGCGACGCACGCGAGGCCGGCGACGACGATCGCGGCGAGCCAGTCGAGCAGGCGCCGGCGGCGCAACGGGTCGAGAAGCCACATGGTCGCGGCGATGAGGACAATGGATGCGCCCTGACCGAACTGCTGAAGCGCTTCGAGTTCGCGCCTGACATCGCCGCCCAGCGGGAGCGAGCCGCGCGACCCGTCGGCCGTCACAAGCGACGCGATCCAGGCGTCGAAAGGCAGGAGAACCGCGACCGCGACGATCCCCCACAGCAGCGGCCTCGCCCAGTCACGCCGCCCTGCCCCGCCCGTCCAGCGCAACACGGGCGCAACGACCGACGACAACGCTGCCATCGCAACATGCACAAAGCGCACCGGGAGCGGCAGCCCACGGTTATAGTCGCTGGCGATGCGGATCGGATCGGGCGTCATCTGGTGTCGGCGTGCGGGCGGTCCCTTCGGCGGGCTGGCGCTGGTGGTGATCTGCCTCACAGTCTATCTGCCCGGCCTGGCGAGCATTCCTCCGATCGACCGGGATGAGTCCCGCTTCGCCCAGGCCAGCCGACAGATGTTCGAGAGCCGGGCGCTCCCGCCGGCCGAGCAAGACGACGACCTCCACTCCGGAGGCCTGACGATCCCGCGTGTGCAGGGGCGCGATCGCCTGAGCAAGCCGCCGTTGATCTACTGGCTTCAGGCTGCGGGTGCGGCGGCGTTCACGGGCGGCGACCCGGGCCGCGATGCGATCTGGATGTACCGCGTGCCGTCGCTTGTGGCCGCCATGCTCACCGTGCTGGCGACCTGGCGCATCGGTGTCTCGATGTTCGATCCTCGCGCGGCGTGGCTCGGCGCGGCCATGCTGGGGGTCTCGCCCGTCTTCGTCTGGGAGGCTCACCAGGCCCGCGCGGACCACGTCATGGTCGCCTGCACCACGCTCGCGATGTGGGGTCTGTGGTCCGTCTGGCATCGTTGCGGCACGCCGCGTGTCCCCGGCACCTCGTCACTCCGTCACTCCGCCACTCCGTCACTTCTCCTCTGGATACCACTCGCCCTCGGCATCCTGACGAAAGGCCCCATCACGCCGCTTGTCGTCGGCCTCACGGCGATCGCGCTCTCGCTCGTCTCGCGTCGATGGCGCTGGCTCGGCTGTACGCAGCCCATCATCGGCATGCTCATCGTGGGCGTGATCGTCGCGCCCTGGCTGCTCGCTGTCGCCCGGCACGTGGGCCTGGAGCGATACTGGTCGGTGGTCTGTGAGGAGGTGTTCGTTCGCGCGGGCGCCGCGAAGGAAGGGCACTGGGGGCCGCCGGGCTACCACGTCGTCCTGCTTGTCGTGCTGTTCTGGCCCGGGTCGCTGCTGACGGGGCTGGCGGTCGCACGGGCGTTTCGGCGCGGTTTCCGCGTCGAGGACCGGGGTCAAACGCCATCGAGGTCTCCGCTGCGTCGAATGTGCCGGACGATCGTCAGTGCCCGTCCCGCGCGCCCGGCGGAGTGCTTCCTGCTCGCGTGGATCATCCCGGCTTGGATCGTGTTCGAACTTTCCTTCACGAAACTGCCGCACTACACCATGCCCTTGTACCCTGCGATCGCGCTGCTCGCGGGGCGCGCCGTGCTGGCCGCGGCATCCGGGTCGCTCGTCCTGCCCCGGTCACAACGCCTCGGGACCTCGCTGTGGCTCGGGCTGTCGGCCCTGGTCGCGATCGGGATCCCCGCCGGCCTGTTTACGCTCGGTGTTCGCCACTCGGCCTGGATCTACCTCTTGGGTGTTCCGTGGGTCGCATCCGTCCTCGCTTTCGCGTACTTCGCTCGCCGGGCGTTCGCGCCTGAGCGCGTGCTGGCTACGCAACTGGCAGGCGTGTTCCTCGCGGTCGCCTTCTGGGCATTCACACTGCATGCGATGCTCCCCGGCACAAAGCGTCTCTTCCTCACGGAACTGCTCGCCGAGCGGATCGCGGAGATCGACCCCGGAGGTGCTCGCCCCATCGCGTCCGTCGGCTACCACGAGGACAGTCTCGTATTCCGCACCCGCGCCGCCGTGCTTCTGATCGACGAACAGCAACAGGGCGAGTTCTGGCGCACGCACCCCGACGGTCTGCTCATCGTGCCCAAGGAGCGCATCCTCCGTTCGCACTCCGTGCTCGCGGAGGTCGAGGGTTTCAACTACTCGAGGGGCCGCCGGCAGTCGCTCGCCATTGTCCGCCCGTTCTGGCTTGGCATCGAACGCGATGGAGGGCAGCCGTGACCGATTCGCACGTGCCCCCCCCGCCCGCCGGCCTGCTCGTGATCGACAAGTCTCGCGGTCCGACCTCGACTTCGGTCTGCCGGCTGGTGAAGGCACGCCTGCGCCGCGGGGGCGCGCCACGGACCGTCAAGGTCGGTCACGGCGGCACGCTCGACCCGCTCGCCTCGGGCGTGCTGGTCGTGCTGGTCGGCCGGGCTGCGACACGCCTGTGCGACACGATCATGGCGGGTGAGAAGCGGTACACCGCCCACGTCGATCTCTCGCACCGTTCGACGACCGACGACGGCGAGGGCGAACTGACCGAGATCAGCGTGCTGCGACCGCCGACACGCGATGAGATCGAGGCCGTGTGCTCCCGCTTCGTCGGCCGCATCATGCAGACCCCGCCAGCGCACTCCGCGATGATGGTGGGGGGGAGGCGGGCCTACGACATGGCCCGGCGCGGCGAGGATCCCGGTTTGCGCGCACGGCCCGTGACGATCCACTCCATCGACGTTGTCGAGTACGAGTGGCCTCGGCTCGTCATCGACGTCCGCTGCGGCAAGGGCGTCTACATCCGGAGCCTCGCCCGCGACATCGGCCTCGCCCTCGGCCCGGGCGCGATGCTCGCCGACCTGCGGCGCACGGCGGTGGGGGAGTTCACGATCGACCGCGCCGCGCCGCTCGACGCCCTCCCCGAAGTGATCGGGCAGGACGACCTCATTCCGGTTCCGCCTCTGCCGTGACTCACGAGCGGGTCATCGGGATGTTCAGTCGGGCGTTGGTCGCCGTTCGGGCCGCCTGCTCATAGCCGGCATCCGCGTGGCGGAAAACTCCCATGGCCGGGTCGTTCGTGAGCACACGCCGGAGCCGGCGTTCCGCCTCGGGCGTGCCGTCGGCGACGACGACCTGCCCGGCGTGCTGGCTGAACCCGATGCCCACGCCGCCGCCGTGGTGGAAACTCACCCAACTCGCGCCGCTGGCGACGTTGACCATCGCGTTGAGGATGGCCCAGTCGCTGATGGCGTCCGAGCCGTCGAGCATCCCCTCGGTCTCGCGGTTCGGGCTGGCGACGGAGCCGCAATCGAGGTGGTCGCGCCCGATGACGATCGGCGCGCCGACCGCGCCCTCGGCAACGAGACGGTTGAAGAGCACGCCCGCCCGGTCGCGCTCGCCCATGCCGAGCCAGCAGATGCGAGCGGGCAGCCCCTGGAAGCCGAACCGGGGTCGGCACGACTCGAAATCGCCCGCTTCCAGCGCGCCGGGGTTCTCGTGGCACGCCAGCAGCCACCGGCGCAGCCCCTCGTGGCGCGGGAACAGGCGGAGCAACTCGTAGTCGGTGCGGTAGATGTCGCGCGGATCGCCGGAGAGCGCGACCCAGCGGAACGGCCCGCGGCCCTCGCAGAACTGCGGGCGGATGAACGCGGGCACGAAGCCCGGGAACTCGAACGCGTCCTCGAAGCCGTGGTCGAACGCCCGCTGGCGGATGTTGTTGCCGTAGTCGAAGGTGACCGCGCCGCGCCGCTGGAGTTCGACCATTGCCCGCACGTGCCGCTCCATGCTGGCCATGCTGAGCGCAACGTACCGATCCGGGTCGAGCCGGCGCAGAATCTCCGCCTCGCAGGCGCACGTTTCGACGGGGACGTAGCCGTTCAGCGGGTCGTGTGCGCTGGTCTGGTCCGTGACCGCATCGGGCGTGATGCCCCGATCGATCAGGCGTTCGAGCAGTTCGACGGCGTTGCAGTGGACGCCGACGCTCCTGGCCTCGCCCGCCGCGGCGAGCGACACGGCGCGATCGATCGCCGCGTCGAGGTCGCTGACGGTTTCGTCCAGGTAGCGATCGCGTCGCCTGCGTTCGAGGCGTCCGTGTTCGACCTCCGCGATGAGGCAGACGCCGCCGTTGAGCGTGACGGCGAGCGGCTGCGCACCGCCCATGCCGCCGCAACCGGCGGTGACGCACAGCCGTCCGCGGAGAGTCCCGCCGAAGCGCTGGCGGGCGCACTCGGCGAAGGTCTCGAACGTGCCCTGAAGAATCCCCTGCGTGCCGATGTAGATCCACGACCCCGCCGTCATCTGGCCGAACATGATCAGGCCCCTGGACGCGAGTTCGTCGAAGTGCTCCTGCGTCGCCCAGTGCGGCACCAGGTTGCTGTTCGCGATCAGCACGCGCGGGGCGTCCTCGTGCGTGCGCACCACGCCGACCGGCTTGCCGGACTGCACCAGCAGCGTCTCGTCCGTGGCGAGCGCGCGGAGTGAGCGCACGATGGCGTCGAACGCGGGCCACGAGCGGGCCGCCTGCCCGCGCCCGCCGTAGACCACGAGTTGATCCGGCGCCTCGGCGACCTCGGGGTCAAGGTTGTTCATCAGCATGCGCAGCGCTGCCTCGGCCTGCCACGTGCGGCAGGTGCGCTCCGCGCCACGCGGGGCCTGCACAATGCGGGCACCGATCGTCCGCTCGCTCTTCGATTCGTTGCCCGCCGACCTGGTCATCGTCGTCATGCCGCGCCTCCCATCGCCCCGGCATTGGTGAGGCTAGGAGGCCGGGCAACGCGGCACAACTCCGTGCAATCGCGGTGCCAGAGCGGGGTGGCGTACCGGGGCCGGCAGCACAGGCGTCCCGCTTCTGCCGACCACGCTTCGCTTTGTTCGCTCAACTACAACCCCGGCAGCATGTCCGCGACGATTCGCTCAACGTCCTCCGAGAGCGGGCGATCCTCCGTGAACCGCGGCACGACCGAACGCACCATCGCGTGCACACGCTCGACACCGTCCCCCGACCGGAGCGGTCGATGGCACTCGACCGCCTCGGCCGCGCACAGCAGTTCGATCGCCACGACGTAGCGCGCCAGTTCGAGCGCGCGGGCGGCCTTCGCCGCTGCACGCGGCCCGAACGAGTTGTAGTCCTCCATGCCCGCGCTGGTCGGCAGGTTCACGACGCTCGCCGGTGCGGCAAGCCCGGCGAGTTCGTTGCAGCACGCGGCCGCGGTGTATTGCACGATCATCAGGCCTGATTGCAGCCCGGGTCGCGCGGCCAGGAACGGGCGAAGACCGCTGGCCGGATCGCTGCCCGCGAGCATGGTGAAGATGCGGCGCTCGGCGATTCCCGCGACGTGCGCCAGGGGGACAGAGAGCACGTCGAGCGGGATGGCGATCGGCAGGCCGTGGAAGTTCCCGCCCGAGACGACGGCGCCGTCGTCGAAGACGAGTGGATTGTCTGTGACGGCGTGAAGTTCTCGCTCGACGACGAGCTTTACATAACCCGCCGCGTCCCACGCCGCCCCCAGAACCGCCGGGGCGCACCGGAACGAGTAGGGGTCCTGCACACGCGGGTCGTTCTCCCGGTGCGAACGCACGATCTCGCTCCCCGCCAGCAACGCTCGCAACCGCTCGGCGACCATCGATTGCCCGGGTTGCCGCCTCGCCTCGTGCAGACGCGCGTCGAGGAAGGCGTCCGTCGCCATGCACCCGTCGATCGACATGGCGCAAGCGGCGAGCGCAGCGTCGAACAGTCGCTCGAAGTCGGCACAGAGCAGAGCGCCCCGCGCCGCCATCAGGTGTGTGCCGTTCAGCAGGGCAAGCCCCTCCTTGGCTTCGAGCGTGAGCGGAGCAAGGCCTGCCGCCCGCAGCGCATCCGCGCCGCTGAGCAGTCGTCCGCGGTGCTCTGCGCGTCCTTCGCCCATCAGCACGAGCGCGGCGTGTGCGAGCGGCGCGAGGTCGCCGGACGCCCCGACCGAGCCGATCGAAGGAACGACCGGCGTCACTCCCGCGTTGAGCAACTCGGCAAGCCTCTCGACGACGACAGGTCGCACGCCTGACAGCCCCCGGCTCAGGCTGGCCGCGAGCAGCAGCAGCATGCCTCGCACGATCTCGCGCGGGAGCGGGTCGCCGACGCCCGCGGCGTGGGAGCGCACAAGGTTGACCTGCAACTGAGCCAGGTCATCGCGCCCGACGCGCTGCTGCGAGAGCGACCCGAAACCGGTGTTGATGCCGTAGTGGGGCTGGCCGTCACCCAAGCACGCCTCCACACGCGAGCGCGAGGCTGCGAGGCGGCGCATTGCCTCGTCTCCGACTCGGACTTGGCGATCACGCCGAGCGACCTGCACGACCTCCGCGATCGTGAGGGGTCCGCCGTCGACCAGGAGGGGGCGCTTTGATTCGGAGTCGGTCATCGGGTGCCCAAGTCTCGTCCGTCGATTCGTGCCCGGCAACGCCGCCACGGCGTCACCCCCCTATCTCGTCCGAGAATAACGGTTATGTAAAACAGACCCCGGCGATCATCCATCGCGGCCGCCACCCACTCATCAGCGGTCATGTCCCGCTCCGCGTCCACGCCGCCCGGGCGAACAGGACGATCACCGACGCCGTTCCGAGGAGGAACAGCCCAGCCGAAGGGACCGAGAGCCACTTCAGCGACTCCTTCGCCAGCCCTGTGCTTCCCAGACCGGGTGCCCGCATCCCCGCCAACAGCCAGAACAGGCCGTAGCCGAGTCCGCCGATCCCCAGGGCGATCGCACTACTCGACCGCAACCGCGTGGCGCCTGGGATCCCTGCGAGCAGCACCCCCATGGCCAGCGCGGAAGTTCCCATGGCGCCGGCATGAAGGTGGGCACGCTTGTAGTACGTCCACGCCTTGTCCTTGGTCTCGACCCGCTTGGCCTCGTTGCCGGCGTAGACGCTCTCCAGCACGGCCTTGCCGCGTGCGTCAAGGTCTCCCTTGAGCGAGTCCTCGGCCAGTCCAAATACACCGCCAACCCCGAACCCGAACAGCATCGTGGCGAGCGCAAGCACGATCCCGATCCGCACCTCGCGGAGACCCTGCGGCAGTTTCATTCATCCGGCCCCTGCTGCTACGGCAACTGCGTAAAGAGCGATCCCTCGCCTTGGGCGTCGCGCCCGTGCCGACGCTGGACTAGTCTACCGCCCGGCCCGCTGCCGAGCCTCATGCGCAGGCCGTCACGATCGATGCCGTAGTAGCCCGGCAGACTCTGGGTGGGTCGGAAGCCGAGTTTCTCGTAGAGGGCGATCGCTGTCGCGTTGTCGTGCCGGACTTCGAGGTAGACGCGCTCGACACCCTTCGCCTTGAGCGCGTCGATCGTGGCCTCGACGAGCAGCCTGCCCGCGTGCCGCCCTCGCGCGGCCGGATGCACGGCGACGGCGTACAGCCGGCCGGACCTGGAGCGGCGGTGCTGGCGGACCAGTCCCACAGCCCAACCGATCACGCGTCCGCCGAGTTCGGCCACGGTGACCGTCGCCCGGGGGTTGTCGATGAGCCGGCGCACCTGCCGGCGCGTGAACAGTTCGTCCGGCGCGTCGAAGCAGGACAGTTCGACCTCGATGATCTGATCGACATCCGAGGCTACCCCGCGGCGGAGTGTCGCGCACTCGGTTGAGAGGGCGGCCGTGGCTTCGCCATGAGTTGGCTCGGCGCTGATCGTGTGTCGTGGGTTGCGCAACGGCAGGTCCATCGGAATGGACGTCGACATCACGGGCACCGGCTGGCGGGTGAGCACGTACTTGCTCAGCAGGCGGCGCGGCCTGTAACTCTGCTTGGTGAACCGGAGGCTCGGGATGCCCCAGTCGTCGCCGGCGTTGACCTCCGGATAGCCGGCCCAGTGGAGCCGGCAGAACTCGGAGAAGATGAACTGGGCAGCGCCGACGAACGTCGGGTCGGCTTTCTCCACCAGCACCATCGCTTGCGTCGGCTTGAGCGGCTGGCCGAGCGTGAAGCCCGCGACCCGGCCCTCGACGAGCAGCGTCATGCCGGTCAGGCCGATCTCGCGGCGGTGCTCGATGGCTCGCCGGGTCGAGAGGCGGTCCCGCTCGCGCAGGACGTCGGTGCCGACGTGAACGTCGCTGACCTCGCCCTCGTGCATCTCGTCGCCGTGCTGCGCCCAGGTGTCGAGCAGTTCGAAGCACGCGGGCACGTGCTCGTCGCGCATTTCCTCCACGCCGTGGTCCGGGTGCTCGCGTACGAACCTCGACCGCGCGTGGCGTTTCGACTTGAGGGAACCGCCCGCGAGGTCGATCATCCTGGCGGTCTCGTAGACGTAGTCGCCCCACATCGGCGTCGCGCTGAGCGTCGCGCTCGACGCGCTGAATCGCTCCAGCATCTCATCGGAGACGTATTCGATGCGAGACCGTTCGACCGTCGCGTGGCGCGCGTTGTAGGCGTCCATGATCTCGAAGCACGCGCCGACGACGCCGGGGAGCGAGCGATCCTCCGCGCCGGGCTGCGCCATCGGAGGCAGCAGCATCGTCAGGTCGCCGGTGGTGTTCGCGAACACGCACAGGTGCCGGTCGATGCTCGACCAGAACATCCGCAGCGCGCCCGCCCACACGTACGTGCTGGCGAAGCAACTATCGGAGATCGGCTCGCGGAGTTGGGAAAACGCTTCGTCGAAGATCGGCCGGTCGCTCAGCCGTACCGGCGCGAGGCTTGCATCAAGCCCCTCGTCACTGTCCATGGGGTGGCGGGAATGCCTACCTCCGTGTGACCCGCGCCGCTCGTTCGGCACGGGAGCCGGAACCCGCACGCCGCCGCGCCTCACGCTCGGCGAAGGCCGCGCCAGGCTCCGTCCATGGGAATGACTATATACCGCGCCGGCTTGTCAACCGCCAGCGATTTTTCGTCCATTCGTCACGCCCGCACCGCCGTCACGCACCGCGCCACCGCTTCGCCCAGCGGGACGACCTCGCCCTTGCCCGCCTCCGACCGTCGCTTGAACTCCACCCCCCC
>DAOMNQ010000020.1:0-25636 GCA_035443945.1 Phycisphaerales bacterium | reverse complement strand
CTTCTCTCCGACGGTCAGGCGGACGGGCACTCCGACCAGGTCGCCGTCCTTGAACTTGACGCCCGGGCGCTCGTCGCGGTCGTCGATCAGGACGTCCAGACCCGCCCGGGCGAGATCGGCTGCAAGCCCTTCCGCCGCCAGCATCTGCGCGTCGTCGCCGGGCTTCATCACCGTCAGCAGGACGTGGTACGGGGCGATCGCTGCCGGCCAGACGATGCCGTCGGCGTCGTGGCTCATCTCGACGCAGGCGGCCATGGTCCGGCTGACGCCGATGCCGTAGCACCCCATGATGACGGCCCGCCGCTGCTGCCCCTCGTCGAGGACGGTCAGTCCCATCGCGTCGGAGTACTTGGTGCCCAGTTTGAAGATGTGCCCGACCTCGATGCCCCGCTGCTCGACGAGTTTGGAGCCTGGGGCGCGCGGGGAGGGGTCGCCGGCCCGGGCGTTGCGGACGTCGGCCACCTTTACATAACGCGGGTCGTCCAGGATCGCCCCCATCTCACGCCGCCAGTCGAAGCCGCGCACATGGTGATCCCGCTCGTCCGCTCCCGTTGCCCACGCGATGCCGGCCTGGGCGGCGTCCGGGTCGATGATGACGCGCACGCCGCTCTCCGGGTGCAGGCCGTCGCGCTTCACGACTGCGGGGCTGACGTAGCCGATGGCGAATCCCGCCTGCCTGGCCCGCGCTTCATCGGCGAGTTTCACACGGAAGCCTGCGGACGCTTTGACCTTTCCCTCGTTGACTTCGTGGTCGCCCCGAACGATGGCGAGCACCCACTTCACGCCGCCGCTGGTCGCCGGGTCCGCCGCTTCGAAAACGATCGTCTTCAGCATCCGTTCGGGGGTGACACCGAGGAACTGGGCGACGCCTTCGATGCCGGGCATGTCGGGCGTGTGGACCTTCTCCAGCGGCGGCGCGCCACCCTCCCCACTCTTGAATCCCCACTCCCGCTCGCCGATCTCGCACTTCTCGATGTTCGCGGCGTAGCCGCTCTCGGGGCAGCGGAGGATCGTGTCCTCGCCCGTCTCGCAGTTGACCATGAACTCGTGGCTCGCCGAGCCGCCGATCGGCCCGCTCTCGGCCTCGACCACCGTGAAGTCCAGCCCGCACCGGCGGAAGATGTTGGAGTACGCCCGGTACATGGCGTCGTACGCCTCGTTCAGTCCCCCCGCCTCTTCGACGGCCAGGTGGAACGAGTAGGCGTCCTTCATGATGAACTCACGCCCGCGCAGCAGCCCCCCCCTCGGGCGCGGCTCGTCGCGGAACTTCGTCTGCACCTGGTACAGGATCAGCGGCAGTTGCCGGTAACTGGTGATCGCCGTCCGGAGCAGGTCCGTGATGACCTCCTCGTGCGTCGGCCCAAGGGCGGTCTCGCGTCCGTGGCGATCGCGGAGGCGGAACAAGTTGTCGCCGTAGTCCTCGGCGCGACCCGTCTGCTCGAAGAGTTCCATCGGCTGCAGGGCGGGCATGAGCATCTCGCTCGCGCCGGTGGCGTCCATCTCTTCGCGGACGATCCGCGTGACCTTGCCGAGGACGCGCCACGCGAGCGGCAGATAGTCGTATACCCCCGCCGCCACCTGACGGATGTAGCCGGCCCTGAGCAGAAGGGCATGACTGGGGGTCGTCGCCTCGGCGGGAGCATCCCGGAGGGTGGGAATCAGGGTCCGGGACCACCGCTGGATCGTGCCCGCCGAGTGCGATTTCTGGCTCATAGGGCCGGATCGTAGCCCCCACAGCCGTCATTCCCCGCATGTTCCAAAGGCGCTGCCCGGCTCACCGGAGCCGTACAGACCCGCTGGAAAGTACCTGAATCGGTGGCAACCCGACGGATCGGGGGCATACTGGAAAGGAGGCCCGGACGGCCGCAAGTTGTTGCCCAAGTGGGGTTTAGGACGAACCCAATGAAAACGAAGAACCGCGTCGCATCGCTCGCCGCTCTTGCCCTCCTCGCTGCGACAGGGTCGGCAGCATCCGCCCAGTTCGTGAACGGCGGCCTCTGGAACCGGTTTATCGACTGGTCCGACCCCGCAACGGTGCCCGCCAATCCCAGCCGGGCCGTCTGGCAATACGAAACCATCAGCCTGACTCGTCTCTCTTCGGACGAGCCGTGGTTCGCCCAACCGACGGAACCCACTCGCTGGCAGCCCGACCCGGAGGCGCCGGGTCAGGGGAGGTGGGTGGCCGGGCCTGAGGGCGACGCGGTCTTCCAGCGCGACCGTGCACGCGTGACCGGCGGTGATGAAGCGATCTCGCCCGTCGCGCGGTGGCACAACCCGGCGGGAGATGGGTCGCCGATCAGCATCACCGGCCGCGTTCGATTCCAGGTGGACTCCGACTCGTCCGAGGCGGGGTTGGAACTGGTGGTCGCCGTGACCGATCGCTGGGGCAACGTCCGTCCGCTCTACACACAGTCGCTGACCGCCGAGGAAGTCGGCGAGACCGCCAGCCGAGGCCTCGTGGTCCCGATCGAACTCCGCAATGTCATCGTCAATCAGGGCGACTCCATCATCATCACCGCACGAGTGGACGACGTGGGATCATCGGGCGATGAGCCGATCGTCGTGGACCTGATGGACGACGTCAGCATCGTGATGGAGAGCCACCAGGAGACGGAAGACCTTCAGGCGTTCGCGGCGTTCCGCAAGCAGGCTGGCCTGCACGGCGCGGGCGGTCGCCGCGGCGGCGGTGGCGGCGGCGGCGGCACCCCGTTGATCCCGCCCCAGCCTCCCGAGGCCCCTCCTCCGCCCGTCATGCCGCCGCCGGACGTGCCCGACGAGCCGATCATCCCTACGCCCGGAACGCTCGTGCTGCTGCTGACCGCGGCCGGATGCACGCTCACTCGTCGCCGGCGCGCGTAACTGGTCGTGGCGTCGGCTCCGAGGGAATCCAACCCGCCGCGCCCAACGCCGACGCCCAGCGCTCTCGCTCCGCAACGCGACCCGCCTCCCACCACGCGCAGCATTCCACCGGCACTCCAAGGTCCAGCGCCAGTTCCGCGACCTGATGGTCCGTCATGCCGACCAGCGGCGTCTCGACCCTCAGCTCCGGCAGGCCGAAGCAGCCTGCGTCGAGCGTCGCAAGGCGCGAGACGAGCAAGGCCCGATCGACCGCGATCGCCTCGCGCTCGAGGTCGCACTCGCCTTCCGGCATCGCTTGCGTGAACTGCACCGGCCAGACGACTCGCCCGCACCCCGATGCCATCGCCAGATACGCGGCCTGCAGGAGAGCCGCCGCCTCACGCCCGCCGGCGGATTCGATGGCCGATGTTTCGGGCAACTCTCGGACCATCAGACCGAGCGCCTCGGCCTGTCTTCGGACGGACGCCGAGCCTGCCCGGTCAAGACCCGGCCACTCGACGAGAGCGGGCATCGGGGCGGACGAATCGCCCGTGGCGAGCGCACCCTCGACCTCGGCCGCCGCCGCGACCAGCGACGCCAGCCCACCGTCAGAGAGGACCACGCTTCGGCCGACCATCGGCGCATCCTACCCGAACTGCCCGGATTGTCGCGCGAACATTCGGTGCCGCAGAAGGCTTGCACCCACGCGAGATCGGTGTACCTTTCGACTGACCGCTTTCGCCTAAGCCGCTGCTGAGCAACGATTTGCGAACGCGGCCGCCCGAACCCGCCCCACCACCCGGGCCTGGAGCGTGTCGGCGTCGATTCTCGGCGCCGACGGGCCCAGGCCGCTTGTTCGCGCCCGACCGTTACTCCCCCCCCACTTTCGCGGCCTCGCGGTAGAACGGCGCGACGTCCCGCTTGAGTTTGGCCAGGTCCGCCTCGCGGATGTACATCATGTGCCCGGACTCGTAGTACGAGACGTGGATGTTGCCGCGCAGCGAGGCATCGACGCCGAGGCGTGCCAGCGTGCTGTCCGTGGCGAAGTAGGGCGTGGCGAGGTCGTAATACCCGCTCGCGACGAAGACCATCAGGGCCGGGTTCTTGTGCATCGCGTCGCGCATCCGCGTCGCGACGTTGACGTAGCGGTTCTCCGACGTGCGGTAACTCCACGGGTGGACCCTGCCCGTCAGGATCTCGTAGGGCAGGTCGTTGCGGTATCCGAGTTCGCGGCGCACGTAGTCGTTCAGCCCCGCGGTGTAGGGGCCGGTGATCGCCGTCATGCTCGGGTCGTAGTCGAACCCTGCGCTCGTGCCGTCGCGGTCCATGCCCTTGAATCGGCTGTCGAGGCGTCCGACCGTGCGCCCCTCGTCGCGCAGCAACTCCTTCGTGAAACGGAAGATGTCGATGCGCAGGTTGCACAACTCGACAAAACGCTCCGAGAGCCCCGCGTACCGTGCCAGGCGCCGCACCACCTCCCGTCGCTCATCGGGTGTCAGGGCGTCGCCCTTCGCCAGCGCGAGCAGGTAGTCGCCGGACGCCCACTCCTCCACTTCCGCCAGCGTGGCCCGCAGGTCGCGCTGCAGGTCCGGCCCGAGTTTGCCGTGGTACCACGCCGTCGCGGTGTAGGTCGGCAGAAAGAGCCAGTACGGGTCGTCGTTGCCCTCGCCGAAGCGGATGGTCTGGAAGTTCAGCACCGAGGAGATGAGCAGCAGGCCGTTCAGGTACATGCCGTGCGTGTCCTGAAGGTACGCGGACAAGCCGGCGGCCCGGGTCGTGCCGTAACTCTCGCCAGCCAGGAACTTCGGCGAGAGCCACCGCTCGTGGCGCGTCGTCCACAGACGGATGAAATCCCCGACCGACGCGAGGTCCTCCTCCAGCCCGTGGAACTGCTTCGCGTCCTGCCCCTCGACCGGTCGGCTGTACCCCGTGCTGACCGGGTCGATGAAGACCAGGTCCGTCAGGTCCAGCCACGAGTGCTCGTTGGGCACGACTCGGAACGGCGGCGACTGATCGAACCCTTCGACGCCCATGTCCACCCGGCGCGGCCCGAGCGCCCCCATGTGCAGCCAGACGCTCGACGAGCCTGGCCCGCCGTTGAAGGTGAACGTCACCGGCCGCTCGGCGGGATCGACGCCCTCGAGCGTGTAGGCGACGTAGAACACGTTCGCCCGAGGCTTGCCCTCGTAATCGGGCAGTTGCATGTAGCCCGCGGCAGCGGAGTACTCGATCTCGCGCCCGCCGATCGTGACCGTGTGCTTGGTAACCGAGACCGATTCGGACTGCACGGGCGTATCGGCCTTGGGCTTGTCGTCCGAGTTGCCTTGTCCGTACACGCACGCCGCACCCCAGCAGAGGGCTGCCGCCGCGAACATCCCAGCAGGTCGTCTTGCACGAGCCATTGATGCACTCCTGATGCCGGTCCGGTATTGTGGGAGCATACATGCCTTCTGGGATCGATGAGACCGCTTTGCGGGCAGCGGCCGAAGCCCTTGCGGGCGCGCGGTCGCTCGTGGCCCTGACGGGCGCGGGGGTGAGCGCGGAGAGCGGCATCCCGACCTTCCGCGACGCGATGACGGGCCTCTGGGCGAAGTTCGACGCTCAACGTCTCGCCACGCCGGAGGCCTTCGAGCGTGATCCGGCCCTGGTGTCGCGCTGGTACGACGAACGCCGCATGAGGTGCGCCCGGTGCGTGCCGAACGCGGGACACTCGGCCCTTGCGAGCATCGAGCGGGTGATGACGGCTCGGGGGAGGTCCTTCACGCTGCTCACACAGAACGTCGATCGCCTGCACCGGCGGGCCGGGAGCGAGCGTGTCATTGAACTGCACGGTTCGCTGTTCGCGTGGCGTTGCACTGTGACCGGCACGGAACGCGACGACCTGTCCATGCCGCTCCCCGCCTATCCCTTGCAGAGCGAGGCGGGCGGCATCTACCGGCCGGGCGTGGTGTGGTTCGGCGAGCCGCTGCCGGCCGGGGCGATCCGGCGGGCCGCGCGCGCCGTCGAGTCGTGCGACCTGTTCCTTTCGATCGGGACGAGCGGCGTCGTCTACCCGGCCGCCGGGTTCATCGAGTCGGCTGCGGGGGTCGGCGCGAGGATCATCGAGATCAACCCCGAGCCGACGCCGCTCTCACATCTGGCGACCTGGCGGTTCACCGCGCCATCCGGCGAGGCCCTGCCGCAACTGGTTGGACGGGCCTTCCAGAACTCGTGATGCCGTTCTACCTCCGAGGTTCGAGCGCGGCCGCGGCAACCTCGCGGTGTTCCGCGCCCGTGTGTGTGAGCACGCTCCGCATGAGGGCGATCCGATCGACGACGAACGGCTCGCACTCGACAGGCTCGTCCACGCGGCCCGAACGATCGCCCGGCCGGAAACGCACAAGCGTAAGGTGCGGCCGGAACCGGTCGGCGTCGCGCTGGCTGCGGGCAAGCCGCCTGGCGAGGCGACGCTGAATCTCCACGAGCGGCGTGGGCGCGTCGGTCTCGGCGGCGATGAGGCGGGGCAGCCCACGCTCGGGAAGCGTGATGAGCCGACGCGGTGTGAGCGGAAACGCCTCAAACCCCGCGCACGACCGCTCGACCGACTCCGCGACACCGGCGAGTTCGTGCGGCGTGCGATCGCCGATGAAGAGAAGCGTGAGGTGGACCTGCTCTGCGGGCGTGTCGCGGCCGGCGCCGAGCGCGAGGCGGTTCACGGCCCTGCGGAGCAGACGAACCGTCTCGGCGGGCGGATAGAGAGCAACGAAGAGCCGTACTCTCGCGTCGCCGCCGCTCACGACCCGATCGCTCCGATGAGTTCGCGCAGATGACGGCGGATGCCCTCGTGATCCCGGTCGAGCGCGACGCCGAGCACGTCGCGGGATGCCGAGACGTCGAACGCATTGGTCGGCTGCTCCGGGCTGCTCGTGTCGATGTCGGCATGCACGCCGAGTTCCTCCGCGGCGAGGCGCGCCCAGTCGGCGTATCGCGCGTAGCAGTCCACGAGATTGAAGGGCCGACCGGCGACGCGCTCGTTGCCCACGGCCTCGGCCGCCGCCGCCGCGACGTCCTCGACGTGGACCCACTTCCCCCCGCCGGGCTTCGCGTATCGCCCGGACCCGCGCAGTTCTGCGATGATGTCCGCGCCGTGCGAATCGGACGGGTTCGGCTCGACGCCGTACACGCCGCACGGGCGCAGGGCGCAGGTGTTTCGGCCGGAGCCGAAATGCTCCGCCCATAGAAACGCCTCGATCGCGGCCTTGTGCGCCCCGTACACCGAGTTCGGTCGGAGCGGGTGGTCCTCGGTGATGACGCAGCGGCCCGAGCCGTCTTTGGGGCGGGGCAGCATGTCGTGGTGAACTGCGATCGTGCTGATGAAGACGAACTGACGAGGCGAGGATGCGTGCAGTAGCCGAATGGACGCGTCCAGGTTCGTACGCAGGTGCCACGCGAGGTCCACGGGACTTGCTCTCAGCGGCGCCCAGTCGATGCTGTTGTGGATCAGGCACTCCGCGCCGTCGAGCAACGCGGGCCAGCACGAGTCGTCGTCATGCGTTCCGACGACGAAGCGATCCACGAACGCCTCGACGTGGTCGCGCCGGCTCGTCGCGCGCACCAAGCCCGTGACGCGGTGGCCCGCCCCGGCCAGGCGCCGCGCGATGGCCGAGCCAATGAACCCTGAAACCCCGGTGACAGCGACTCTCATGCGGGCACGATAGCGGGCGGCTCAGGACCGGATCGGCTTGCGGAAGCACCGGATGTCGCACACCGGCTCGAACCCCAGGGCCAGGTGCGCCCGAAGCCCGGCTGGGTTGTGCAGTTCCGCGTCCGAGGCGAACTCCGTGCAACCCTGCTCGGTCGCCCATCGCTCGGCGGCCGCGACGAGCGCTCGCCCCACACCGGCGCCGCGAGCGCCCTCCTCGACGAACCACCCTTCGAGGTAGCCGACCGGCCCCGCGCCGCAGCCCTCCGCAAAGTCCCTCAGCGAGACCTCGGCGATCCCGATCGGCGTGCCGTCGGCTCGCGTCGCCAGAAGGACGACATGCCGCAGGCCGTCAATGCGACCGGCATCGAAGTACTCGCGCACGAACTCGTCGATCCGGCTCACGAACCACTCGGGGCCAAGCCGTCCGCGCATACGCACCCATGCGTCAGCCTGCTCCCGGCGAATCCGCGCGACGATGACCTCCATGCCGCTGAACCCATCCATTTCTGCCCGGGCTAGTAGTTCGGCGTCGGCGCCCGGAAATCCTCGAAGCGGATCGTGCGGAAGTACTCGATCGTCTTCGCCAGCCCCTCGGCCAGCGGCGTGCGCGGCTCCCAACCAAGTTCCTGCTTTGCAAGCGAGATGTCCGGGCATCGTCGGCGCGGATCGTCCTGCGGGATCGGGCGGTAGACGAGTTTTGACCGGCTGCCGACGATCTCGACGACGCGCTCGGCCAGTTCGCGCATCGTCACTTCGATGGGGTTGCCGAGATTGACCGGCCCGACCAGCGTGTCCGGCGCGCCCATCATCCGCATCATCCCGTCCACGAGGTCGTCCACGTAGCAGAACGACCGAGTCTGGCTGCCGTCGCCGAAGAGCGTAACGTCCTCGCCCCTCAGCGCCTGGCGGATGAAGTTCGAGACCACGCGCCCGTCGAACGGGTGCATCCGGGGCCCGTACGTGTTGAAGATGCGCACCACGCGGATGTTGATCCGGTTCATGCGGTGGTAGTCGAAGAAGAGCGTCTCGGCGGCCCGCTTCCCCTCGTCGTAGCAGGCCCGCGGTCCGATCGGGTTCACGCTCCCCCGGTAACTCTCCGGCTGCGGGTGCACGTCCGGGTCGCCGTAGACCTCGCTCGTCGAGGCCTGCAGCACCTTCGCGCGGCAGCGGCGCGCCATGCCCAGCACGTGGATCGCCCCCAGCACCGAGGTCTTCATCGTCTTGATCGGGTTGTACTGGTAGTGCCCGGGGGCGGCGGGGCACGCGAGGTTGTAGATCTCGTCCACCTCCAGGAAGAGCGGGTGCGTCACGTCGTGGCGGATCAGTTCGAAGTTCGGCCGCCCGAGCAGGTGGGCCACGTTCTGCTTCTGACTCGTGAAGAAGTTGTCCACGCACACGACGTCGTGCCCGGCCTGCACCAGCCGGTCGCACAGGTGCGACCCGAGAAACCCCGCACCGCCCGTCACCAGCACACGCTTGATGCTCACGAAGTGCCTCCACCCATCGCGCCCTCGACGGCGCGCACGTTGTCCGCAAGATGATCCGGGTTCGTCGTGCCCACGATAGCCGCGGTCACTCCCGGGTGGTCGAAGACGAACCGGATCGCCCGTGCGGCGTCTCGGGCGTGTCCGCTGCCCAGCGGCTTCTTCACGAGCACACCGAGGCCGCGCGAGTGCGCCCGCTCGATCGCGCCAGTCATCGCCGTTTCCTGCTCGTTGCAGGTCAGCATCACCACGTCGCACCGCTCGGTCGCACGATCCGCTCCCGCTTCCGTCTTCGTCGAGGCGCCGATCGCCCGCACCAGACCCCGCTCGCGCAGCCTGGCGAGGGCATCGTATGCCTCGTCCGCGCCCGCGCCGGCCTCGACAACGCCGTCGGAGTGCAGCAGCACCGCGTCGAGGTAGTCCGTGCGGAGTCGCGTCAGGCTGCGCTCCACACTTCGGACGATCGAATCGGGTGAGAAGTCGTACCGCTGGTAGAACTCCTCGCCGGCCTTTGTGACGACGACCCAGTCCCCGCGTTCACCCCGCAGGAGCGAGCCGAGTCGCTCCTCCGACAGCCCGTACGCCGGCGCGGTGTCGATGAGATTGACGCCGAGTTCGCGGGCACGCCGCAGCAACGCGCTGGCCTCTTCGTCCGACGGGATGCGCACGGGCTTCGGGTACTTCAGCCCCTCAGCCCGCCCGAGCGCCACCGTGCCCAGCCCCAGCGGGCTGACCATGATCCCCGTGCTGCCCAGCGGACGTGACTGCATCGATCGCTCCGGGCGATGAGCGGGGAGGATATCCCGCCGCGGGCTATCGCCACTCGACGCCCTCTCGCTCCCACGGAGGACACGCGATCCTCGGCCCGGGACGGCTCGCCAAGGCAGCAAGGTCGGTGTCGCTTCGCGGCTCGCCCCACGAGTGTGCGACCTCGGCCGCCACCAGCGGAGCCAGCGCGAGTTTCGTTGGCCACACGGCGGACACGTTCCCGAATCGGCGCACGATGAACGACTCGGGACGCTTTCGGCCCGCCACTCGTCCCTCGGCGCGGTCGATCCGCAGCGTCGCCCAGCGGGCCGTACCGACGTCGATCCAGGGCAGGCACGCTGCCGTCTCAGCCCTCGCTCGCTCGATCTGTGCGTCCGAGGAGCACTCGACCCCCGATTCGGCGACACCGCCGCCCAGGTACCACACCGTCCTCCCCCGGCTCATCGCACTCGTCACGGTCAGCCTCGGCACGCCCGACAGGCCGACGCAGTGCCCGAACAGCGGCACCGGCGCCCCCTCGACCATTACCTGGTGAAGCGGCCGACGCTGCATGGATTCCTCGCCGCCCGGCACAGCGGCAAGCAGCGAGGCGTTCCCGGCGCCCGCCGCCAGCACGACGGATGCGGCCTGCACCCGGACCTCCTCCTGGCCGAACCGCACGACGCAGGCCCACGAGTCAGGGGCTTCCGGCTCCAGTCGCGATTCATCCACTCTGCACAATCGGCCTTTGCAGAACTCCGCGAGCGCGTGTATCAGGCCGCTCGGCTCGATCACACGCTCCTCGGCCTCGTAGACCTCGACGCCCTGCGGCGAGTCGGCGAACGCGCTCGGCAACTCGTTCCGCCCCAGCCGGCGCACGCTCGAACGGAACAACGCCGCTGCCCCGCGCGCGGCCAATCGCGCACCGACCTCCGGCGCGGTCCACAAGTGCGTACAGGTCGAGAGCGTGCGCACGTTCCGCAGGTCGATCTCCCCGTCCCCCGCGAGGCACGCCTCCCAGACGCGGGCCGCCTCGCCGAGCGCACGCGCCTCGCGAGCCGCCTCGCCCGGCAGCGCATACTTCACCCCCGCGTGCAGGATGCCCTGAGAAGCGATCGTCTGGCCGTCGCCCAGCGTGCTGCGCTCGAACAGCGCGGCCGACAATCCGCGGCGAAGGGCCAGCGCGAGCGTCCACAGCCCGGCCACCCCCCCCCCGACCACCGCCACGTCCACTCGCGCGTGCGACGCCATCCGGATCACCCGCTCCCCGGCTGCCGGCCGCGCGGCGGGAGCAGGATCACCTGCCCTGTCCGCAGGCTGTCGCGCGAACGCAGCCGGTCCCGGTTCGCCTCGAAGATGCGGTCCGCCTCGCGTGTCGTGCCGTAGAACGCCTTTGCGATCCCCGTGAGCGTATCGCCCTGCTTCACCACGTACTCGACCGGCATCGGCGGCTCGGCCTCGGCCTGCCCCGCGACAGGTCGGCCCTGCACGTTCGTCGGATCCGCCGGCAGCCGCAGGGTCTGCCCTGCCCGAAGCCGATCCGGGCTGACGAACGGGTTCGCCCTGGCGACGGCGTCCGCGTGGCGTGCGCTGCCGTAGCGTGCCCGCGCGATCGACTGGAACGTATCCCCCTCCTTGACGATGTACTCCTCGAACTCGGGCGGCTCGACGGTCGCGCCTCGGCGACCGGGCGGAACCGGTGTCGAAACGGTCTCGATCGGCGCGTCATCCTCGGTCACGTCGGCGGCATCGGACACGCCCCCGAAAGAGATCGGCGGCGCGGGCGGCTCGACGGCCCAGTAGACGGCGACCCACACGAGCGCCAACGCCGCGAACCCACCGAGAAGCCGGTACGCACCGCCGCGCATCTCGACCTCCTGCACCATCACGCCGGCTCGTCGGGCGGCGGCACCGCGGAGCGATCCGCTTTGCGAGACCACACGAGCGGCGCGGCCACGGCAATCGACGAATACGTCCCGATGCCGATCCCGATCAGCATCGCGTACGCGAACCCGCGCACGCCGTCGCCGCCGTAGACGTACATGATCAGGATCGCCAGCAGCGTCGTGCCCGACGTGATGACCGTGCGGCTGATGGTCTGGTTGATCGACAGGTTGATCACGTCCGCGCTCGCGTAGGGCATCTTGCCCCGGTTCTCGCGGACGCGGTCCATGACGATGATCGTGTCGTTGAGCGAGTAGCCGATGATGGTGAGCAGCGCGGCCACGAGCGTGAGGTCGATCTTGAACGGCAGGATGCCGAGCGCCTGGGCCGCGCCCTGGGTCGGACCCCAGTCGTAGACGATCTCGGCCAGCGCGATCAGGCCGATGCAGGTCAGGCAGTCGTGGACGAGGCACGCGATGGCTGCGAGCGAGTAGCGGGCCGAGCCGAACCGGACCCAGATGTAGATCATGATGAGCAACAGCGAGAGGAAGACCGCGACGATCGCCTGCGCCTTGAACGTTGCGGCGATCGCGGGGCTGAAACTCTGCACGCTGGCGAGCGTCGTCGTGCGAGCGAGGGCCTCGTTGACGAGTTGCCACTCGCGGGCCGCCAGTTCCATCCGCCACCGGTCCTCGTTTTCGAGGTAGTTGACGCCCTCCTCGGCCACGAGCAGCACCGCGGTTCGCACGCCGTCCGCGTCCTCTTCCAGGGCGCGCACCTCCCAGGTGCGGCCGAGCGTGTCGCTGAAGTCCTGCTGCTGGCGCATCTGCTCGATGCGGGTTTTCAGGCCTTCGAGTGTCGGACGCGGCTCGAAGTCCTCGAGCACGATCGCCACGCCGCCGGAGTACTCACGCACCACGTCGCGGTACTCGGGACGGTTGATGTCCTCGCCGAGGATGCCCCGAACATTGAGCAGCGGGTACACCGGCGCGGCGGCGAAGTCGAGGCCGGCTCCTCGGAAGACCAGCGGCGGTCGCGAATCCAGCACGTCGGCGAACGCGGTCGCCAGCGAGTTGACGACGGTCGTCTCGTCGGCGACGAGACTCTTGATCTCAAAGCGGTCGGAGGTGATGCCGTCCGACGCGGGATCAATCGTGACGATCTGCGCCCGGCGCAGGTTCTCGAGGCTTGCCTCCTGCCCCGTTCCTTCCCCGAGGGCACGAACGCGGCTCTCGACCTCCGGGCGCGTCAGCGTCACTCGCCTGCCCGTGTCCTCGTCGATGCGGAACTGGAGCGTGACCTTCGTCCCGCCGCGGAACTCGGTGTCGAACATCTCGCCCCCCTGGTGGTAAACCATCCACAGCCCGATGCCGACGTAGATCGCCGAGATGACAACGAAGCCGTAGCGCATCCGCAGCCAGTTGATCTTCGGCTCAAGGGCGCGGTCGATCGCGGGCAGGACCGTCGCCAGCATCCTGATCCGCCGCCACAGGCCGAACTCGAGCAGCACGTCGAACATCAGCCGCGTGATGACGAGGGCGGAGAACATGGTGGTCACGACGCCGATGCCAAGGGTGATGGCGAAGCCGCGGATCTCCTGCGTGCCGAGGTACGCCAGCACCACGCAGACGATCAGGTTCGTGACGTTTCCGTCCACGATGCTGGACATCGCCTTTGAGAAGCCGAGGCGAACGGCCGGACGGATCTCCAGCCCCGCCCGTAACTCCTCGCGGATGCGCTCGTAGATGAGCACGTTCGCGTCCACCGCCATGCCGAACGTCAGGATGATCCCCGCGATGCCCGGCAGCGTGAACGCGGCCGAGTTCAGCGCCATCGCGCCGAGAAGCAGCGTCGCGTTGCAGCACAGCCCGACGACGGCCAGCGCGCCGCACCGGAAGTAGTACACGACCATGAACCCCGCGACCGCGACGAACGCGATGATGCCCGCCCGCATCCCCTGGCGGAGTTTGTCCGCGCCGAAGTCCGGGCCGACCGTGTTGCGGCTGATCGGCTCGGGGGAGAGTTTGTTCTGGAGCGCCCCCGCGGCCAGCACCTGGATGATGTACCGCAGTTCCTCGTTCGAGAAGTCGCCCGAGATCAGCCCCGACCTCGAGATGCGGCTGCGCAGCGTCGGGGCGGTGTACACCTCGTCGTCGAGCACGACCGCCATCTTCTTGCCGACGTGTTTCTCTGTCAGCGCGCCAAGCAGTGACGCGCCCACAGTGTCCATGTCGAAGGAAATGGCCGGCTTGCCGACCTCGTCCGCACCCTGGCGCGCTCGAGCCACCTGCCACGGGCGGTCCGGGTCCGGCGCGAGCCTGTAGCCGGCACGGTCCCAGCAGAGCATGTAGTACTCGCCGTCGAACTCATCGACGACGTAGCCGCGGGCTCGGAAGTACTCTGCCGGGTTCGCCTCCAGAACGCGGAGTTCCTGCACGTCGTTGTACCAGTTCTCGACGCGGTTGATCTTGTACCACGCCTTGTCGCGTGATCTCGCGCCGCGTGGCCCGCTCTCGCGCAACTCCGACCGAAGGCGTGCCTCCTCGCTCGGGTCGTCGCCCGGATCGACCGTGATCCGGAACGCCAGGACGCCTGACGCCCGCAGCAGCCTCACCAGATCAGACGGATCGTCCAGCGTCGTTCGGACTGCCTCGTAGGCTTCGTAACTCGCCCGCACGCGGTCGATCGAGTCGGCGTACGCGGGGTAGCGCTCCTTCAGCCGTGAGAGCGCCCGGTCACGCGGGCTGGGCAACTCGACGTAGGTGTTCGTCTGCGAATCCCGAAGCGTGCGCCGCCGGCTCGACTGCTCGACCGCGCGGCGAAGTTCAGCGGGCGTGAGGGATGCTCGCAGCAGGTCGTCCCGGGCCGTGTCGTACGCCAGTTCGGCCTCTGCCGCCGCCCGGGCCAGGCGGAGCAGTTCATCGGCGTCGGGCTGCTCCGCGTCGGCGGCGGCGTCGTACGCCGCGCGCGCCGCCCGGGCCTCGTCATAGACCACCGCCAGTTCGTGCAGGCGCGCCGCGCGGGCCTCCCCGCCGCGAGCCGGTCCAGTTCGGCCGCGCGGCTTTCCGGCGACATCGCGATCACGCGCTCGAGCCGCTGCCGCGGGATCGCCATCTCGCCGACCGAGTCCAGCACCCCCTCGTACTCGGCCCGCTTTTCCTTCACACGCGGGCCGGGCAGCGGCATCGTGATCTCGATCCGGTCTCGCCCCTGCGAGACCATCGTGATCTGGTACAGCCCGTTCGGATCGACGCGCCGCTTGAGCACCTCGATGACGCGTGACATCGTCTCGGAGGCGTTCTCCTCCGGCCCGATCGCCACCGAGTAGATGAGGCTGACGCCGCCGCTCAGGTCCTTGCCGAGGCGCAGTTTCTTCTCCGGCGGCACGATCGCCAGCCCGAAGAACAGGAGCGCCACGATCACCAACGCCGCTCTCAGACCGAGGTTCCGCATGGGCGTCCGTCTTTGTTCAAAGGTGCCGGCCAGTGCGCGCCGGCGTCGCGCGGGCCGTCACACCGAGGCCGCTTCCGCTTCTTCTTCCGATTTGTCCTCGGCCCCGTTCGACGAACGGTCCCGGCTCTCCCGCAGCACCGTCTGCACCGCGCTCCGGGCGAACCGGATCCGCGTGTTGTTGTGCTCGTCCACTCGCAGCAGCACCGAGTCGTCCTTGATCTCGTGGATCACGCCCTGCATCCCGCCGATCATCTGCACGCGGTCGCCCTTCTTGAGGGCGGACAGCATCTCGGCGACGCGGCGCTTCTCCTTGCGCCCCTGCATCGCAGTCATCACCAGCATGAACACCATCAGGCCCAGCAGGATGAAGATGAACGATCCGCCGAACATCGAAGGCGGCGCACCCTGCGGGCCTCCCGGCGGCAATGCGCCCGACCCCTCGCCCTGAAGGCCGGGAACGTACCCCTCCCCGGCGTCCTGAGCCAGCGTCCACGGGACGACGATCCTCGCGTTCTCGACCATCCGTTGCGGCTCCCATTCCCCGGACGGCCCTCGAACCGGACCGACCGAAGCTATCCACCCGCCCAGCGTCACCTTCGACGCCCACCACCACGGCCTCGCCCTACGACCGCAGGGACGCCGGCAGGCCCTCGGCCGCCCGGAGCCACGCCCGGCCCAGCGAGGGCCAGTCATCTTCTACCACCGCCCGCCGGATATCAAACATCAGCCTCTGGTACAGCCTGATGTTGTGCAGGCTCACCAGGATCGGCCCCAGCATCTCCTCCGCCAAGAACAGGTGCCGGATGTACCCTCGCGAGAAGCAGCCCCCCTCCGGAGGCCCCCAGCCGTGCCGGGCCGGGTCGCAGGCCGGGCAGTCGCACCCCCGCTCGATCGGCTGCGGGTCCGTCGCATGCTCGGCGTTCCGCAGGCGGACCACGCCGGTGCGGGTGAAGGCCTGCCCGTTGCGGCCGTTCCGGGTGGGCAGGACGCAATCGAACATGTCCACGCCCGCGAGAACCGCCGCGACGAGGTCTCGCTCGTAACCGACGCCCATGAGGTAGCGTGGCCTGTCCTCCGGCATCCGCGGTGCGGTGAACGCCGTTACTTCCGCGATCCGCTCGTGGTCCTCGCCGACCGCGACCCCCCCGATGGCGTAGCCCGGCAGGTCCACGCCGCAGACGCGCTCGACGCACCACGCCCGCGCGTCCAGGTCCGTGCCGCCCTGCACGATGCCGAAGAGAGCCTGATCGTTCGGTCGGGCGTGGGCCTGATTGCACCGTTCGAGCCACCGGATCGTGCGCTCGTTCGCCGCCTTCAGCCGCGCGGCGTGGTCGTACCCGCTCGGCCCCCCCGAGTCGCGTGCCGCAGCGAGCCGCAGGCGCGTCTGGTTCACCGCGCCTGCGGTCGGTTCGATCGAGGGAGGGCAGTCATCGAAGGCCATGATGATGTCCGCGCCGAGGGCATTCTGCACCTCGATCGACCGCTCGGGCGTGAGCCGCACCCGGCTGCCATCCACGATCGACCTGAAGGTCACTCCGTCGTCGTCGATGGCGTTTCGGTCCGCCATCGAATAGGCCTGATAGCCCCCCGAGTCCGTGAGAATCGGTCCCGGCCAGCCTGTGAACCGGTGCAGCCCGCCAAGCGATCGGACGACCTGCTCACCTGGCCGAAGGAGCAGGTGATACGTGTTGCACAGCATCACCTCGGTGCCCGTCGCGGCCAGCAGCGGCGGCACGATGCCCTTGACGGTTCCCTTCGTGCCGACGGCCATGAAGGCGGGCGTCTCGAACGAGCCGTGGAGAGTGGTGATCCGCCCAGCGCGAGCGCCGGTGAGGCGCGACCGTGCGTGAATCTCGAAGCGCAACGCGTCGCCCATTCGACTCTCCGACACCGGCTACCGGCCGCTGCGCTTCGCCTCGGTCTCACGCTGGAGGATGCGCTTCTCGCGCTCGGTCAGGCTGCCCAGCCCCTCCTGGCGGACCTTCGCCAGCACCTTGCCGACCTCGTCGTCGCTTCGGCGGTGGCGCGAGGGGCGCGGTGAGCCGCCCTCGCGTCGCGAGTCCTTCATCACGTCGAAGAAGTCCCGCAGGAGGTGCGAGTTGCGGATGAAAAAGTACCCCGCCGCTGCCCCGCCGAGGTGCGCCGCGTCCCCGCCCGCGTTCGCGCCGCCGGCCAGCAGGTTCACTGTGGCCAGCGCAACGTAGCCGTATGCGAACCACTTCATCCGCAGCGGGATCGGCGGGAAGATGAGTTGGACGATAGCGTCCGGCGCGATGAACGCGCAGGCCATGATGACGCCGAAGACGCCGGCCGACGCGCCGACCAGCGAGGTGGCCGGGTCGTGGAAGAGCACGCCCGGCAGCGCCAGCCCGGGGATCTGGCCGAGCAGGTTCAGGAGCAGGTACGCCAGCCCGCCGAAGATGCCGCAGACGAGGTAGAAGGCGAGGTACTTCTTCCGCCCGAGGTACTCCTCGACCAGCCCGCCGAAGACGAAGAGGCCGAACATGTTGAAGAAGAGGTGCCAGATCGTCGCGGGGCTGTGCAGGAACTGGAAGGTGACAAGCCGCCAGACCTCGAGTTGCTGGAACCCCTTCTGCGTGGAGAAGTGCCCGACCTCGTACAGCCACGGGAAGAGCACCGTGTTCGCCAGGACGTGGATCGCCACGTTGACGATGATGATCCAGGTATTCACGGACAGCGCGCTGACGCGTGACACCCGCCGCCCGGGCGTGCTGCCCCCGCCGCCGTCGCGCCGTGCGTACTCACGATCGTAGATGCCCATCGCGCCGCGCCGCTCCGTTCCGTGGATGCGCCGGCCATGCCCCGGCCGCCGAGCCGCCCATCCTAGCCGCCCGTGCGCTTGCGCTCCGTCGCCCGCTGGAGGACCTTGCGCTCGCCCCGCGTCAGGCTCCCCATCCCCTGCTCGCTGATCTTGGCCAGAATGCGGTCAATCTCGGCCTGCTCCTCCACCTCGCGCTGGCGGCGCCGCTCCTCCGCCCGGCTCGGCTCTTCGGGCGGTTCGTCGCGCAGCGACGCCGCGAACTCGCTTTCCTCGCCCGCCACCAGCGCCAGCCGCCGCCGCTCGAACCAGCAGATCAGCCCGCCGAAGAGGGCGATCGCCATGAGCATCGTCTCTCGCCCGATCGCCGCGACGACAAAGAGCGTGACTGCGGCGACCAGCCCGACCACGCACGCGGTCCGCATGGACGCCGCGTACCCGGCCCTCGCCCACAGAGCGGCCTGGAGGATGCGCCCGCCGTCCATCGGGAACATCGGCAGGAGCAGATTGAACGCGAGCAGGACGACGTTCATGTAGTGCAGCCACCAGATCGTCACCACCAGCCAGAGCGCGAGACTGCTCGACGCCGCGAACCCGCCGAGCGCCAGTTCCGGCCGGAACGGGTTGAAGAACACCGCCGACAACTCTCCGGTAGCGACATAGACAGCGATTGCCAGCACGGGCAGGAGGAACACGTTGACCAGCGGCCCGCCGAGCGCAGTCCAGAAGTGCGCCCGCCAGTCATCCGGCACCTGGCACATCGCCAGCCCGCCGAGGGGCCACATGATGATTTCGTCCGCGTCGCCGCCGACGCGACGGGCAGTGAAGCAGTGCCCGTACTCGTGCAGGAGCACCAGTACGAAGAGGCAGCCAAGCCCGGTCGCGGTGTAGAGCGGGCCGATGTCCAGCCACAGCGAGTGCACCATCTGGCCGACGACCATCAGGATGAAGACCACGTGCAGCCGAACGTGGATTCCCCAGGCCGAGTAGAGCGGCACGGCCCACGTCAGCGGGTTCTCGCCGTCGCCGAAAACGCGCCGAAGCGCGTGCCGGAACCACCCGCCGCCGCGGCTGTCCCACGAGGGAGGCTCGACCGACCCGTGCCTGTCCGCACCGCGCATCATCGACCGTTCACCCGCACTCTGGGGCTGACTCCCCGAAGTTCAAACCACGCGGCTCGCACTGGGTTGCACGCCCCTCATCGCCGCCACGTCACCGACCCGTACACCCCCGCCTCGCCCAGATCCTCCGCGATCCGCAGCAACTGGTTGTACTTCGCGTTCCGGTCGCTTCGGCACGGCGCGCCCGTCTTGATCTGCCCGCAGTTCGTCGCCACCGCAAGGTCCGCGATCGTCGCGTCCTCCGTCTCGCCCGAGCGGTGGCTCATCACGGCCGCGTACCCGTTGCGCATCGCCAGGTTCACGGCCTCGAAGGTCTCGCTGAGCGTCCCGATCTGGTTCACCTTCACCAGGATCGCGTTCGCGCACCCCTCGTCCAGTCCACGCCGCAGCATCGCCGGGTTCGTGACGAAGAGGTCGTCGCCCACGAGTTGCACTCGCTCGCCGAGCCGTGCCGTCAGCCGTTTCCAGCCGCCCCAGTCGTTCTCGGCCAGGCCGTCCTCGATCGACCGGATCGGGTACCTCTCACACCACGAGGCGAGCAGGCCGATCAGGTCGTCCGACGAAAGCACCTCGCCGCTCGACTTGAAGAGTTTGTAGCCGGCCTTCCCCTCCGCGGCGGCCTCGTTCCAGAGTTCGCTCATGGCGGGGTCGAGGGCGACAAAGACCTGCTCTCCCCACCTGTACCCCGCCCTGGCGACCGCCTCCTCAATGATCTTCAGCGCGTCCTCGTTGTCCTTCAGGTCCGGGGCGAACCCGCCCTCGTCCCCCACCGCCGTTGAGAGCCTTCGCTTCTTCAGCACCCCCTTGAGCGCATGGTAGATTTCGACGCCCGCCCGCAGCGCCTCGCCGAAGTCATCGAATCCCCACGGCTGGACCATGAACTCCTGGAAGTCCACTGTGTTGTCGGCGTGCTTGCCGCCGTTGATGATGTTGAACATCGGCACGGGCAGCACCTTGGCCGCGCTCCCGCCGAGGTAGCGGTACAGCGGCAGGCCGCACCCCTGCGCCGCCGCCTTGGCCGTCGCCATTGAGACGCCGAGGATCGCGTTCGCCCCCAACTCGGCCTTGTTGGGCGTGCCGTCGAGTTCGCGCATGACCGCGTCCACGACCTCCTGCTCGCGTGCGTCCAGCCCCTCGACCGCGGGCGCGATCCGCTCGATCACGTTCTCCACCGCCCGCATCACGCTCTTGCCGAGGTACACGCCCGCCTCGCCGTCACGGAGTTCGACCGCCTCGTGCTCGCCTGTGGACGCCCCGCTGGGCACCGCGGCTCTGCCCGTCGCCCCGTTCGCCAGCACGACCTCCGCCTCCAGCGTCGGGTTGCCCCGCGAGTCCAGCACCTGCCGAGCGTGAACGATCTCGATGTCGAAGTCCATGCCTTGGCCCCTGTCCGCACGCCGAGCGCGGTTGCGTCCGCGTGGACCGCAGCATAGCCGCCGGACATTCCGTTCCGCCGCCTTGCCCGATCCCTCGGCGGTGGTATGTTTCTACACTTCCCGAGAAGGTGCCCATGCCCACGACCCACGAAGGCTTCTCGCAGCGACTTCTCCGGCTGAAGGCCGACCTGGCCGCACAGGGCGGGCGCGTTCAGGCAATGTACGAGGACGCCTGCGAGGCGGTCTTCGCGGGCGACGAGGGCGCGGCTCGCTCCGTCATCGACCGGGATGACGAGATCGATCGCGCCGACGTCGCCATCGAGAAGGCCTCGGTCACGCTGCTCGCGGACGCCACCAACGACGGCGCGGCCCTCGACGCCGCCCAACTCCGCGCTGTGCTGACCGTCGTGAAGGTCAACAACGAACTCGAGCGAGCCGCCGACGCTGCGGTCGTTGTCGCCGAGTGCGTGCCAGCCATCCGCCCGTTCAAGGACTCGATCCCGCAGACGTTCCGCGTCCTCACGAACAGCGTCGTCGGCATCCTCCGAGACGTGAACCGGGCTTTCGAGCGCGACGATGCCGCCCTGGCCCGGCTTGTTCTTCAGAGCGAGGACACGGTCGAGGCGTTCAAGAACGGCCTGCTCCGCGAGGCCGAGGAGCGCGTCGCCGCGGGGACGATGCCCGTCGATCTCGCCTTCGTGCTGCACGAACTCGCCAACCAGTGCGAGCGCATCGCCGACCACGCGACGAACATCGCCGAGCAGGTCATCTACCTCGCCTCCGGCGCGATCGTCCGCCACACCGACGCCGGCTGGGTCGATCTGCCCGATATCGCCCGCAACTGACGGCCCCGCTCCGACTACCGCGCGCCGCCGACACCAACCGAAGGCTCGTGCCGCGTCTCCGCCGCAACCTCGGCCAGCGCCCGCATCGCGCCGCGAACGGCGTCCGCATCCACGAACGGTCCGACGCTCAGCCGGACCGCCCCCCCTCGCTCCAGCGTGCCGAGCGCGGCGTGAGCCCGGGGGGCGCAGTGCAACCCTGCCCGCACCAGGTACCCGCGCGTCTCCAGACCCGCCGCAAGGGCCTCGGGAGGGATTGCCTCGTGAGAGAACGAGAACACGCCCACCCGGCCCGCGGCCGAGTCGTGTCCCAGAAGCCTGAACCCGTCCTTCTCGCCCGGCATCGTGTCGAGCGCGGCCTCGATCAGGCGAGCCTCGTGCGCGCGCAGGCGGTCAACGCCGCGATCGAGCAGCCACCCCGCCGCCTCCGACAGCCCCGCGATGCCGGGCGTGTTGTGCGATCCCGGCTCGTAGCGGTCCGGGAGCGTGTCTGGTTGCACGTCAGACTCGCTCTCGCTGCCGGTCCCCCCTTCCCGCAGCGGCTCAATCAGCCTCTCCATGCCCGCCCGCAGGTACAGACCGCCCGTGCCGAGCGGACCGAGCAGCCCCTTATGACCGGGGAACGCCAGCAGGTCGATCCCCATCGATGCCGCGTTCAGGGGAAGGTGCCCCAGGGACTGCGCCGCATCCACCAGAAGCGGCACACCGAGTCTTCGGCACGCCGCGCCGATCGCCTCGACCGGCTGGATCGTTCCCGTTACGTTGCTCGCGTGGACCACGGCGACGAGCGCGGTCTCGGGTCGCATCGCCGCCGCCACGCGCGGCGCATGGACCAGGCCGGTCTCGGCATCGGCGGCGACGCAGGTCCATGTCACCTCGCCGGCGGCCTCCATCGCGTTGAGCGGGCGCAGCACGGAGTTGTGGTCCATCGCCGTCGTGACCACGTGAGCGGTGCCGCCCGGATTCCGCCGGTTCCACGCCCGCACCACGCCCTTGATCGCCAGGTTCAGCGCATCCGTCGCATTGAGCGTGAACATGACCTGCCCGCGCTGCTCGCCGCCGACGAGTTCGCACAACCGCTCTCGGCACCGGGCGATGAGCGATGCCCCCTCCCGCGCCGCGGCATAAGCCCCGCGCCCCGGCGACGCCCCGACGCGGCGCATGTAATCCAGCACCGCCTGGTGGACGCACTCCGGTTTCGGGAAACTCGTCGCGGCGTTGTCGAGGTAGATCGGAGCCGGCATCTCGCGCGATCCTACGCGCGTCGCCTCACGCCTTGGGCCGTTTGTAGAACGGCAGCGGGCGGATCCTGCCCCCCAGCATCCCCTTGCCCGCATCGACTTCGACCGCCGTTCCCACCTCGGACACGCCGCGGTCCACGAACGCCATCGCGATCGGCACGCCCAGCGTCGGGCTGAGGCACCCGCTCGTCACCTCGCCGACCTCTCGCCCGCCCGCGTGGACCTTCATCCCCTGGCGCGGCGTGCGCTTGCCCTCGAACTCGATCCCCGCCAGCACTCTGGCAGGCCCGCCCTCCGCCTTCGTTCGTTCGAGCGTCTCCTGCCCGATGAACCGCTCCCCGCCTTCCGCGGCGTGCTTGTCCATGCTGATGGCGAAGTCCACGCCGCACGAGAGCGCGTTGATCTCCTCGCCCAGTTCGTGCCCGTAGAGCGGCATGCCCGCTTCGAGCCGGAGCGTGTCGCGTGCCCCCAGTCCGGCCGGCTTGAGAAGGGCGGCCTGCGCCCGCAGGTCCACGTCCTTGAGCAGCAGTTTCATCGCCATCTCGATCGCGTTCGAGGGCAGGATCACCTCGACGCCGTCCTCGCCCGTGTACCCGGTCCTCGACACGATGAGTTTGAGCACGAGCAGGTTCTTGACGGTGAAGCGGTATCGCTTGAGCGTCGGGATTTCCTTGCTGAAGCGCCCGATCAGGTCCATGACCTTCGGGCCTTGCAGGGCGACCATGGCCGTCTTGAGGGTCGTGTCCTCGATCTTCGCCGCGAGGTCGCCCGCCGACCGCACCGCGTCGAAATGGGCGAGCATCTTCTCTCGGTTCGCTCCGTTGACCACGACGAGGAAGTCGTCGTCGTCCATGCGGTAGACGATCACGTCGTCGTGGACGCCGCCCTGCTCGTTGCAGGCGAGGCTGTAGCGGCACTGGCCCGGCTCCATGTCGCCGATGCGGCGCGTGCAGACGCGCTCCAGCAGGCGGCGCGCGTGCCGACCGCTGATCTTCACCCGCCCCATGTGCGAGACGTCGAAGACGCCGCCGGACTCGCGGACCTGGCGGTGTTCCTCGTGGATGCCCGAGTAGACCATCGGCATCTCCCACCCGGCAAAGTCCACCAGGCGGGCGCCGTGCTCGACGTGGAACGAGTGGAGCGGCGATCGGTGCACAGGACAGCCTCCGCGTGCCCGCGAGCGCTCCCGCGCACGCCGGGCGACCGCCGACACTATCCGATCGGCCCCCGCGCGGCTACGCCGCCCGTCGGCCCTTCATGTGCTTGTTCCACCACCGGTCGATGTGGATTCCCTCGGGGCACTCCTCGAAGCGAATCCCGACGATGTACCCGATCCCCTCCGCGTAGCGAGACTGCATCACCTTGCCGCAGTAGAGCCGACCCGGGCGATTCCCTTTCGGCGCCACCGCCAGCAGCACCAGCCGGCCCTTGTGAACCATCCGACGCGAACGCAGTCCGACGCCCGAGCGGCTCAGGTCCAGCGACACGGCCTCCCAAGGCTCCCCCGGCTCGCCGTTGCGGCTCAGTTCCGCCATCACGACGGGCAACTCGACTCCCTGCCGATCGTGCGTTCGCCTGCACCTCATCGACTCTTCGCTCCCTGCCCCATCCGGCGCCTGCTGCGCGGCCTCGGCACAGTCCGTTGTCCGGTCCGATGTGGGTTCGCGCCGTTCCTTCGGGCTGTCTGCAACCAGGTACCTTCGTGCAACGCTTCGTTCATTCGTGCTCATGTCGTGAGTGCCCCCCGGCACGAATACCGATCGGCGCCCCACCGACAACCCTTGAACCGGGCCGCTCAGCCCGGCGTATCCATCGGCCAATCCGCGTTGTCAATCAGGCGCACTTTTCCCACTCTGCCCGCGACGAGGGCGCGGCAGGTCCGAGAGCCTCGGGGCGGTCCCAGCGTCTCGGCATCGCGGACGGCCGCGTACTCAGCCTCGACGCCGGACGAAGCCAGTTCGTCCCGCATCTCGCCTTCCGCGCTGGCAGGGTCAGAAGCCTTACCGGCACGCCGCAACGCCCGATAGAGCGAGATCGCAACGCGACGCTCGACCACGTCGAGCCGGACGTTGCGGCTGCTCAGAGCAAGGCCGTCCGCGTCGCGCACCGTCGGCCCGGGCACGATCTCGATGCCCAGCCCCTCCTGTCTCACCAATGCCCGAACAACCTGCAACTGCTGCCAGTCCTTTTCCCCGAAGACGGCTGCCGTGGGCCGCACCATCTCGAACAGCCTGAGCACGACCTGACACACGCCGGCGAAATGCCCCGGCCGCCAGCGATCCTCAAGGCCCGGCTCGGTCGCCACGGCCGGGAGCGGGGGTACGCGCACCTCGACGCCGCGCGGGTACACCTCCTCGACACTCGGCACGAAGACCGCGTCCATCTCCTCTCGCCCGCAGACCGCCAGATCGGCGTCGAGCGTCTTCGGATACCCCGCGAAGTCCTCGCTCTCGGTGAACTGGGTGGGATTCACGAACACGCTGACGACGCACTTCGCCCCGCCACGGCACCGGGCCTCCTGCCGAGCAAGGCGCATGAGGGAGGCGTGCCCCTCGTGCAGTGCGCCCATGGTCGGGACAAACACCGAACCGGCTCCGATCGCCCGCTTGAGTTCCTCCGCCGTCCGAACCATGCGCACTTCAACGCCCATACACCAGACAGTACGGGGCTTTGGCCGAACGCATCATCGGCCTTCGTCCTTCGCCCTCCGGCCACACACCCCCATATAGAACCTATCCCCAAACCCATGATTCACCACAGAGGCACAGAGGGCACCGAGAGAAAAACCAAGGATTCCTGCCTCGGTGCTCTCTGTGCCTCTGTGGTGAGATCGGTTCTCCGAGGTTACGGGATAGCCTCTAGACTCCGGCATGCCCTCCGGAGCGGCATCACCGCCCCGCCTTCACCTCCTGATCGCCACACACACGACGCGCCACCTCGCGCCGTGCCTGGCTGCGCTGGCGAACCAGACTCGACCGCCCGACACCGTCACCGTCTCGTGCGACACCGACGACCACGCAATCCCGGAACTGATCCGGGCCGTCTGGCCCCTCGTCGCCGATCGCCTGCGCGGCCGTTCGCTACCCGTGCCGCCGATCCGCGTCGTTCAGCGACCGCACCAGGGTGAGGCGAGGCCCGCCCAGGTCCGCAACAACGCTCTGCGTGCGCTCGACGCCGCGGGTGAACT
>DAOMNQ010000019.1:0-50236 GCA_035443945.1 Phycisphaerales bacterium | reverse complement strand
CTCGATGACGCCCTCGTTCAGCGTCACGCGGATCGTGTGGCTGGAGATGGGCGGCATCTGGGCGATGCCGAACCTCCGCGGCGGGGGCGAGTACGGCAAGGATTGGCACGTCGCGGGGACGAAGGCCAACAAGCAGAACGTCTTCGACGACTTCATCGCGGCGGCGGAGTGGCTTATCGAGAACGGCTACACCTCGACCCCGCGGCTGGCGATCCAGGGCGGGAGCAACGGCGGTCTGCTGGTCGGGGCGTGCATGACGCAGCGGCCGGACCTCTTCGGGGCGTGCCTGCCGGCGGTGGGGGTGATGGACATGCTGCGGTACCACCTCCAGAGCGCGAACGCTCGCAACTGGCAGACGGACTTCGGCATCGCGGAGAACGCGGAGGAGTTCCGGTCGCTCTTCGCGTACTCGCCCTACCACAATCTGCGCGAGGGCGTTTGCTATCCGCCGACGCTCGTCACGACGGCGGAAGGCGACGACCGCGTGGCGCCGTGGCACAGTTACAAGTTCGCGGCCGAGTTGCAGCGGGTGCAGTCGTGCGGCAACCCGACGCTCATCCGCATCGAGCCTCGGGCGGGGCACGGGGCGGGCAAGCCGACGAGCAAACGCATCGAGGAGGCGGCGGACATCTACGGCTTCCTGGTGCGCGCGCTGCAGATGGACGTTGAGTGAGCGCGCCAAAGGACCGGCCGCCGGGCGCGAAACGGAGCGCTTCCTCCGGGCGCTCTCGTCTCACATCCCGGCGGCCGGGGGGTGGGGCGAGGTTGAACCGGCGACTGTCGCCGCCGGCGTTCGGACAGATCGGGCTTCCTGCCTGGGGGTGCCCACGAAGCGGTGCGGGGAACGCACGCGCCGCGGTGCGCCATCGTGAGCGCACGACACGAAGATACAGAGAGTCGGCAGGCCGTGCAACTCGACATTCCACTGTGATTTGCAGAGATTTCGTGATTGTCAATCTGGGTAAACTGGCGGCGGGATTTGGTCGCCATCCCAAGGAATCGCTGGGCGGTTTCGGGACGCTCGAACGGGAACGCACAGGCTCGCGTACCTGACTGCGAGGGCACGATCGGCGAAGGGAGCGGCCTTGACCGAGTCTGAACGCCTGCCCGAAGGGATGTCCTGCCGCGAGTGCGGCTACTGCGTCGGCGGGCTGCCGATGGGGCCTTGCCCGGAGTGCGGTGCGGAGATCGGGACGCGCGAGATTGCGTTGGACGAGCGGGTGCGCGACGCCGAGCGGGCCTGGCCCGCGCTCCGCACGGCGAGGCTCCGGCAGTACGGGGTCGTGATTCCGGTGTACGCGCTGGGCGCGGGTGTGCTCGGCTGGCACTGGGGCGCGATGGTGGCCGCGTTCGGGTTGATGAGCGTGATGGTCGCCGGAAGTTGGTCAGTCGGCTGGCTGGCGACGCGAATGGCTCGGCACGCCGTGCGGTCCGCGCTCTTCGCCAACTGGGTTCGGTGCCTTCCGGTTCTTCACGGCCCGTGGCTGGTTGCGCCGCTGTGCGCTGCGATCGCGCTGGTCGCCGCCATGCTCGATCGGAGCGCGGGAACGGAGGGCACGGTGCTGATGGGAACTGCGCTCGTCGGACTCTTTCTGTGGGGGCTGGGCTGCTTCGGGTGCCTGGTTGCCTGGGCGGACCTGTGGGGACGGAGCACCGAGCCGCTGGGGATCCGGATCGGAGGGCTTTGCGGGACAGCGCTGGTGGGGGGGATGCTGGCGACGCTGGGCTTCTCCGTCCTGCTCGGGTTCGGGGGAGGCGTGATGGCCGCGGGAGGGGTCGCGTCGCACGTCTTCGAGTGAAGGCGCGGAGCCTGTGGCTCGCCCCCGGGGCTATGGTTCGGCCCACACGAAACAGGAGGCGATTTGAGATGGAGACGACGCTGATCATTCTGAAGCCCGACGCGGTGCAGCGGGGGCTGATGGGGCGGATTCTGGGGCGGTTCGAGGACAAGGGGCTGCAGGTCGTCGGGTGCAAACTGATGCGGATCTCGCAGGAACTGGCCGCGCGCCACTACGAGGCCCACCGGGAGAAGCCGTTCTACCCGGGACTGGTGAAGTTCATGACGAGCCAGCCGGTGCTGGTGCTGGCGGTGCGGGGGAACGGGGCGATCGGGGTCTGCCGCAAGATGATGGGGGCGACCTTCGGGTCGAAGGCCGAGCCGGGGACGATCCGCGGCGACTTCGGCGTATCCAACAGTTTCAACCTGATCCACGGCTCGGACAGCCCGGAAGCGGCGGAGCGTGAACTGGGCCTGTTCTTCGCGCCGGGCGAGGTGCTGACGTACGAGCGGGCTGTGGAGGGGTGGGTCTACGACCTCTCGGGCGGCAAGCCGGAGTGACGGCGGCACGGGCGGCGAGGCCCGTGGGCGGTCGATGTCTGATCGTGGCTCAGCGGGCGGCGACCGCCGCGTCGGCGACGGCCGGTTCCTCGCTGACGATCTGGTCGGCGATCTCGCGTCTGTGGATGTCCACGTCGCGCGGGAAGTCGAACGCGACTCTCACGCGCTCGCCCTTGATCGACGCGATGCGAACGACTCCGAGAGGGTGTCGCGGGTCGCCGATGACGACCTCCTCGCCCTCGCGCCGGGTGATGACAAGCATGTTGCCGCCTCCGAATACCCGCAGCGTCCAGCCACGGTCCACCGCCCGGAGCATACCGGATCGGGGGTTCGACACAAACACTTTGTGCCCAGATGGTTGGATTGGTTCCCGCTGCCCGCGAGGACTTTGGGACGGGTTTCGTACGGCCTTGGGGCTGGACGCCCAGGTCACTCGACCGCTTCGACCCCCGAAACCTCGGGGACGTGGGCTTTCAGGTTCCGCTCGATGCCCATCTGGAGGGTCATGGATGCGGAAGGGCATCCGACGCAGGCCCCGTGGAACCGGATCCGGACGAGGCCGGACTGGGTGACGCCGACGAGTTCGAGGTCGCCGCCGTCGGCCTGGACGGCGGGCCGAATCAGTTCGATGACGCGTGCGACCCGGTCGCGGAGCGTCGGGCTTTCGGATTGTGCGGCGGTCTTGGCCATGCGGTCGCGTCGCGTCGTGCGACGGCGAATGGTAGTCCGGGAGGGGTCGGCGGGCGGGTGTAGACTCGGACACCATGAGCACGAAGCGGCAGGGCGGATGGTGTGTGGTGATCGCGCTGGCGGCGTGCGTGGCGGCCGGGTGCGGCGGTGCGGGGGGGGCGGCCCGAACCGCGGATCCGCTCAGTGACGCCCGCAACCCCAAACTCTCGACGAAGGCACGCGTCGAGGCGGTCGGGCCGGCGTGGGAGGCCTCGGCGGGGAACGCCGCCGACCGCAACGTCACGCGCGAGGCGCTCAAGGCGATCGCGTGGAGCCGGAGCGAGCCGCGTGATCTGCGGATGGCTTCGTTGCGGGCGGTGCTGTCGGACGCGGAGCACGAGGCGGACTCGCGTCAGTTGGTGTCGCTGATGCTGCCGCACGAGCCGGACCGGGAGGTGGTCGCGCTTCTGGGGACGGTCGCGGCGCGGAGCGGGTGGGCGGACGCGACGAGCGCGCTGGTGCGGAGCCTGTCGAGGCCGATGCTCTCGGTAAAGGACAATGAGCGGGCGGAGTGGCGGGCGATTGAGGCGCTGCACCCGGGACGGCCGGTCGAGGAGGTCGTGCTCGGGGTCTTCCTCGACCCGCAGACCGATCCCGGGCCGGGCGACGCGCGGTACGACGAGCGCGTGAGGGCGAGCGCATGGGACCTGCTGGGCCGGCTCGACCCGACGGGCGTGCGCCGGGCCGAGGTGCTTACCACGATGGACACGTCCGGCGTGTCGGGGGAGTCTCGGGCGGCCGTCGAGGACATCCGCGCGGCGTTCCGCGACCTTGCGGCCGCCCCTGTGACGGGCGAGGAACTGAAGTGGCTCCGCTCGCTTCGCGACGGGTCGAAGCGCGAGAACGCGGCGTGGTGGGGGGAGGCGACTCGGGCGATCGCGCCGCTGGATTCGGAGCGGCGGCGCGGGCTGGGGCTTCGGCACGCCGAGCCGATACGGTGGGCGACGGCGAACCGGCCCGAGTGGATCGCGGCGGGGCGGGCCGAGTTGTTGTCGGAGGTGCGGTCGCGTCTCGCCGATCGTCGGCACTACCGACGCGTGAAGGACGACACGGAGTTCACGAAGCCGCATCCGGACCGGCTCTCGGACTGGGAGGAACGGCTGACGTGGGCGGACCTGCTGACCATCCTGTTGATCGACGATGCGCTGGCGGACGAGCATGTGCGCCGCGAGTTGTTCCGGCAGGCGGACCTCGACCGCGACGACGGGACGACGGAGTACGGCGGGATCGTCGAGTCGGAGGGGGAGCCCGTGCGAGCGGTGCTGTTCGTGCCGCGGGCGAGCCAGCGTCGGCACGACCGCGAGTTCGTGGCGTCGCAGGACATGATCGACGCGAGCGACCGTGCGCTCGCGCACTACCACTTCCACGCCCAGAAGGCGCGGAACCGGGAGTACGCGGGGCCGAGCATGCCGGACCTGGTGACGGCGGCGCGGCTCGGGCGCACGAGCCTGGTCTTCACGAGCATCGACCGCGATTTGCTGAACGCGGACCTGTACCAGCCGGACGGCGTGCTGATCGACCTGGGCGAGGTCAGGCGGCCGCGGGGGGAGTGAGGCGCGGCGCGGGGCATGATGCACCTGCTCGTCATCGCGGTCTTCATCGTGGGCAACCTCCGCGATGCGCTGGGGGTGGACGCCCCTGGCGGTCTGAGCGCGCCGTGGGCGGCGATCGCGTCGCTCGCGCCGATGGCGGCGTTGGCGGGCTTCGTGGCGGTGTGGGCGTGGGCTGGACGCGACGCGGCACGTGCGCGAGGCTCGCCGAGCGGAGCGGGTGGTCGCGTGGTCGAGGCCGGCGGCGGTGGGGCTGCACGCGTGGAACGTGCTGGCGGTCGGGTGGCTGGACGCGGTGCGCGCGGGCGTGGGCGACCTGCTCCTGGTGGATGAGTTGTTGGCGGCCGCCCCGCCGCTCGCGGTGTTCGTCGCGGGGTGGTGGGCGATCTACCCGGTCGAGCGTCGGTTGCGCGAGGCGATGCTGATGCGCCGGTTCGACGAGGGGCTGCATGTGCCCGCGCTGCCGACGCGGAGGGCGTTCGTGGTGCAGGCGGTGCGGCATCACGTGCTGTTCGCGGCGGTGCCGGTCGCGCTCATTCTGGGATGGGCGGAGGTGGCGCTGTGGCTCGCGGAATCGGCGGTGCTGGCGGATGAGGGGGTGCGTGCGGCGTCGCCCGGGCTTCCCGAGGCGCCGCCGTGGGCAAGCGCGCTGCCGGCGTGGGCGGTGAGGCCGGAGTTCGTCGCGCCGGCGCAGGGCGTGCTGCAACTGGCGGGCGTCGTGGTGGTGATCGCGTTGCTGCCGCTCGCGCTGCGATGGTTGTGGGACACGGCGCCGCTCGGGCCGGGCGAGTTGCGGGATCGGCTCGAGCGCGTGCTGCGGGCGAACGGGGTGCGCGTGCGCGGGCTGCTGGTGTGGCGGACGGACGGGACGATGCTCAACGGCGCGGTGGTGGGGTTCCTGGGGCCGGCGCGGTACGTGCTGCTGACGGACGCCCTGCTGGAGAGCCTGCCCGCGGAGGAGGTCGAGGCGGTGATGGCGCACGAGGTCGGGCACGTGCGGCATCGGCACGCGCCGTGGCTCGCGGCCGCCTTTCTCGGAAGCGCGACCGTCGCGGGCGCGGGCGCGAGCGCGGCGGGGCGCGTGCTGGGCGTCGATGCCGCGAACGGGTGGCCGGCGATCGGCGTGGTCATGGTCTCGCTCGCGGTCGGGCTTGCGGTGTTCGGGTTCGTCAGCCGGCGCTTCGAGTGGCAGGCGGACGCGTTCGCGGCCCGGAGCCTGAGCGAGAGCACGCACCCTTCGCCGGACGCGCCGGGGACGGTTTCGCACGATGCGGCGAGGGCGATGGCGAGCGCGTTGGGTCGGGTGGCGATGCTCAACGGGTCGGAGCCGGAGCGGTTCTCGTGGCGGCACGGGTCGATCGGGCTGCGCCGGCGGCGGCTGCGCGCGCTGGTCGGGGCGCGGATCGATCGGCTGTCGATCGACGCGGTCGCGAGCCGCGTCAAACTGGCGTGCGCGATCGTCGGAGCGGCGGCGGTGGGGCTGCTGGTCGTCGAGGTCTGGCTCGCGTCCTGAACGCGCGGCCGGCGCGATCATTCGGCGAGCGATTCGCGCAGCGGGCCGATGTGGGCTTCGTAATGCGTGTAGCGCGCGACGGCGGTCTTGTAGATCGGGCGGCGGACCTGGTCGACGCTCGGCGTGAGCACGGGCCGATCGACGGCGTGATGCTCGGTGACGGCGTCGTGCCACTCCAGGCCGACGAACTCGATCAGGCGGCGCTTGGTCTCGTCGGGCCGCTCGACCATCGTCTCGTAACGGAGTTCGAGGTTGGGCAGGTCGAGGACGGCCGTCCAGTGGCGCATCACCGCGCGGTACTCGGCGTACCAGCGTCCGACGGCGCGGAGGGAGCCGATGGAGACGTGGGGGCCGGCGAGGTCGTGGAAGTAGCACGAGAGGCAGGTGTCGAGCGGATCGCGCACGCAGTGGACGATCTTCGCGCCGGGGAACGCCGCCCAGATGAGGCCGAGGTGGAGGTAGTTCTGCGGGTTCTTGTCGCTGGCGCGGAGGGCGTCGGGAGCGACGCGGCGCATGCGCTCGATCCACCGGCGCGCGAAGCGCGTGAGAGGCCGCTCGGCGAGGCGGTCGAGCGCGAAGAGGTGCCACCGGCCGCCTTCGACGCCGTGCTGGAGTTCGCCGACGAGGGTGTGGACGTCGCGCAACTCGCCCGCGCCGTGGAAGCGAGGGTGCGCCGAGAGCACCTGCTCGGTGAGCGTGGTGCCTGAGCGCGGCATGCCGACGATGAAGACGGGCAGGTCGCTCGTCTCGAGGCTCCGCGGGAGGGAGCGGATGCGCTCGGGGGTCCAGGCCTCGATCATCCGGCGGACGGAGGCGGAGTACTCGTCGATGTCGGGGCGTTCGCCCTTGATGCGGTTGGCCTCGTCGAAGGCGGCGAAGGCTTCGTCGTATCGCTTGAGGTGGTCGAGCAGGTTGCCGAGGATGAAGAGCGAGGAGATGCGCTGTGGCAGTGGGACGTCCGGCGTGGTGTTCGCGCGGCGCAGCAGGTCGATCGCCTGCTCCTCGCGGCCGACGCGCCGGGCGGACTGGCCGAAGGCGATGGCGACGGCGATGTGCGGCGGATCGTCGGCGAGGAACGGCTCGACCGCAGCGGCGGCGTCCTCGTAGCGGCGCGCCTGGAAGAGGACTTCGGATCGGGCCGCGGCCAGGCCGAGGTGGTCGGGCCGGCGCGCCACGGCGGAGTCGAGGACGCCGAGCGCCTCGTCGTACCGCCCCTCGCGGTTGTAGGTCATGGCGAGGAGTTGCAGGAGTTCGGGATCGTCCGGCGCGATCTCGACGCCGCGGCGGGCGTGCTGGCGGGCGTCGGCGTAGCGGCCGAGGGCGTTGAGGCACAAGCCCATGAGGTGCCAGGCTCTCGGGTTTGACTTCTCGCGCCGGAGCGCATCGCGGCAGGCGGACTCCGCGCCGAGCGGATCACCGCCCAGGTAGAGGCGGAGGGCCTCGTGCAACGGAGGCGAAGGGCGAGCGGTCGATGGTCGCGGGGGCATGTCGAAAGGCAGGGTAGCGTGCGTGCAGCAGGCGGCAAAGGGCCTACGGTTGCGTCATGCCAACGCACGGCGCGGCGGGACTGTCGGAACGCGAACACGCCATCTGCCGCGCCGTGGAGCGACGGCGAGACGACCTGCTCGCGGACCTTCGGTTGCACGTCGGGCTGCCGACGGGCGGGAACAACGCGCCCGCTTTGGACGAGACGCGCGAGCGGCTGACGGACCGGCTGCGGGCGATCGGCGCGACGGTCGAGTTGATTCCGGGCGATCCGCGCCCGGACTGGCTGCACGGGCAGGCGGCGTCGGGGTCGATCCCGCCGGCGGCGGTGTGCAGGAAGCGGTCGAAGCGGAGTGGTGCGCCGCGCGTGCTGCTCGTGGGGCACCTGGACACGGTGCACGACCCGGCGGGGCCGTTCCGAGAGTTGACGATCAGCGCGGACGGGCGGACCGCGACGGGGCCGGGCTGCGTGGACATGAAGGGCGGGCTGGTGATCCTGGTGGCCGCGCTGGAGTCGCTGGTCGAGGCGGGGATCGACGCCGAGTGGACGGTCGTGTTCAACAGCGACGAGGAGACGGGGTCGTACCACTCGGACGCCGTGCTGGCGGCCGAAGCATCGAAGCACGACGCGGGGCTGGTTGTCGAGCCCGCGTTGCCGGGCGGGGCGCTGGCTGTCGAGCGGATGGGATCGGGGCAGTTCTGCCTGAGGACGTACGGGCGTTCGGCGCACGTCGGGCGCGACTTCACGTCGGGCGTGTCGGCGGTAACCGCGCTGGCGCGGTGCCTGATCGAAGTTGCTGAGATGGCGGACGCCGAACGGGGGATGATCACGAACGTTGGGCCGCTCGAGGGCGGGACGGTGACGAACGCGGTGCCGGACCGGGCGCGGGCGTGGGGCAACGTTCGGTTCTCGACGCCCGAGGCGGCCGCGCTGCTGGCGACAAATCTGGATGCGCTGGCGACCGGCGCGGATGCGCTGCCGCGCGTTGAGGTGCTTCGGAGTTTCAACCGCCCCGCCAAGCCGCTGACGCCCGGGACGAGCGCGCTGGCGGAACTGGCGAGGGCCGCGGCGGAAGCCCTCGGGCAGTCGCTCCCGTTCACGAAGACGGGGGGCGTGTGCGACGGGAATCAGTTGCAGGCGTGCGGGCTGCCGACGATCGACACGCTGGGCGTGCGAGGCGGCGGGCTGCACACGCCGGAGGAGTGGATCGAACTGGCGAGCCTCGTGGAACGATGCCAGTTGCTGGGTGTGGTTGTTTCGCGGCTGTCCGAGGGCCGATTGAAGGTGTGAGCGCGCCCGCTGGACGGCGTGGAGCCGTGCGGCCAAGGATGCCCCGCGGGGAAAGGACCGATATGTCGCAGACCGTGCAGACGCCGACGACGCAGGGGAGCCAGTTGCACGCCAGCCCGGCGGTTCGGGAGGCGATCGGTGTGCTGCGCGAGGAGGTGCGCCGTCGCAGCGCGACGATCACCGCGCCGCGGGCGGGTCGCGAGGAGTTGCGCGGGGCCTATGCCGAACTGCTCGAACGTGCGAAGAAGGTGCGCGGGCGCGACCTGCTGTACCCCTACGTCGGCTCGGGCATCGGCAACGGCGCGCTCGTGGAACTCGCGGACGGCTCGGTGAAGTGGGACATGATCTGCGGGATCGGCGTGCACTTCTTCGGGCACTCGGACGAGGAGTTGATCGCGGCGGGGATCGAGGGCGCGCTCGAGGACACGCTCCAGAACGGCAACCTTCAGACAAACTTCGGGGCGTACCGCTTCGGCGAGACGCTGCTGGCGGAGGCGTCCCGCTGCACGCGCTTGGCGCATTGCTACGCCTCGCCGACGGGTGCGCTGGCGAACGAGAACGCGCTGAAGGTCTGCTTCCAGAAGCACGCGCCGGCCAGCCGCGTCCTCGCGTTCAAGGACTGCTTCATGGGGCGGACGGTGACGCTCTCGCAGATCGGAGACGCGGCGGCGAACCGCGTGGGCCTGCCGCTGAACACGCTCGTGGACTACGTCCCGTTCTACAGCGAGGCAGTCGCCGAGCGCGTCGGGCAGGCGAAGCACATCGCGATGATCGTGGATAATGTCCGGTCGTACGCGGAGCGGTACCCGCGCCAGCACGCGTGCTTCATCATGGAACTGGTGCAGGGCGAGGGAGGCTTCAACACCGCGCCGCCGGAGTTCTTTCTTGCGCTCATCGAGGTCTGCAGGGCGAATGGCATCGCGGTGTGGGCGGACGAAGTGCAGACCTTCGGGCGGACGACGGCGATGTTCGCGGCCGAGACGCTGGGCATCGGCGAGCACGTGGACGTGATGACCGTCGGCAAGATGTCGCAGGTGTGCGCGACGCTCTACACGCCGGAGTACAACCCCGGCCCGGGGTTGCTCTCGGCGACGTTCACGGGCGCTGGGCCTGCGTTCAGCGTCGGGCGCAGGATCATCGAGCGTCTGCGCGACGGCGACTACTACGGCGCGGGCGGGCGGATCGAGCAGCATCACGCGGCATTCCGGGAGCAGGTGCGAGCGCTCGCCGCGAGGCACCCGGACTGGTTCCCGCCGGTCGCGGACGGCCTCCTGACGCCCGCGCCGAAGGGGATCGTGGGCGGGATCGGCGGCATGATGCGGTTCAGCCCGTTCGGCGGGCGCAAGGAACCCGTCACGAAGGCGTGCCGCACGTGCTTCGATGAGGGCGTCATCCTGTTCTATTGCGGGCACGGGCCGTACCACCTGCGGATGCTGCCGCCGCTGGGCGTGATGCGTCTCGAGGATTGGCCGCGTGTGTTCGAGTGCGTGGAGCGGGGTTTGGCGAAGGCGGCGTCGTGATTGTCGGCAGTCGGCGTGCAGGGAGGCTCGTGTGATCGTCATCCGTCGGGCGAGGGTCGAGGACGCTGGGACGCTGCTGAAACTGGCGCGGATGGTGCACTTCATCAACCTGCCCGCGGACAAGGAACTCGTCGACCTGAAGATCACGCAGAGCAGGCTGTCGTTCCTGCGGGCGGCGGCGGGGGAGAAGCCGCCGGGCGACAACGGATCGTCGCGCAAGCCGAAGAAGGCGGCCGACGTGACGGGACTTTCGTCCGCCGACTTCACGCGCGACATCTTCATGTTTGTGGCGGAGGACCGCGACGACCGGACCGCGCTGGGAACCTCGCAGATACTCGCGCGGATGGGCGGGCCGGGCAACCCGAACTACTCGTTCAAACTGGAACAGCGCGCGACGTTCGCGCCGGACCTGAAGACGGGCACCACGCACGTCGTCGCGAGGCTGCACGGCGACGAGACCGGGCCGACGGAGATCGGGGGTCTGATCCTGCAACCGGCGTCGCGCGGGCACAGGGTCGGGCGGTTCCTGAGTTTCGTGCGGTTCCACTTCATCGCGTTGCACCGGCATCTCTTCGCGGACCGCATCCTGGCGGAGATGATGGCGCCGATCACGGAGGACGGGCGCAGCCTTTTGTGGGAGTACCTGGGCCGCCGGTTCATCCCGCTGAGTTACACCGAGGCGGACAAGCAGTGCCAGCGATCGCGGAAGTTCATCCCCGCGTTGCTGCCGCCGGGGGACATTTACCTGTCGCTGCTGCCGCCCGAGGCTCGCGACGTGGTGGGGGAGGTCGGCCGGGAGACGGTGCCGGCGCGCCGGATGCTCGAACGCCTCGGCTTCCAGTACACGGGCTTCGTGGACCCGTTCGACGGCGGGCCGCTGCTGGAGACGCGGACGGACGACGTGCCGATCATCCGGGCGACGCGCGAGGCGGAACTGGGCGAGCCTGTCGCGAAGAGCAAGTGCCGCCGGCCCGCGATGGTCAGCACGCTCCATCAGGACGGCGAGTTCTACGCGGTGCAGGAGGACTGCTTCATCGATCCGAAGGGGCGCGTCTGCCTGCCGCGCGAGGCGATGGAGTCGCTGCACGGTGAGCCGGGCATGGCGGCGGGATTCACGGACATGGCGGCGATCGCTGGGGACGAATCTCCGCCTGCCCGCGGCGGGGGGAAGCGAAGGGCGAAGGTGGGGGCGAGGCCGTGAGCGGGCGTCATCCGTCGCTTGGGCGCGACCCGTCCGACCTGATCGGGGGCGACTGGATATCGCTGCCGGGGGGGGGCATCCGGTCGGTCAATCCTGCACGTCGGGCGAATGCGGTCTGGGAAGGGTCGCCGAGGCTCGAGCACGTTGACCGCGCCGTCGCGGCGGCGAGATCGGCGCAGCCGGAGTGGGCGGCGTGGCCGGCGGAGCGGCGCTTCGACGCGCTGCGCACCTACCGCGACCTTTGCAAGGCCAACGAGGACCGGATCGCCGCCCTCATCCGCGACGAGACCGGCAAGGTCGGCTGGGACGCGAAGGGCGAGGCCGCCGCCCTGGCCGCGAAAGTGGACGTCACGCTGGAATCGTCCGAGCACGGCGGGCTGCGCCGCGTGGCGGGGTTCGAGATCGACCTCGGCGGGACGAAGCGCGGGCGGTGCTGGTTCCGCCCGCACGGCGTGATGGCGGTGATCGCGCCGTTCAACTTCCCGATGCACCTGCCGAATGGTCACGCCGTTCCCGCGCTGGCGATGGGCAACGCGGTCGTCATCAAGCCGAGCGACAAGGCGCCCGCGTGCGGGCAGTTGCTGGCGGAACTGCTGGACGAGGCTCTGCGCGGGGCGGGCGCGCCCGCGGGAGTCATGAATCTCGTGCAGGGGGGGGCGGATGCGGCGTCGCGGCTGGTGACGCACGACGGGATCGACGGCGTGCTGTTCACGGGGTCGTGGCCGGTCGGACGGCGGATCCTGGAAGCGAACCTCGACCGGCCCGGGCGCATCGTCGCGCTGGAGATGGGCGGCAATAACCCCGCCGTCGTCATGGACGACTGCGACATGCGGCAGGCGGTGGTCGAGTGCGTCCGGTCGGCGTTCGTCACGACCGGGCAGCGGTGCACCTGCACGCGGCGGGTCGTTGTGCATCGGGCGGTCGCGGATCGGTTCATCGCGGCGGTGTGCAAGGCGGCGAGCAACCTCATCATCGGCGATCCCGCCGCGCCGCACCCGGTCTTCATGGGCCCGATCATCTCGGAGCAGGCCCGGCGTGCCGCGCTCGACGCGCAGGCACGCTTCGCGCACGCCGGCGGCGAGGTGATGGTCGAGAGCCGTGCGGTGGAGACACCGGAAGGTGGGTTCTTCATCTCGCCCGGCATCGTACGAGTCGATCGCTTCACGGCGAGCGAGGGCGGCGGGGCGGGGTGCGACGAGGAGGTCTTCGGCCCGATGCTGCGGATCGCCGTCACCGAATCGCTCGACGACGCGATCGCGCAGGCGAACGCGACCCGGTTCGGCCTCGCGGCGGCCATCTTCACGCGCAGCGAGGCCAACGCGGAACGGTTCTTCAACGCCGTGCGGGCCGGGTGCGTGAACCTGAACGCGGGCACGGCGGGCGCGAGCAGCCGTCTGCCCTTCGGCGGGCTGGGCATCTCGGGCAACCACCGCCCCGCCGGCTCGTTCAGCCTCGACTACTGCGCGTACCCGGTGGCCGGGATGATCGAGACCGGCGACGCGGCCACGGTGCATCCGGGGATGCGCGTCGAGGACTCGTGGCTGGCGTAATGGGCAGGCAGGCTGCATCACCGTCGGGAAAGTGGCGAGGGAGACTTGATAGGGTGGGTAGACGGACGGTGATGGCACGCGAAGGAGTTTAACATGCCGACGAATCTGCCGGACCCGCGTCAGTTCCCCCGGTTCGCCGGCGTGGCGACGTTCTGCCGATACCCGCTGCTGGAGCAGGTCGTGCCGGAGCATCGGCCGGTGGACTGGGCGATCTACGGCGTGCCGTTCGACGGGGGTGTGACGTTCCGGCCGGGCGCGCGGTTCGGTCCTCGGGCGGTGCGCGATGCATCGCAGTATGTGAAGCGGTACTCGATGGAGCACGGGCTGGACCTGTGCGATGCGCTGAGCCTGTCGGACGCGGGCGATGCGCCGGTGCGGCCGTACTCGTGCCGCGAGACGGCCGAGGCGGCGGCGGCGTTCGCGCGCGGGCTGGGCGAGCCGTCGCACACGCGGCTGTTCGCGGTCGGGGGCGATCACTCCATCGCGTACGCGAACGTGCGGGCGACGTGGGAGCGACGCGGCTCGCCGAAAGGGGGGCTGGCGCTGGTGCACTTCGACGCGCACTTCGACACGGTGGACCAGGTCTGGGGCGAGCGGTGGGGGCACGCCTCGCCGTTCATCCGGGCGATCGAGGAGGGGATGATCGACCCGAAGCGGATGATCTCGATCGGCATCCGCGGGCCGCTGAACACGCGCGAGGACGCCGAGTACGCACCGAAGCACGGCGTTCGGATCGTCACCTGCGACGAGTGGCGGCGCAGCGGGAAAGGCGCGCTCGAGCGGTTCGCCGCGGAACTGGGCGGGGCGGAGGCGTACCTGAGTTTCGACGTGGACTGTTGCGACCCCGCCTTCGCACCCGGCACGGGCACCCACGCGATCGGGGGCTTCGCGTCGCACGAGGCGCTCGGGGCGATCCGGTCGCTGCGGGGGCTGAACGTCGTCGGCGCGGACGTGGTGGAGGTGCTGCCCGACCGCGATGTGGCGGAGATCACCGCGCTGCTGGCCGGGACGGTGATCTTCGAGGTGCTGTGCCTCGACGCGGTGCGCCGCCGGAAGTAGCGGGGCTGCGCGGCGACCTGCGGCGCGGCTCGGCGTAGGGAAGCAGTTCGGCGGGCAGAGAGCGCAGCCCCCGCCGGCGGGCCTTCATCACGGCGTAGTGCAGCGAGTCGTGGACGCGGTGGCGGACGCGGTCGGTGACGTTCAGGCCGAGCGCCTCCATCTGGGCGAGAGAGAAGGCCCAGGCGTGGTACTCCTCGAGGCAGCGCGGCTTGTAGCGGTGGAAGCCGATGGCGTGGTGGCCGATCTCGTGCAGAAAGATGGCCGCCGAGACCGGGCCGCGCGGGCGCGGGGCCTCGATGAGGCGGCGGGTCTCGCCGTTGGCGTAGTAGACCTCCCAGGCGAGGCCGGTCATGTCCTTGCGCCAGCGGCGGACGCGGACGCCGTAGCGGTCGAGCATCTGGCGAGTCATGGCGTCGTAGCGGTCCTGCATGGAGGGGCCGGCCGTCGGCGTGCGCCGTACGGGGCGTGCTGCCGGCGCGGGGCGAGGCTGCGGTGGTCGGCGCTTGCGGCGCGGGGCGATGAGGTCCCAGAGCGTCAGCACGGCGTGCCTCCGGGGCCGGAGGCGAGTGTGGCGCCGAGTTCGATGCGGTGACCGCGCGCGAAGTCCGCCCACGGCATGTCGCGGCCGCCCGCGGGCTGGACGGTGAGCAGGCGGAGCGCGGTCGCGCCGCCGCAGGCCACGGTGCCCCGATCAGGATCGACGATGGTGCCCACGGCTGATTGTTGGGGATCCGCGTCGGCCGGTTCGACGCGGAGCAACCGGAGCGACCGCCCGCCGAGCGCGGCCGTCACGCCGGGCCAGGGCGTCAGGCCGTGGATGCGCCGTCGGCAGGCGTCGGCGGGCTGGGCGAAGTCCACCCAGCCGTCGGCTTTCGTGAGTTTCGGCGCGAGCGTCACGAGGGTCTCGTCCTGCGGGCGCGGTGCAAGTGTGCCCTCGGCGTGCGCGCGCAGGACGCCCTCCACCAGGTCCGGGCCGTCGGCGGCGAGGAGGTCGTGCAGTTCGCCGGCGGTCAGGGCGGGGTCGAGCGGGCGGCGCGACTGGGCGAGGATGTCGCCCGCGTCCATGCGGTCGGCGAGCGTGATGACGGAGTTCCCGGTCTCGGCGTCGCCTGCGAGGACGGCGGCGTTGATCGGAGCCGCTCCACGCCAACGCGGGAGGAGCGAGGCGTGCAGGTTGATCGCGAAGCGATCTTCGAGCAGAGCACGCCCGAGTTTCTGCCCGAAGGCGATGACGACCCAGGCGTCGGCCGGGAAGGCGCGGACTTGTGCGCACACGGACCGTTCGTTGACTCGATCGGGCTTGAGCAGGGGCACGCCCGGGACGTGTTCGGCTGCCCATGCGCCGATGGGGGTTGGAGTGAGGCGGCCGCCGCGTCCGGCGGGGCGATCGGGCTGGGTGATGATGCACCGCACGCGGTGGTGCGCCGCGAGGCGTTCGAGCGTCGGCAGGCCGAACGCTCCGGAACCGAAGTAGACGAGGTCCATCGGTGGGCAGGATAGTGCCCCGCTTCAGGCGCGTTCGAGTTCGCGGATGAGGCGGCGGTTGCGGATGCGGTCCAACTGGGCCATGCGGTCGAGGATGAGGACGCCGTCGAGGTGGTCGCACTCGTGCTGCCAGCACCGGGCGAGGAGGCCGTGGGCGGTTCTATTGAAGGGCCGGCCCTCGAGGTCGATCGCGGAGATGGTGATGATGGGCGGGCGGAGCACGCGGCCGACCACGTCGGGGATGCTCAGGCAGCCTTCGTCGGCCGGCTCGACGGGGCCGGCGGGATTCGAGAGGACGGGGTTGACATAGACGGTCGGCTGGTTCGTCGCGCCCGCCGGGTCGGACGCCGGGCTTCGGCCTTCCATGGGGGGCACATGGCAGACGAACAATCGCCAGGGCAGCCCGACCTGCGGCGCGGCTAGGCCGATGCCCTCGGCGCGGCGCATGAGTTCGATCATCCGCAACGCGACGCGCCGGACCTCGTCGGTCACTTCGGCGACCGGCTCGGCCTTGGTGCGGAGCGCTGGGTCTGGGTAGTGAAGGATGTCCAAGGTGGCGAGATCGACCGTCATCGGGCGATCGTATGTGGGGAAGGCATCGGCTGGCGGGGGCGGGGCGGTTCGCTACAATCGCTCCGCCCGGGCAGGGCCGGCGGGTGGTCGGCGACGGTTCGGGACGCATGGCAGCATGATCGGGGACTGAAGCGTGGCGTTGTTCCGCAAGAAGGGCCGAGAGGAGGCCGGTGAACCGGCCGCGGAGGGCGGCGCGCCGGCCGCGACCGAGGGGAACGGCGAGGCGCCGGTCTACTCACCGGAGAAGGCTTCGAGGTTCTTCGAGCACGCGAAGACCGTGGCGGAGACGGGCAACCACGAGTACGCCGTGCAGTTGTGGCTCAGCGGGCTTCGGCAGGATCCGACCAGCATGGAGGCCATGGAAGCGTTCTTCCGGAGCGCGGGGAACGTCGCTGGCGGCGAGAAGCCCGCCAAGGCGGCCCGGGAAGCAGCCAAAACCGTGGAGGGGAGGGGGCCGGTGGAGCGGTACCTCCAGGCGTTGCTCGCGTGGGGTCTGAATCCGCTCGATGCGTCTGCGGCGGTGCGGGCGGTTGAGGCCGCGGGCAAACTGAACCTCGGCGAGCAGGCGTACTGGATGGGCGAGCGGGCGCTGGCGATCGCGCAGCGCGACAAGAAGCCGCGTAAGGACCTGTTCGTCAAGTTGATGGACTCGCTCGCGGCGGTGCAGGCGTTCCCGCTGGCGGTGAAGGCTGGCGAGGCGGCCAAACAACTCGACCCGGGCGACGGTGAACTGGCCGCGCGCGTCCGTAACATGTCGGCGGCGGAGACGATGACCCGCGGCGGGTTCGACGAGACCGGGCAGGTCGGGGGCTTCCGCAAGAACGTCAAGGACCTCGAGAAGCAGCGCCTCATGGAGGATGCCGACCGCGTCTCGAAGACCGAGGACGCGATCGATCGGCTCATCGAGGCTGCGGAAGCGGACTACGCGCGCCGGCCGGAGGATATGTACGTCGTGCAGACGCTGACGAAGCGACTGCTCGACCGCGGCCGGGACGAGGACGAGCAGCGTGCCCTCCGGTTGCTCATGAAAGCGTACGAGGAGACCAAGAGTTTCCGATTCCGTCAGGAGGCGGGGAGGATTCAGGTCCGGCGTGCCCGGCGCACGCTCGTGAAATACCGCGATGCTGCGGAGGCCAACCCCGCCGACGCGGAGGCGAAGGCCCGGTACCAGGAGGCCGAGCGGAAGTTCCTGGAGATGGAGGTTACGGAACTTCTTGCGGCTGTCGAGGCTTATCCGACGGACCTGTCGCTCAAGTTCGAACTGGGCAAGCGGCACTTCGCGCTGAAGGATTACGAGAAGGCGATCCCGCTGTTGCAGGAGGCGAAGGGCGATCCGCGGTTCCGGGCGCACGCGCTGGGGCAACTCGGGCACGCGTTTCAGGCGATCGGGTTCGTGGACGAGGCGATCACGACGTTCCGGCAGGCGATCGACGCGCACCGCTCGACGTCCGACGAGACGGGGATGGAACTGCGGTACGGGCTGATGGCCGCGCTGCAGGCGAAGGCGGAGCACGAGCGCGATCTGCCCGCGGCGGAGGAAGCGGAGAAACTCGCCTCGTCGATCGCGATCGAGCAGTTCGGGTACCGCGACGTCCGCCAGCGTCGCGAGCAGTTAAAGAAACTGGTGGTCGATCTTCGGCAGGGCGCGGGGGCGTAGCGAACGATGGCACAGGGACCGGCCGGATCGTCGTCGTCGGTCGGCGGCGCGGTCGCCATCATCCCCGCGCGGATGGAATCGGTTCGATTTCCCGGCAAGGTGCTCGCGGACGCGACGGGCAAGCCACTGATCCGGCACGTCTACGAGGCGGCGCGGGCGGCCGCATGCGTCGCCAGGGTCGTTGTGGCGACGGACGATGCGCGTGTGCTCGCAGCGGTTCGCGGCTTCGGCGGCGAGGCGGTGATGACTGGCGAGCACCCGAACGGCACGAGCCGGCTGGCGGAGGCGGCGGCAGCGCTGGGGCTGGAGCCGGACCGCGTGATCGTCAACGTGCAGGGGGACGAGCCGGAGATCGAACCGAGGCTCATCGACCTGAGCGTGCAGGCCCTGATCGAGACCGGGGCCGAGGCGGCGACGGCCGCGTGCCCGTTCGAGCCGGACGAGCGGCACGACGATCCGAACGTGGTGAAAGTCGTGCTCGACGGACGGGGGATGGCCTTGTACTTCTCGCGGACGCCGATCCCTCACCGACGCGACGCGGACGATGCCCCGTGCGCGCGCCCGCTTCGGCACGTCGGGTTGTACGTCTATCGGCGGGCGTTCCTGGAGGAGTACCTGCGGCTGCCCGCAACGCCGCTCGAACTGACGGAGAAACTCGAGCAACTGCGGATCCTGGAGCACGGGCGGCGGATCGCGGTGGCTGTCGCCGCGGGGTCGAGTCGGGGGATCGACACGCCGGAGCAGTACGCAGCCTTCGTGGAGCGTTGGCGGGCGAGGGGGCGGGGCGGGGCGGAGTAGACTGCGGGCGTGACGGGCGACGCGCACACGATGGTCGAGCGGACGGACCCGAGGCTGCTGGCGGTCGCGCGGGGCGATGCGCGGGCGGACCTGCTCATCCGCGGGGCATCGGTCGTCAACACGTTCACCTGCGAGATCGAGCGGGGGGACGTCGCCGTGTTCGGAGGGCGAGTGGCGGCGGTGGGGGAGCCGCGCGAGGCGAGAGAGTCGATCGACGCGAGCGGGGCGTTCGTCACTCCGGGCTTCATCGACGCGCACATGCACGTCGAGTCCACGATGCTGATGCCGCGGGAGTTCGTGCGGGTTGCGCTCCCGCACGGGACGACGGGGGCGGTGCTGGACCCGCACGAGATCGCGAACGTGCTGGGCGTGCCGGGCATCCGGCTGCTGATGGACGATGCGGCTGCGATGCCGATGGAACTGATGTGGGGCGTGTCGTCTTGCGTGCCCGCGTCGCACCTGGAGACGAGCGGCGCGAGCCTCGGCGTGGGCGATCTTGAGCCGTTGTTCGATGACCCCCGCGTCGTCGCGCTGGCGGAGATGATGAACTTTCCCGGCGTGGTGCGGGGAGCGCCGGACGTGCTGGCCAAGGTCGCGCTCGGCCTGCGGCGGCGCATCGTGGACGGGCACGCGCCGGGGCTGCGCGGGTCGGGGTTGCAGGCGTATGTCGCAGCGGGGATCACGTCCGACCACGAATGCACGACGGCTGCGGAGGCGATGGAGAAGGTCCGGCTCGGGATGACAGTGTACATCCGCGAGGGGAGCGCGGCCCGGAACCTGAAGGCGTTGCTCCCCGCTGTCACGCCGACGAACAGGCATCGGTTCTGCTTCTGCACCGACGACCGCCACCCGGCGGACCTGGCGGATGAGGGTCACATAGACCACGTCGTGCGCCGGGCGGTGGCGCTCGGGCTGGACCCGGCGTCGGCGGTGGCGATGGCGTCGTTGCACGCGGCCCGCCATTACGGCAAGCGAGACTTGGGCGCGGTCGCGCCGGGCTATGCGGCGGACCTGCTGGTGCTGGACGATCTGCGGGAGTTTCGGCCTCGGCTCGTGCTGTTCCGTGGGCGGGTGGTTGCGCGCGAGGGGCGATACGAGGGGCCGGATGCGCCGGCTCGCGCGGGGCTGCCGGCGTCGGTGGTGCGGCTGCCGGCGGGTTTCGGGGCGGCGTCGCTGCGCGTGCCCGCACCGCGCGGCGGGCGCATCCGCGTGATCGGCATGGACCCGCACCAGTTGGTGACGGAATCGCTCGTGCTCCCGGCGAAGGTCGAGGGCGGCGCGTGCGTCGCGGACGCCGGCAACGACGTGCTGAAACTCGCTGTCATCGAGCGGCACACGGGCGCGGGGAATGTCGGGGTCGGGTTCGTGCGCGGATTCCGGCTTCGACGCGGCGCGCTGGCGAGCACGGTCGGGCACGATTCGCACAACCTGGCCGTCGTGGGGACGAACGACGACGACATGGTGGTGGCGGCCCGTGCGCTGGCGGAGACGGGCGGAGGGCAGTGCGCGGCCGAGGGGGGGCGCGTGCTGGCGGCGCTTCGGCTGCCAGTGGCTGGGCTGATGTCGGATCGGCCGGCGGGCGAGGTGATCGCGGAGCAGCGGGTGTTGCTGGACGCAGCGCACTCGCTCGGGTGTCCGATCCATGACCCGTTCATGCCGCTGAGTTTCCTGCCGCTGGTGGTCATCCCGCACCTGAAGTTGAGCGATCGCGGGCTGGTGGACGTGGACCGTTTCGCCTTCGTGCCGCTGGACGCGGACGAATGAGCGGGGGTTCAGGGGGCAGCGGGGCTAGGATTTGCACCGCGGATGGACGGCGATCCGATCCCGCGGGGCATGCGTACATGGACGTGATCGCCCGCCCATGCCCGGACGGGGCTGAGGCGCACGGGGGCGGGATGACGCCCGCGGGCAACCGGCAACATGGAGAGTCAGTGATGCTCGATCGGAACTTCGGAGCGTTGGTTTCGGACTCGGTGGGTTGCTGGACCGGTGTTGAGGCGCTGGAGGCGCGTGTCGTGCTGGACGCGACGCCGACGAACCCGCTGTACCCCGTGGTCGAACTGAACACGAACGTCGGGAGCGTGTTCATCGAACTCTACCCGGACACCGCGCCGCAGAACGTGGCGAACTTCCTCGGCTACGTGGAGCGTGAGGACTACGACAACACGATCTTTCACCGGCTGGTCAAGGGGTTCGTGCTCCAGGGCGGCGGGTTCGTGTGGAACGAGGCGGAGAGCGACTTCGACCAGATCGACAAGCAGGACCCGGTCGTCAACGAGTTCAGCCGGTCGAACGTGCAGTGGACCGTCGCGTTCGCGAAGATCCCGGCGACGGACGACGAAGGGAACCCGATCGACGGCGGCGGGCCGGACTCCGCTACGAACCAGTTCTTCTTCAACCTGGCCGACAACTCGGCGAACCTCGACGGCCAGAACGGCGGGTTCACGGTCTTCGGGGGCGTGGTGGCTGGGCAGGAGATCATCACGTCGATCACGCAGTTGCAGGTCGGGAACTTCGGCGGGGCGCAGGGGTCGGTGCCGCTCATCAGGATGCCGACCTCGCGCGAGGATGCGAACCCGGAGGACTTCGTCACCGTGCTCACGGCGCGCGTCGTTTACGATCCGGCGACGAGCCTCGCGGTAGGGAACGGCGTGCTGCCGGGCGGCTCGGCGGATGCGTTCGATCGCGCGACGGTCGGCATCCTCAACCGATTCGGCGGAGCAACGGTGTTCCGCCAGACGTCGGACGGCACGGGTTGGACCGTTACGGACCTCGGCCTCAAGACGCAGAGCACGGGCCGGACGGGATCGCTGGTCACGTGGGTCGATCCGAAGGACGGGCGGACGTACGCAGCCGCGCCGTCGTCGGCGGGGCTGAGGCTGTACACCAACACGGGCGAAGGGCAGTGGACCGCCCGCAACCTGAACACGGAGATCGCCGGGGCCGGGCAGATCGCGACAAGACTGACCGCGCTCATCACGCGCGAGGGCCTCGTGATGCTCGCCGGTCTGAGCGTGACGGGTGAGTTGATGCTCTTCTCGCAGACGGGCGGGAACGACGGGCTGGGGAACCAGTTCTGGAGTTTCAGCAATGTCTCGACGGCCGACCTTGCCGATCAGGGGCTGGCGACGCCGACGTTCACGAGCGACCTCGTGAGTTATGTGACGTCGTGGAACGGGCTGAACATCGCGGGCCTGGACGCGAGCGGGGCGATCCACGCGGTCTGGTGGGCGCCGGGGCTTGCGCAGTGGACGACGAGCAACCTGAGCGAGATCACCGGCGCGCCGGCGCTGTTCGGCGGCTTGACGCCGTACCTCACGACGTGGGGCGGGATCAACCTCGGCGGGATCAACGCTGATGGCGACGTGACAACGACGTGGTGGGTGCCCGAGTTCGAGGGCGACTGGCGGCAGGACAACCTGAGCGAGTTGTTCGGCGGCCCGGGCCTGCAGCCGGGGTCGCTGGCGAGTTACGTGACCCCGTGGGGCGGGCTGAACGTGGTCGGTCGCCGCGGCGACGGGCACACGGTCGTCTACTGGTGGGCGCCGGGGATCGAGGGCGACGCGTGGGCGGTGACCTCGATCAGCGAGTTCATCGAGGGCGCTCCCCTGTTCTCCGGGCGCGTCGCCGGCATCGCTTCGCCGGCGGGCACGATCAGCCTTGTCGGCGCGTCGGCCGACAACGAACTGCTCCGCTACTGGTGGCAGCCCGATGGCGAGTGGCAGGCCGAGAACGTGTCGCAGAAGGCCGTGCTCGTCTGAGCGGCAAGGCTCAGCCCGTGCGCCGGAGGGCGAGGATGAGTTCGACCTGGCCCGTGGGGCGGTCGATCTCTCGCGCGATCTCGACGGTCGGCAGCCCGCGGTCGGCGAGTTCGTAGACCCGCGTGTGGAGGGGATCCGCGGTTGGGGTCGGCGAGACCTGACGACCGGATCGCGCCCGGGGCGCTTCGAGCGCGTCCAACCGTGACAGCCGCTCGTCCGCGTCGCGGATGAGTTTCTCCAGTTTGGCGGCGCGGGCTTCGAGTTGGGCCGCCAGTTCGCGAGCGAGGTCGTGCATCTCGGCCATCACGGCCTCGGCGCTGTCGCGCTCCGCGGCCTGGGTCCGGAGCGCGTCGATGCGCTCCCGCGGCGACATGTCCTGCTGCGCGCGGGCAGCGATGCGCTGCTGCACCTTGCGCATCACGATAAACAGGATGATCATCAGCCCGGCGGCGATGAGCAGGCCGGGCAGGGGGCCGACGGGCGGGCGGGTCGGCGTCGAGGCCGCGAGCGTCAGGAGCGATGTCGCGTCCATGCGGTCCCACGATACCACGGGTCGGCCTCGGGCGTCGCCGTATCATCCCCCGATGCCCGACTCGAACGGAGTGGTGAGACCGTCCCGCCACGACTCCGCGGTCGGCATGGTGGTCCGTCACTGGCGTCGGCTGACGGGCGGATCGGAACGGCGCGACCAGGACCGGCGGACGCTGGTGGCCTGCTCGGGCGGGGCGGATTCGTCCGCATTGACGCTCTGCCTGGCCTCGGCGACGGATCGCCTGGTGGTGGCGCACGTCGTGCATGACCTGCGGCCGCGGACGGAGTCACTCGCGGATCGGGCGAAGGCCAGGGAACTCGCCGCCGGCCTCGGTGTGCCCTTCGTCGAGGAGCACGTCCGGGTCGTCCACATGCCGGGGAATGACGAGGCCAACGCCCGGCATCTGCGCTACGAGGCTCTGGAGCGGCTGGCCTTCGAGCAGGGGTGCCCGTACATCGCGACGGCCCACCACGCGGAGGACCAACTCGAGACGATGTTGATGGGGCTGGTGCGAGGGACGGGTTTGGCGGGGCTTGCGGGCGTTCGGCCTCGGCGGCCGGTGGGGGAGCGGGGGATCCAGGCCGTTCGCCCGATGCTGCGTCTGGCACGGGTGGAGAGCGAGCGAATCTGTCGCGACTGCGGGTGGGTGTGGGCGGATGATCCGTCGAACCGAGACGTGACGCGCCTGCGCGCGGCGTTGCGAGCCGGCCCGGTGAAGGAACTCCTGCGCATCCGTCCGGCGACGTGCGACCATGCGGTGAACGTGGCGGAGTTCGTCCGCGACGCGGCCTCCCTCGTTGAAGACGCCGTGGCCCAGGAGTGGCCGAGCGCGAGCGTGGTGGAACGTGACGGACGCGTGGTCGCGTACTCGTTCGATCGGGCGCGGCTCCGCGGCCTGCGGTGGATCGTGGTCGGGTCTTTGCTGCGATCCGCCTATGCTCGGCTGCGAGACGGCGAGGGGCTGGATCGCCTGCGTGCCAGGTCCGTTCGCGCCGCGGCGATGGCCATCCGCCATGCCGACGATGCACGGGAGTTCCAGTGGCAGGGCGCTCGTGTCCTGGTGGGGCGCGACCGCGTCGAGGTCCGGCTCGAGGAGGGCGAGCATGAGTGATCGGTCGAGAAAGATCGTGCTGGTGGGCCACTGCGGGCCGGACGCCGCGATGCTGCGGTCGGCGGTGCGCGGGGCGATTCCGAACGCGTCGTTCGAATCCGCGAATGACGATGAGTCACTGTCGCGAGCGATCGAGGGGGCGGACCTGGCGCTGGTGAATCGGGCGCTGGACGGCACGTTCTCGGCCGCGGATGGCGTCGAGGTGATCCGGCAACTCTCGTCGCGGCGGAGCGGCGCGCGTCCGGTGCTCATGCTCGTCAGCAACTATGAGGATGCGCAGGCTCAGGCCGTGCAGGCGGGCGCCGCCCACGGGTTCGGCAAGTTGGCGATGTACGACGACGCCGCGAAGGAGCGCCTGCGTCGGGCGCTCGGCGAGTCGGCGTGATGGTCTGGAGCGGGCAATGGCGAAGCGTGGCGCGTCGAGTGTTTCGGTGAAGAAGCCGGGTATGAAGGACTACGCGGCGCGCCGGGCGGCGGTGCTGCGCGAGTTGAAAGGTGCGATCGGTCTTGTCTTCGCGGGCGAGGGTGGCGGGCACCTGCGCGGGCAGTGGGAGGCCGACCGCTCGTTCTACTACCTGACCGGCATCGGCGACGAGGCGGGGGCGGCGGTGCTCTTCGACGGGGCGAACCCGGACCCGCGCCGGAAGTGCATCCTGTTCCTCAAGCCGCGCGATCCCGAGATGGAGATGTGGGACGGGCACCGCGATGCGATCGGGAGCGCGCTGAAGGCCCGCACCGGGTTCGACACCGTGCTGCGCACGCGCGCCCTGCCGTATGTGCTCGCCACAGTCACGCGCCAGCGCAAGCGGCTGGCGACGCTGCACCCGCCGTCGCTGCACACGGCGGCGGTTCCGCCGGACCTGGCGCTCTTCCGGCAGTTGTGCGAACGGACGGCAGGCGTCGCAATCGAAGACCGGACGGGGCTTCTCCCGTCGATGCGAGCGATCAAGTCGCCGGTCGAACTGGCGGTGATCTCGCGGGCGATCGACGCCACGCTCGCTGGGCACCGGGCGGCGGCGGCCGCGATGAAACCGGGGGCGAACGAGGGCGAGGTGCAGGAGGCGCTCGAACGGGCCATGCGCGACGCGGGCGGGGACGGGACGGCGTACAACTCGATCATCGGCGCCGGGCCGAACGCGGCGGTCCTGCACTACATGCGCAACAACGCCCCGATCAAGCCGGGCGACCTCGTGCTCATCGACGCCGCGGCGACGGTGGACGGCTACGCGGCGGACATCACGCGCACGTACCCGGCCTCGGGCAAGTTCTCGGCGGAGCAGTTGGACGTCTATCGCACGGTGCTGCGCGCCCAGCGTGCGGCGATCGCCGCGGTCAAGCCGGGAAACCACATGTGGCAGGCGGACGAGGCGGCCCGCGAGATCATCGACAAGGCCGGGTTCGCGGACGCCTTCTACCACGGCATCGGGCACCCGCTGGGGCTGGAGGTCCACGACGTGGCGTCGGATGGCGCGCTGAAAGCCGGCATGGTCGTGACGATCGAGCCGGGCATCTATGTTGAGGATCGGCGGCTCGGGATTCGCCTGGAGGACGACGTGCTCGTCACGCCGCGCGGGAGCCGGAACCTGTCGGCGCACATCCCGATCGAGCCGAAGGACGTCGAGGCGATGGTGCGCGGGGGCTGAGCGTGCTCAGCCGCGGTCCTTGCCGGCGATGGCCTTGAGGCGGGCGGTGAGCGAGGCGCGGTCGTCCTCGAAGTTGGGGGAGTAGAGGCCGATCAGGCGGCGGTCCGGTCCGACGAGGATCATGCGGTCTGGGTGCCGGATGTTCGCCATGGTTGCGCCGCTGGGGAGGGTGATGCGATTCGCTTCCTCGGGGTCGTCGGAAAGGTCGAACATCAGGCTCTCGGAGGCGATGCGCCGGATCGTCTCGGCATCGCCCGTGAGGAACCGCCAGCGCGAGTGATCGACGCCGAACGCGGCGGCGTACTCGCGGAGGCGCGCCGGCGTGTCGTTCGCCGGATCGACGCTGATGGAGACGAAGCGGACGTTCGTGCCGGCGAGGTTCTCGTATTGCTCGTACATGCGCCCGGTCAGCATCGGGCAGACGAGAACGCAGTGCGTGAAGACGAAACTGAGGACGGTGACCTGCCCGTCGAATATCGACTGGTCGACAGCGTTGCCGTCCTGATCGACGAGGCCGAACTCGGGCACGCGGAGGTCGCCGAGCGGCTCGGGGATGGGGTGGAGCAGTTCCTCGAGCGACGCGCGGCGAACGTCCAACTGCATGTTGGTGGCGAGTTGCGCCTGCTCCTGCGCGATCCGGCGTGCCTCCGCGGCCTTCTCTGCCTGCCTGGCGCGGAGCATGAGCGCGGCAGATACCGACAGCGCAAGTCCGACGACGGCGATGATGAGCAGCGGGGCGAACCACCTGGGCATGTCGGCCTCCCGAATCAGCGCCGCGAGCCGATGGTCGAGGCGGCGAGGGCAACTCCGGCAGCGGCAAAGAGGATCGTAGCCCCCCAGGCGACGGGATCGAAGACGCCCGCGAGCGAGGCGTGCAGGGCCTGCGTGGGCCACGTCATCGGGTTGACAAACATGCCGGCACGCAGCCAGCCGCTCGCGCCCTCGAGCGGAAAGACCGAGCCGGAGAGCAGCCACATGGGCATCAGCAGCAGGTTCATCACGCCGTGGAATCCCTGCACCGAGTCGACGCGCCAGGCGAGCGCGAGGCCGAGGCCTGCCACGCCGACCGCGACGCACGCGAGCGCGGCGAGCGCTCCGAGGTGGCCGGGCGTGCCCGCGGGCAGCCCGAGGATCGCGGCCGCGGGGAGGAGCAGGGCGGCCTGCGCCGACGCGATGGCGGAAGCGCCGGCCAGTTTCGAACCCCAGGCGACCCACCTCGGCGCGGGGCTGACGAGCACGGACTGGAGGAAGCCCGCGTGCCGGTCGTCGATGAGCGAGATCGCGCCGAGGATCGCGGTGAACATGACGGAGACGGTGAGGACTCCGGGCAGCAGGAACGCGGCGTAGGTCGTCGCGGCGTGGCCTGAGGGGGGGGCGAACGACCCGGCGAAGCCGCTGCCGAGGAGGAGCCAGAGCAGGACGGGCGTGCCGAGCGTGGCGACGATGCGCGAAGGCTGGCGCACGAAGCGCACGAGTTCACGGGCGGTGAGGCGGACGAAGGCGTGGATGCCGCTCTCGCTCATGGCCTGCTCCCTTCGGAGAGCGGGCGTCCTGTCGCGGCGAGGTAGGCGTCGCCGAGCGTGGGCGGCGACACCTCGAAGGGCAGGCCGGCGCGGGCGAGTTCCGAGGCGGCCGCGGCGAGGACCTCGCGGTCGCCGCTGCGCCCGATGATGCCGCCATCCGGCGCGATCGAAACGTTGAGCAGGCACCGTTCCAGGATCGGCGCGGCCGCGCTGCCGGCAGAACGGAGGGAAGAACCGCCGAGGGCGGCCCGCAATGCGGAGGGCGCGCCGTCGGCGACAACCCTCCCCTCGTGCATCATCACCACACGGTCGGCCCGCTCGGCCTCGTCCATGAGGTGCGTGCTCATCAGCACCGTGAGCGGCGTTCCGGCATCGGCGGCCTCGCGGCGCAGCGCGGCGATGGTGTCGAGGAATCTGGTCCGAGCGTCATGATCGAGGCCCGCGGTCGGTTCGTCGAGCAGAAGCAGCCGGGGATGGTGCAGCAGGGCACGGGCGAGGTCGGCGCGCCGGGCAAGACCGCCGGAGAGCGAGCCGACACGGTCGTCGAGGCGATCGACGAGTTCGAAGCGTCGGGCGGCGCTCGCGATGCGCTCGGTCGATGCTCGCCCGGAGAGGCCGAAGAGCGAGGCCTGCGCGAGCAGATTCTCGCGGATGGTGAGGAGCCGGTCGAGGCCGGGGGACTGAAAGACGACGCCGAGCCCCGACTTGTACGCGCGCAACGCACGGGCGTTGGTCGTGCCTCTCCCGATCGTGCTGCCGAGGGCTTCGAGCGTTCCATCGGTCGCGCGGTCGGCGGTGCTGATGAGGCGAATGAGCGTGGACTTTCCCGAGCCGTTCGGCCCGAGAAGGGCGACCCACTCGCCGATCGGAACGGTCAGCGAGAGGTCGTCGAGCGCGACGCGCGGGGTGCGCCGTCGCGATCCGGGATAGGTGCGGCGCAGGTTGCGCGCCCGGATGGCGATGGTGTCGTTCTCGCTCGCGTCTGCGGCGTGTGGCATCAGAGGAGGGCGTGGGCCATGCCGTCGGCGACCATCGCGCACAGCAGGATCGGCAGGTGCACGATCGAAGCGATGAAGACGGGGCGGGCGAGTTCGCGCCGGCGCGCGGCAGCGAGGCGGGCGCAGAGCATGAGGAACGCGCCGCCGGTGAGGAGCGCGGCGGCGAGATAGCCGGGGCCGAGGAGGCTCGGCATCGCCCACGCGGGGGCGAGAGTGAGCGCGACGAGCAACGGGGCCGTGAGGCCGATGGCGACGGCGGTGCGGTGCTCGCCGCGTTCAAGGGCGGGTAGAACGCGGTAGCCGCCGCGGGCGTAGTCCTCGCGGTACATCCAGCCGATGGCGAGGAAGTGGGGGAGTTGCCAGACGAACATGACGGCGAAGAGCACGAGCGCGCCAGGCTCGACGAGCGCCCCAAGCCCGGACGTGGCCGAGACCGCCGACCAGCCGATGAGCGGCGGGAGCGCGCCCGGCACCGCGCCGATGAGCGTCGAGGTCGCGGTGACGGGCTTCGACGGCGTGTAGACCCAGACATACAGCGCCACGCACGCCAGCGAGACGAGCGCGGGCACGACGCCCGCGAGCAGCAGGAGCGTCAGCACGCCGAGGAGCGAGAGCGCGAGGCCGGCCGTGCGGACCGAGGACGGAGCGAGGCGTCCCTCGGGAAGCGGGCGAGTGGCGGTGCGCCGCATGAGGGCGTCGCGGTCGCGCTCCATCCATTGGTTCAGCGCGTTCGCGCCCGCCGCGGAGAGCGCGGTGCCGATCGTCGTGCCGAGCACGAGCAGTGCGAGTTCGCCGAAGGCCCAGCGGTGCCCCGCCGCGTAGCGCTCGAGGGCGGCCATGCCGAAGCCGACGAGTGAGGTGATGGTGACGAGTCGAGTGATGCGCGGCTTCGTCGTCTCGACGATGGCCCGCAGGCCGCGGACGGAGGCCAGTTCGCTCAGGTCCGCGGCGGGGATGGGTGTCGATCGGCTCAACGGGCGTCTCCGTCGTGCGTGGCGGGCGTGCGAGTCGGTGTGGTTGCGGGCTGGCCGGAAGGGTTGCGGTCTGGCAGGAGGGGAGTCTAGGCGAAGCCTCGTCGGGGTGTCTTCCAGGGGCGTTCGTCGGATCGCGACGCGCGGGCGGAGGCGGGCGAATTCCCAGCCGCGTCCACATGTCGCGGCGCTCCAGGCTCCGGGGCATCCAGGGCGGTACGCTGGGGTCGTTCGGCGACGGTTCGCAACGGGCAGGCGAGGACGACCGTACGAGCGGAGGGACCCTGTGGAGCGACCCCCTCTCTACTACACCTTCGGCAACCACATGCACTGGGTGGACATGCAGTGGCTGTGGGGGTACGACGTGCTGCCCGGGTCGGTGCGGGACATGCTGCGACTGTGCCGCGAGACGGGGGCGCGCGGGTGCGTGAACTTCGACGGCATCGGGTACGAGAAGATGGCGGCCGAGTGCCCGGACGCACTCGCCGAACTGCGCGATGCCGTGCAGGCCGGGACGATCGAGCCGGTCGGGTGCTCCTACGGGCAGCCCTACGGCCTGTTCCACGGCGGCGAGAGCAACGTGCGGCAGTTCACGTTCGGCGTGCGGAGCGTGCTGCGGCTGCTCGGCGTGCGGCCGCGGACGTTCTGGGAGGAGGAGTTCTACTTCTTCCCGCAGTTGCCGCAGGTGCTGGCGTCGTGCGGGTTCACGGGGGCGAACCTGTTCTTCCAGTGGACGTGGCACACGCCGGAAGTGCCGCGCGAGCGGGCGAGCCTGATCCTGTGGGAAGGCGTGGACGGCACGCGCCTGCCGACGCTGCCTCGCAACGAGTTGAACGTGCACCAGTGGCCGGAGGACTTTGACGGGCTGCTCGAGCAGGGCTTGATCCGGGAGTTGGACTCGCCGGCGATCGTGCAGTGGCTGGAGTTGATGCCGAGCCGGGACTGGATGTGCCGGAGCGAGGTGTTGCTGCCGCGGCTCAAGGAGTTGTTCGCGGACCCTCGGTTCGAGGTCCGGCCGCGGACGTGCGGCGGGCTGATCGAGGAGTTGCGGGCGTCGGGCGACGGCGATCCGTCGGTCCGCGCGTACACGATGGATGACGTGTGGCACGGGATGACGCTGGGGAAGAACGGGGACAGGCACCCGCGATCCAGCGGGCTGTGCGAGCAGCGCCTCGTCTCCGCCGAGGCGATCTCCGCGCTGTTGGGACTTTTCGGTCGCCCGTATCCGGGTTGGGACGTGTACCCCACGTGGGAACTCGAGGAAGGATGGCGCGAGACACTTGCCGCGCAGCACCACGACAACCACGAGTGCGAGGGGTTGTGTGGGTTCGTCGGCGGCGCTTCCTTCCAGCGGGCGTCCGCACTGGCGCAGGAGGTGGCCAGGCGTTCAATGGAGGCGCTCGCGTCGCGCATGAACGCTATCGAGGGGGCGACGGTCTTGTTCAACGGCGCGGGTGTGCCGCACGACCTGCTCGTTACGACCTCGATCGACCTTCGAGGGGAGGTGGTGGAGGACGTGCCGGCGTTCGGCTACCGACTCGTACCTCGCGCGACGCGAGGAAACCCGAAGGTCAGGGCCTACCGGGAGCGGGGGACAATCATTCTGGAGCGGGGCGCGTTCCGGGTGGACGTGGACGCGAAACGAGGCGTCATCACGCAGATCCGGTCGGAGCGGTTCCCTGACGGCGTTCTTGCGCCGGACAGGCCTCTGTTGGCAATGTCGATGGCCCGCGCCGAGGGTATGGAAACGTTCGACGACGTCCGGGTCGAACTCGACGAGTTCGCGGGGCGACCGACCGTCTTCGTCGCGAGGACGAGCCGATTCGGCGACTGCGGGATCGGCGGCCGCATGTCGCTCACGCCGCTCCAGGACACGGTGGACGTCGAGCTCATGTCCGATCAGATCGGCGATCCCGAACCGGGAATGCACGCGGGATTGAGCGCCGACTTCGTTCCCCGGTTCCGAATCGCGCAGGTCGTGCACGACTATCCGTGCGGGATCGGCCGGGTGGACGCAGGGGCGACGCGCCAGCGGAAGTACCCGACGGGCGACTGGATGACGTCACCGCAGGTGTTCGAGGAGGTCCGCAGGCCGTTCACCGCGCTGCGGCTGGTCGATCTGCTGGACGATCAGGGCAACGGGCTGCTCATCACGCACAACGGCTCGCAGCAGTGGTTCCGAACGGAGGACGGGGTTCGCTGCCTGCTGACGGCGCGCGACCCGTGGGACGAAGGGCGGTACGCGCGGGGCTTCGAAGCGAGCCTCGCCATCACGCCGCACGGCCCGCTGACCGATGCCGAGCGGGCGCGGGACGTCGCACGCTCGTGGCTCTTCGGCGTGCACGAGGGCGAGCGGGGAGACCTGCCGGACGCGTTCGGGCCGTTCGAGATTGTCGGAGCGCCCGCGGTCCAAGCGCAGGCCTTCTACCGCGAGTCCATGAAGTCCGGCGAGCACTTGCCGGTCTGGGCGGGGCACAGGATGGCGAGCGAGTCGGGTGGGGCGTGCACGCATCCGTTCGTGATCCGCATGGTCGAGTGGGACGGCGAGCCGGCGGAGGTGACGCTGAAACTGCCGGGGACGGTCGCGCTCGCGGCCAAGACGAATCTCATGGGCGAGTGCGGTCCGTGGCTCGCCGGGGCCGCTCCGGACGATTCTCCACAGCACCTGCGCGACACGGGCTGGCTCACGCCCGGGCCGTCGGACCCGCCGGAGTGGGCGCGCGGAGCAGTGTTTCGTGGCCGGCCGATCGAGTGGTCGTTTGTGCGGTTTGCCGTGCGGCCGCGCGAGATCGTTACGGTGATGGCGGACCTGGTGATGGGGCGTAAGGAGTGGCGCGACCTTGACGCGAAGCGCGAGATCTGGGCGACGGTGCATCGGACACCCGGGCAGCGAGACAACGAAGGAGCACGGCCGTGAGCGGGAGCGTGTGCGTCGTCGGCTCGATCAACATGGACCTGGTGGTGCGCACGCCGCGCCTGCCCGCGCCCGGCGAGACGATCCTGGGCGGGCCGTTCGAGACGTTCCCAGGGGGCAAGGGGGCGAATCAGGCCGTCGCGGCGGCGCGCATGGGGGCGCGCGTGTCGATGGTGGGGCGGGTGGGGGCGGATGACTACGGCCAGTCTCTGCGGGCGTTGCTCGTCCGCGAGGGCGTGGACGCGACGGCGATCCGCGCGACGGCGGGAACGGCGACAGGCGTCGGCGTCATCATCGTGGACGAGCGCGCGGGCGAGAACACGATCGTCGTGGCGCCGGGCGCGAACGCGAGTCTCACGCCGGAGGACGTCGAGAGCGTCGCCGGGATCGTTCGTTCCGCCGCGGTGCTCCTCGTGCAACTCGAATCGCCGTTCGAGACCGTCGAGGCGGCGATCCGCATTGCGCGCGGCGCGGGGCGTCGCGTGGTGTTGAACGCCGCGCCTGCCGCGGTCGTGCCCGAAGCGATGCTTCGTCAGGTTGATCTTCTCGTGGCGAACAGGGGTGAGGCCGCGCTGCTCACGGGCGGGGCGGAGGAGGATGATCCGCGGACACTCGCCCGTGACGCGCTTCGACTCGGGCCGGCAGCGGTGGTGGTGACGGCCGGGGCGGAGGGCGCGTGCCTCGCCGCGCGCGACGTGTCGCTGCGCGTGCCGTCGATCCCGGTTCGGGCGGTGGATTCGACGGCGGCGGGGGACGCGTTCTGCGGGTCGGTCGCGGCGTGGCTGGCTTCGGGGCGATCGGTCGAGGAGGCCGTCCGGGCAGGGTGCGTCGCGGGCGCGCTGGCGGCGACGCGGGCGGGGGCGATCCCGTCGCTGCCCAAGGCGCACGACGTGAGCGTCCGGCTGTCCGATCTGGGTGTTTCGGTGACATGCTGACCCCGCAGCGCGGGCCGCCAACGATTGCCCGTGTCCGAGGCCGCGGCCATCGTGAGACGCCTCCTCCCGTCGTGCATGGCGACGGACCGGGAGCGGATCGCGCGCCGGCTTCGCGCGGCTGACCACGCGGGACGGGCCGACGAGGTGCGCTCGCTGCACGCGCAGGCGGAGCGGTCGTCGCAGCGGGCCGCGGCGCGGGCGGGGCGCATCCGCACAATCGACTATCCACCCGAGTTGCCCATCGTCGCCGAGCGGGAGCGCATTCTCGCCGCGATCCGGGAGCACCAGGTCGTCGTGGTGTGCGGCGAGACTGGCTCGGGCAAGAGCACGCAACTGCCGAAGTTCTGCCTGGAACTGGGGCGCGGGGCGACGGGGATGATCGCGCACACGCAGCCGCGCCGGGTGGCGGCCCGGAGCATCGCGGCGCGCGTGGCGGCGGAACTGCGCGTGCCGCTCGGTCGGGGGGTCGGCTACAAGGTCCGGTTCAACGACCGCACATCACCCGACACGCTCGTCAAGGTGATGACGGACGGCGTGCTGCTCGCCGAAACGCAGGGCGACCGCAGGCTGCTCGCTTATGACACGATCATCATCGACGAGGCGCACGAGCGGAGCCTGAACGTCGACTTCCTGCTCGGGTACCTGCGCCAACTGCTGCCGAAGCGGCACGATCTGAAGGTGATCGTCACGTCGGCGACGATCGACCCACAGCGGTTCAGCCGCCACTTCGGCGGTTGCCCGGTGATCGAGGTGTCGGGGCGTACGTACCCCGTTGAGGTCCGGCACGCGCCGCCGGACGCCGCGGACGCCACGATGGCGGAGGCGATCGTCCACACGCTGCTGGGGCTTGAGGCCGAGGGCTTGGGCGATGTGCTGGTGTTCCTGCCGGGCGAGCGTGAGATCCGCGAGGCGGCGGAGGCGTTGCGGGCCGCGCCGGGCGCGGAGGGGCGCGAGGTGCTTCCGCTCTACGCGAGGCTGTCGGCGGAGGAGCAGGACCGCGTGTTCCGCGCGCACGACGGGCGGCGCGTCATTCTGGCGACGAATGTCGCGGAAACGTCGCTCACGGTGCCGGGCATCCGGTTCGTGATCGACACGGGCGTCGCGCGGATCAACCGCTACAGCCCGCGCTCGCGCATCCAGCGGCTGGAGGTCGAGCCGATCTCGCGGGCGTCGGCGGACCAGCGGGCCGGCCGGTGCGGGCGTGTGCGTGAGGGCATCTGCGTCCGGTTGTACGGCGAGTTCGACTACGAGTCGCGCCCACGGTTCACCGACCCGGAGATTCTGCGGACCAACCTGGCGGGCGTCATCCTCCAGATGGCCTCGCTGCGGCTGGGCGAGGTCGAGCGCTTCCCGTTCGTGGAGGCCCCCTCGGCGCGGATGATCCGCGACGGGCGCGACACGCTGGTCGAACTCGGCGCGATGGGACCGGACGGCGGGCTGACCGAGATCGGCCGCCGGCTGGCACGGCTGCCGGTCGATCCGAGGCTCGGGCGGATGCTGCTGGCGGCGGAGCGGGAAAGCACGCTGCGCGAGGCGCTCATTATCGTGGCCGGCTTGTCGGTGCGCGACCCGCGCGAGAGGCCGATCGACAAGCGCGACGAGGCGGACGCGGCGCACCGTGCGAACGCCGACCCGCGCTCGGACTTCCTTACGCTGGTGCGGGTGTGGGAGGAGTTTCACCAGGCCGCGCGGGAACTGTCGCGCCGGGGTTTGCAGGGCTGGTGCCGGGAGCGGTTCCTGTCGCACGCGCGGATGCGGGAGTGGCAGGACGTGCACCACCAGTTGCACGCGATGGTGACGGAACTCGGGATGCGGATCAACGCCTCGCCGCCGCACGAGGACAGGGTGCATCGGGCGCTGCTGACGGGGCTGCTGGTGCACGCGGGCCGGCTGCGCGAGCGGCACGAGTACGAGGGACCGAGCGGGGCGAAGTTCAGGATTCACCCCGGCTCGGTGATGCACGGGCGCGATCCGCCGTGGATCGTCGCGGCCGAGTTGGTGCAGACGACTCGCCTGTACGCGCGGGTTGTCGCGCCGGTGCGGGCATCGTGGTTGGAACGGCTCGGGTCGCACCTGCTGACGCGGTCGTTCTCCGAGCCGCGGTGGGATGCGCGGCGCGAGCGGGCGGTCGCCTTCGAGACCGTTTCGCTCATGGGGCTGCCGGTCGTCGATCGGCGAAGGGTCGATTTCGGCGGCGTGAATCCCGCCGAGGCGCGTGCGCTGTTCATCCACCACGCGCTGGTCGAGGGCGGTCGCTCGGGCGAAGCCGAGTTCGATCGGCACAACCGGCGCGTGGTCGAGCGTGTGCGCGCGCTGGGCGCGAAACTCCGCAGGGATGAGAGCGTGGCGCAGGCCCAGCGGCGGTTCGATTTCTACGACCGCAAGGTGCCGCCGGGCGTCTGGACGGGGCGTGCGTTCGAGGCGTGGCGGCTGCGGGCGGAACGCGACAATCCGATGGCGCTCTATTTCGACGAGCGCGAACTCGCCGGGCCGCTCGCGGAGGCCGTCTCGGCGGAGTCGTACCCGGATGCGGTGCGCGTCGGCGGCGTGGACCTGCCGCTGCAATACGCGCACGATCCGGGCGAGGAGGAGGACGGCGTCACCATCACCGTGCCGCTCGGAGCGGCGTGGTCGCTCACACAGGCGGCGGTGGACTGGGCGGTACCGGGAAACGTGCGCGATGCGGCCATCGCGTTCGTGCGGACGCTCCCGCGTGCGGCGCGGCGGTCGCTCGGTCCCGCGCCCGAGATCGCGGACTCGTTTCTGGCGTCGTCGCCGGATCGGTCGCGACCGCTGGCCGAGGGACTCGCGGCGTTCATCAGTCGCACGCGCGGCGTCACGGTGCGTACCGGCGATTTCGCGGCAGCCGGCGTGCCGGATCACCTGCGAGCGCGGGTTGCGGTGGTCGGCGAGGACGGATGCGTGGTGGCGTCCGGGCGCGACGTCGCGGCTGTTCGATCCTCGATCAGAGGCGCCCTTGCGGATGCGCTCCGCGCCGTCCAGAGCGAGTACAACCGTGCCGCCATCACCGACTGGACGATCGGCGAGCCGCCAGAGAGCGTGGTCATCTCGCTCGGGGGCGCGAGTGTGCGGGCCTGGCCGGCACTGGCCGAGGAAGGTCGAACGGCGGCGCTGCGCCTGTTTGCCACGCGCGACGAGGCGGAAGCGGCCTGGCCGGTCGGCGTCCGACGGCTCCTGCGCGTGCGGCTGAGCGACGAGTTGCGGACGCTGATCGCGCACCTGCCGGGCATCGAGCGGCTCCGGCTCTTGTACTCCACGCTCGGAGGCGTGGACGCGCTGCACGACGACCTTGCGGTGATGGCCGTCGACCGGGCGTGTCCCACCCCGCTGGAGTCGATCCGCACGTCGGCCGCGTTCGAGCGGGCGGCTTCGGAGACGTGGGGCCATCTCTCACCCGCGATCGTCGAGGCGGCCGGGGTCGCCGAGAGAACGCTCGACGCCGTGCAGCGGGTCCGCACATTGATCGAGAGCGACCCGGACCTGCTGCACGGTGAATCAGGGGAGGACATCACCTCGCAGTTGGATCATCTGCTGCCCACCGGGTTCCTCGCGTCCACGCCGGCCGATCGGCTGCGGCACTACCCGCGCTATCTCGCGGCGATCGAGGCCCGGCTCCGCAGACTGGCGGAGGGCCGCACGGGAGGCGAGCGGGCCGCGCTGGACTCGGTCGCGCCGGCGTGGTGGCGCTACCTCGACGCGCTGGGTCGGCTCGACTCATGTCCGCCTTCGGCGCGTGGCGAACTCGACTCGTACCGATGGATGGTCGAGGAACTCCGGGTGTCGGTGTTCGCGCAGGGGCTTGGAACGACGCGGCCGGTTTCGGCCAGGCGGCTCGAGGAGCAGTGGTGGCGCGTGCAGGCAGAGATGGCCCGTTGAGACGCGGGGCGGCGGGCACAGTATCCTTCGGCCTCCCGGCCCGGAGCGGGCCGTGCGATCGGAGAAGCGGACCGTGCATGTCGGCATCCCGCGAGAAGTGCATCGAGGCGAGCGCCGCGTCGCCGCGACTCCGCAGGCGGTACTGCGGTACGTCAAGGCCGGGTTCGGCGTGCTGGTCGAGCGGGGCGCGGGCGAGGCCGCCGGTTGCTCGGATGCGGCCTATGTCGAGGCCGGGGCGGAGATCGTTGACGACGCCCGCGAACTCTGGCAGCGATCGGACCTCGTGGCGAAGGTCCGCGGGCCGGAGGAGCACCCTGCGCTGGGCGTGCATGAGGCGGACCTGATCCGAGAGGGCGGACGGCTGGTCTGCTTCATCTGGCCCGGGCAGAACCGGGACTTGCTGGAGCGGCTGGCTGCGCGACGGGCGACCGTGCTCGCGATGGACTGCGTCCCCCGCATCACGCGGGCGCAGAAGATGGACGCCCTGAGCGCGATGGCCAACGTGGCGGGCTACCGGGCGGTGGTCGAGGCGGCCCACCACCTGCCGCGGTTCTTCGCCGGGCAGATGACGGCCGCGGGGCGGGTCGAGCCGGCCAAGGTGCTTGTCATTGGGGCGGGCGTCGCTGGGCTGTCGGCGATCGGAACGGCCCGGAGCCTCGGCGCGATCGTGCGCGCGTTCGACACGCGGGCCGCGACGCGCGACCAGGTCCGCAGCATGGGCGCGGAGTTCCTCGAACTGCACGTCGACGAGGAGGGCGAAGGCGGCGGGGGCTACGGGAAGGAAATGTCCAAGGCCTATGTCGAGGCGGAGATGGCGCTCTTCGCGGCGCAGGCCATGGAGGTGGACGCGATCGTCACGACGGCCCTCATCCCGGGCAAGCGTGCGCCGGTGCTCGTGACCGCGGGCATGGTCGAGAGCATGAGGCCGGGCTCGGTCGTGGTGGACCTGGCGGCCGAGCAGGGCGGGAACTGTGCGCTCACCCGAGCGGATGAAGTGGTCATGCACAAGGGCGTCACGATCGTCGGGTTCACGGACCTTCCGAGTCGGATGGCGAGCCAGTCGAGCCAGTTGTACGCGATGACGGTGTTGCATCTTGTCGAGGCGCTGGGGGCGGACCTGGAGCCGAACCTGGGCGACGAGGTGGTGCGGGGCGCGCTGGTCACGCACAAGGGGGTGATCACCTGGCCGCCGCCGAGGCCGGAGGTTGCGCCGGTCGTCGCGACCGGGCGCGAGCGTGCCGAGCCGGCGAAGGTGGCGGCCGCGCAGGCTGCGTCGGCGAGCACGCGGAGGGTGTGGCAAAGGGCGTTCTGGCTGGGGCTGGCGGGCGTGCTGCTTCTGCTCATTGGCCTGACCGCGCCGCCCGCGTTGCTCTCGCACCTCACGGTGTTCGTGCTGGCGTGCTTCGTGGGGTGGCTGGTGGTGTGGAACGTCACGCCCGCGCTGCACACGCCGCTGATGAGCATCACGAACGCGATCAGCGGCATCATCGTGATCGGCGGGATGCTGCACCTGACCGGCCACGACCGGGGGCTGCCCGCGTGGCTCGGCATGGTCGCGGTGCTGGTGGCGACGGTGAACGTCGCGGGCGGGTTCCTGGTGACGCGCCGGATGCTCGCCATGTTCAGGCGGCACGCCCCGGCCGGAGGTTCCCACCCGTGATGCCGGAGAGCATGGTGACGGCGTCGTACATCGCGGCCAGCGCGCTCTTCATCCTCGCGCTCGGCGGGCTGTCGCGCCCGGAGACGGCGCGGCGCGGGGTCGCGTGCGGCATCGCGGGCATGGCGCTCGCCCTCGTCGCCACCACGCTCGGCGAGCGGGTGGGCGATTACGCCCTGCTCGCGGCGGCGATGGTCCCGGCGGTGATCGTCGGGGCGGTGGTCGCGGCGCGGGTTCGCATGACGGCCATGCCGCAACTCGTGGCGATCCTGCACAGTTTCGTGGGGCTTGCGGCGGTGCTGGTGGCGGTCGCCGGGCACGTCGAACCGCACGCCGCCCACGCCGGGTCGAGCGAGGTCGTGCATCGCGTGGAGGTGTTTCTCGGAGCGTGCATCGGGTCGATCACGTTCACCGGCTCGATCGTCGCGTTCCTGAAGTTGCAGGGGCTGGTGAGCGGCAAGCCGCTGATTCTGCCGGCACGGCACGCCGCGAACGCCGTGGTTCTGCTGGCGACGGTCGTGCTCGGCGTTCGCTACGGCATGGCGACCGGCGAGGCCGGGATGGCGGAGTTGCTGCTCGCGACGGCCATCACGGGCGTGCTGGGGATGCACCTCGTGGCCGCGATCGGCGGGGCGGACATGCCGGTCGTCGTCTCGATGCTGAACAGTTACTCCGGATGGGCGGCGTCGGCGGCGGGGTTCATGCTGGAGAACGACCTGCTGATCGTCACCGGTGCGCTGGTCGGGAGCAGCGGCGCGATCCTGAGTTACATCATGTGCCGGGGTATGAACCGCTCGTTCATCAGCGTCATCCTCGGCGGGTTCGGGACGGAGGGAGGCCCCGCGCCGGCAGGCGCGGCCCCGGCTGGTGAGGTCTCGCCGATCGACGCCCCCGCCGTCGTCTCGATCCTGCGATCCGCCCGCAGCGTCGTCATCGTGCCTGGCTACGGCATGGCGGTCGCGCAGGCGCAGCACGCGCTGGCGGAGTGCGTGCGGGTTCTGGAGGAAGCGGGTGTTCGGGTTCGCTTTGCGATCCACCCGGTCGCGGGGAGGCTGCCGGGGCACATGAACGTGCTGCTCGCCGAGGCCGGCGTGCCCTATGACGTCGTGCTCGAGATGGAGGAGATCAACCCGGACTTCCCGGAGACGGACGTCGTACTGGTGATCGGGGCGAACGACATCGTGAATCCCGCGGCCCAGGATGACCCCGGGAGCCCGATCGCCGGGATGCCCGTGCTCGAGGTCTGGAAGGCCCGCACGGTGATCGTGATGAAGCGGGGGATGGCTACGGGCTACGCGGGGGTGGACAACCCGCTGTTCTACCGCGAGAACACGCGGATGCTCTTCGGGGACGCGAAGAAGGTGGTCGAGGCGCTGCTCGCGGGCCTTCGTTTGTAGCGGGTTCGTGTCTGTGGACGATCGCGCCCCGGCCTGCCGATAGACTTGGTCCGGCCGGGTGGCCGCGCGCACAGGCAGGGGATGACCATGAACGACGCCCGAGTTCGTGCCCGCACCGAGTCCACGCACTCTGCGGGAGAGACGTGCCGATCGGAGGCCCTCGAAGGGCGGGTGCTTCTCGCGGTTGTGTACGACGCCCCGACCACCGCGGTGGGCGACGCGCCGACCGGACTGGTCGTCGCGGACTTTGACGACGACGGCATCCTCGACGCCGCCACGGCGGACTTCGACTCGAGCACCGTCACGGTTCTGCTCGGACGCGGCGACGGCTCGTTCACGCGCTCACAGACGCTGGACACGCTCGGCGCCGCGTCTCGCGTCGTGGCGGGCGATCTGAACGGCGACGGAGCGCTCGACCTCGTGGTGAGTGAGTTCGACAACAACTCGATCGCGATCTTCCTCGGCAACGGCGACGGGACGTTCGGCGACGCCACGCGAGTCGCGGGCAACGGCGGGCCGGTCGGGCTTGCGCTGGCGGACCTGAACGGTGACGGCGATCTTGACCTCGTCGCCACGAACTTTCTCCTGAACTTCGTCGGCGTATACCTGGGCGACGGGGCGGGCGGGTTCGGGGCGGCGACGCTTCTTGCGGGCGGAACCTCGCCGCGCGCCGTCGCGGTGGGCGACCTCACGGGGAACGGCGCGCCCGACCTCGTCGTGGCGGCCTCCGGGGACGACGCCATTCGGGTCTTCCTCAACGACGGAGGCGGCGCGTTCGCTGCGCCCGTGCAGTACCTCGTCGGCGCGAACCCGGAGGGCGTGGCGCTCGGCGACGTGGACGGCGACGGGCATCTGGACGTCGTCGTCGCGTGCGCCAATGACGACGTTGTCACGACACGACTCAACGACGGCACGGGTGTGCTGACCAACCCCGGGTTCCTGGTGTCCGTGGACGCCAGGCCGCGATCCGTCGCGCTGGCCGATCTCAACGGCGATGGCCGCCTCGACTTCATCGCAGGGAACGCCGACGCGAGCAACGTTCAGGTCGGCTTCGGGCTGGGCAACGGCAACTTCACGACCTCGCCGGGGTTTCTTGTCGGGCAGACGCCGCGGGGCGTGACGCTCGAGGACATGGACGAGGATGGCGCGCTCGACGTGCTGGTGGTCAACGAGGAGAGCGACACGCTCACCGTGCTCTTCGGCGACGGCGGGGGTGAGTTCGCAGCGAGACGCGATTCCGCCACGGGCGCGCCGGTCGGCGCGGCGATGGCCGCAGCAGACCTCGACGGCGACGGCCGGGACGACCTGGTTGCCGCGTTCCCGGAGGACGGCACGGTTCGCGTGTATTTCTCCGACGGGCTGGGCAACTTTCTCGCGGGGCCGACCTTTGCCACCGGCGGCAGGCCCGTCTTTGTGGCGATCGGCGATCTGAACGGCGACGGCCGTGCCGATCTCGCGGTCAGTCTCAACCAGGACGACGACGTGGCGGTGTTCTTCGGCGACGGCGCGGGCGGGTTCATCGCGGGGGGCGTGTTCGCAACGTCCGACGGGCCGCAGGAGGTCCGCGTCGGGGACATGGACGGCGACGGCGTGCCGGATCTGGTTGTCGCGTGCTCAACGGCGTCGGTGATCGACGTGCTCATCAATGACGGGACCGGTTCGTTCAGCGCGCCGGTTTCGATCGCTGTGCCGGGGAACCCGGTCTCGATCCGGCTTGGCGACCTCGACAACGACGGCGACCTCGACATCGCCATGCTGACCTCGACGGGCGGCGCGGCGCTGCAATGGCTCCGCAACAACGGCGACATGAACTTCATCGGGCCGTCGATCGCCGCCGACCTCGGCGGGCTGGGCGTTCGTCTCGCGCTCGCGGACCTCGACGGCGACGGCGACCTGGATGCGGTCGCGACGACAACCGAGGGGAAGGTCGTGGTCTGGCGCAACAACGGGCTGGGCTTCTACTCGCCCGCGGGCATCTCCGTTGAGGTCGGAGCCGGGGTGGGCGCCATCGAGTTCGCCGACGTGAACGTGGACGGCAAGCCCGACGCGATCGTCGCGGTGCAAGGCTCTGACCGGGTGGCCGTGCTCGAGGGCGACGGCGGCCTCGGATTCCTGTTGCCGATCGTCTCGCATGTCGTCGCGGCCTCCCCTGCCGGGCTGGCTGTCGGGCGATTCGAGGGAAGGGCGTACCTCGGCGTCGCGACGCTGAGCGCCACGGCCGGGACGATCAGCGCATACAACAACATCCGCACGCCGTCGAGCATTGACGGGCTCCAGTCCACCCTGCTCACGCTGACGCGCGACCAGCAGTTCACGCTCTCGGTGCAGGCACGCGACAACCCGGGGTCGATCCGTCGCGTCACGTTCTGGGCGGACTTCAACGGCAACGGAAACACCGACGAGGGCGAGACGCTCGGCTCCGACGAGGACGGCGAGGACGGCTGGTCGATTCTCGCCGTTCTGGGGAGCGGCGCGCCGCTCGGCCCTGGGCTGACCATCATCGCCATGGGCGTCGATTTCGCGGGTGTCGAGACGAACCAACTCACGCTCGACCTCACGGTCATCTACTCGCTGCTGGCGGCCGACGGTGCGGTCGTCTCGGGCGTGCGGGGTGCGGACGGCCGCTACTACGTCGGGGCGCGGAACTCGGACAATCGCCCGCTGCTCTATCGCCAGATCGATCCCGGCAGCGAGTCGTGGGACGCACGCGATCTTCAGGCCGCGACCGGATCGCCCGCGCTCATCGGCGACGTGAGTTTCTTCGTGGACGGCAAGGACGGCCTGCTCTACGCGGCGGCGGTGTCGGCTGACGGCCTGTTGCTTTTCGTGCTGCGGAACGGCGCGTGGAGTTTCCGTAACCTCTCCACGGAGACCGGGTTTGGCGACGCGCTCACAGGCCAGTTGACGGTGTTCGTGGATACGGTGGACATCGGCCACATCGCAGTCATCGCCGAGTCCGGCAACATCCTCCTCTTCACGCAGACGGGCGAAGTCAACCCGCAGGGCGGGTTCGTGTGGTCGCCCGCCAACCTCAGCACGGATCATCTCTCTCCGCAGGGCATGAGCACACCCGCGTTCGTCGGCCGTATCACGAGTTACGTGACCAGTTGGAACGCCCGCAACATCGTGGGCGTGGACGCCTCCGGCCGGTTGCACACCGTCTGGATCGCCGACGCCGAGGGCTTCACGCTCTGGCGCACCGACGACCTGTCGGCCATCACCGGAGCGCCGACGATCACCGGCGGCCTGACCATCTACCTCACCTCGTGGGATGGGATCAACATCGCCGGCACGGACGAGTCCGGCTCGGTGCTCGTCACGTGGTGGGTGCCGCAGTTCGGCGGCGACTGGGAGGTGAGCGACCTGACCGACCTGTTCTCCGGTCCGCAACTCGCGGTCGGCTCGCTGACGAGTTACGTCACGCCGTGGGGAGGGCTGAACGTGGCCGGCGTGGGGCCGGACGGCGACCTCGTGATCTACTGGTGGGTCCCGCAGTTCGGGGGCGAGTGGGTCGTGAGTTCATTCGACGAGGTGCTCCCCGCCGACTCGCCTCGTCCCGACGGCGGCGGGCTGAGCGGGTACTCCGCCGCCGACGGACGGCTGAACGTCTTCGGGCAAAGCGTGGATCGCGAGATCATCCGCTACCACTGGGATCCGGGCGCGGACGTCTGGACGCCGGAGAACCTGACGGAGGTAGCCGAGCGTATGTGAGCGGTGGCGTGCCGACGGTGCGGGCCGCGTCATCCGCAGCACGCCGAGACGAGCCGGCGAAAGACGCCGATGCCTGCGGCGTCCTGCTCGGTGCGTTCCGGGTGCCATTGCACGCCGATGTAGAACGCACGGGATGGATCCCACACGGCCTCGGTCACCCCGTCGGGGCAACGCGCGAGCACGCGCATGCCTCCCGGATCTGAGACGGCCTGCCGATGGCGGCCGAACACTCGCAGCGATTCGGCGCCGAGCGGCTGGTGCGGAGCGCTCTCCAAAGCGGAGACGCCGTGAGTTCTATCCCAGTGCGCTTCGGCGATCGTCGGAGACGTTTCCTCCATGCGCTGGTCGAGCGCGCCGCCGGCGTGGAGGGCCATCATCTGCATGCCGAGGCAGATGCCCAGGACGGGCTTGTTGCGGTGGCGTTGGGCGAGGGCGTCGAGCAGGGCGGTTTCGTACTCCTGCCGGTCGGCGTGGACGGGCGTCGCGAGCGGGTGCGTCGTCCCGCCGAACGGCTCCAGGCGAGGGTCGTCGCCGCCCGTGAAGACGAACGCGGAGAGCCGGCGCGCGTGCTCGGACGCCGCGGCACGGACGGGGGGGAGCAGCACGGGCACGCCGCCCGCCTTGGCGACCGCCCGGGCGTAGCGTGTGTACGCAAAGGCCCGCTCGCCGCCGGGAGACTCGCACAGGTCGGTCGTGATGCCGACGAGCGGGAGATCGGCCACCCGCCAGGTCGTCCCGCGTGCTGATCGTCCGTCGCCGGGCTTGCCAGTCATCATCAACACTCTATCGCGACCGACGCCATTGTGCGGTAGAGTTGCGACGTGCGACGGATGAGGCTGGTGATCGTGCTGCTCAGCCTCGCCCTGATCGGGGCGGCGGTACTCGTGTTGCGGTCTCGTCCCGGGCCGGGCGGGCCGGTAACTCTGCTCGGTCTCGTGCCGTCGCAGGTCGAGTTGATCCGCCTCGACGCACCGGGTCAGCCCCCGATCATCGTTCGGCAGGAGGGACATCGCCGAGAGTGGATGATCGTGGTCGGCGGGTCCGATGGTGCGGAAACCCGCTGGCCCGCGTCGGAAGCGCGCGTCCGCGCCGCACTCCGAGTCCTCTCCGCGCTCTCGGGGGAGGAAAGTGAACCGCTCCCCGACGCCGAGGTCGGTTCGGTCGTGAAGATCGTGGGGACGGACGGCTCCGAGTGGCGGCTGCGCCTCGCGGCCCAGTCGCTCGCGGGCCGTGGACGCATCCGCGTCGAGTCGCCTGCCGGCGACATCGTGCACGCTCTCGTGGACGGCGACGTGCACTCGATGCTCGCGTGGCAGGGCATGATGCAGTGGCGTGATACGCGCGCGGTGCCCGGCTTCGACGGGACGGCCTCGCGCATCCGGGCCGACACGGGCGACGGCGGGTTGCGGCTCGCGTCCGTGCGGGGTCGGTGGGGGATTCAAGGGCCATTCGTCGCTCCCGCCGAGCCGAGGATCGTTCAGGAGTTGCTGCGAGCGATCGAGGCGTTGCCCGTCGTGCGGTTCAGGGACGAACAGGACTCGGCGACAGCAGCCCGTCCGCTGCTCGTCATCGAGATTGAGACAGACGTGCCCTCGCCAACAGGCGACGAGCGAGACAGGCGCGTGATCGTGCGGCGGCTGTCGGTGATGGAGCCTGCCGACGCTTCCGGCGTGCATTACCTCGCGCTCGCCGAGGCGTCGATGCTCACGCCGTACACGCGGGCGAGCGAATCGGTTGCGGGGCCTGCGCTCGTCGAGGTGTCAGCCGATTCACTGTCCGCACTTCCGCTTGACCCGGAGGTGTTCATCACACGGCGGGCGGTCGCTGTCCCGCCCGCCGACATCGGGCGCTTCCAGATCGGATCACTCGTCCTCGAGCGCACGCACGAGGGGTGGATTCGGCTCGAAGGCGATCGGCCCTCGCCGCTGGCGATGGAGCAGGCCAGCGGCCTGGAAGCGGTGCTCACGCTCCTCGCCGACGTTCCCGCGGACCTCGTCCGCCGAAGCGGCGAAGAGCCTCCGGACGGGTTCGAGCAGGTCGCCGGCGTTTCCCTACGCGGGCTGGACGGCTCCGACCTCGGCACGTTTACCCTCGGCGTCGCTCCGTTCGACTCGGCCGGCTCGCAGCCCGAGGCGGCCGCCGTCGTGCGCGACGGCGTGGCGACGCGCTTCTACCGGGCTGCCCGATCACGCGACGCGATCGCCTGGCTGGCGCATCACCGGCTCGAATGAGGATCGCTCCGTTACGCGCGCGATGCCTGGCGTTCGACAGGTGTCGCGTGCAGCGCAATGTCGCGCCGGTAAACCATGCCCTCGAACCGGATCAGCCCGCACGCGGCGTAGACCCTCTCGCGGGCTTCAGCCATCGTCTCTCCGAGCGCGGTCACGCCCAGCACTCGTCCACCGGCCGTCACGACACGCCCTTGCTCGCCGATCTTCGTGCCCGCGTGATAGACGGTCACGCCCTCGACCTCGCCAGCCTCCTCCAGCCCCTCGATCGGCACGCCCGTGCACGGCGACTCCGGGTAGCCCTCGCTCGCCAGCACGACGCACACCGCCGGCCGAGGATCCCACTCGAGGTCCATCTCATCCAGCCGCCGGTCGCACGCGGCGATCAGCGTTCGCAGCAGGTCGCCCCGGAACCGCGACATGAGCGGCTGGCACTCGGGGTCGCCGAACCGCGTGTTGAACTCGAGCACCTTGGGACCGCCCGGCGTCAGCATCAGGCCAGCGTACAGCACGCCGCAGAAGTCGATCCCCTCGCGCCGCAGGGCATCGACCGTCGGCACGAGAATCTGCCGCTCGACCCGGGCCATGAGCTCGTCGTCGATGCCCTCGGCCGGGCAGAACGCGCCCATGCCGCCGGTGTTCGGGCCTTCGTCGCCGTCGCGCAGCCGCTTGTGGTCCTGGCAAGGCGGCAGGACGTGGATGCTCCGCCCGTCCACCAGCGCGAGCACCGAGACCTCGCGCCCCTTCAGCCGTTCCTCAATGACGACCGTGCGGCCGGCATCGCCGAAGATGCGCTGACGCATGATCCGGTCGATCGCCGCGCGGGCATCGTCGAGCGTCTCGGGCACGACGACGCCCTTGCCCTTCGCCAGCCCCGCGGCCTTGATGACCTGCGGCTCATCGCGCGACTCGAGGAACGCGATCGCGGCCTCCGGGTCGTTGAACGCTCGCCCCTCGGCGGTAGGGATGGCCGAGCCGCGCATCAACTGTTTCGCCCACGCCTTATCGGCTTCGAGGCGCGCCCCGTCCGCGCCGGGGCCGAAGACGCGGCGGTGGGGGGCACGCAGCGCGTCCGCCCACCCCTCTGCGAGCGGGTCCTCCGGGCCGATGACGACGAGGCCGATCCGCTTGTGGTCGCAGAACTGGACAAGGCGGTAGATTTCCCGTCTGCTGGGGACGAAATCAATCGCCCGCCCGAGCGACGCCAGCCCCGCGTTGCCCGGCGTGGCGAGCCACAGTTCGCCCATGCCCCGCGAGCGGACGAGCGCGGCCGCCAGCGCGTGCTCGCGACCCCCGCCGCCCACAAGGAGGACGTTGGTGCGTTCGGCAGCGGCCTGTGGTGCGGCGCTCGGCGACATCCTGGCGATCATACGGCCGGACACGCGTCCGCACGCCATCGTCTCGCAGGGGCCTTCCATCGCGAGCCGAACACGCCGTCGGTATCGCTCCCGCCCTGCCATCGGTCGCGCCCGGGCCACGCCGCGGGTTGACCCACGCGGAGATCAGCCATACGGTTGCCCAGATTGCGGGGTAGAGCAGCCTGGTAGCTCGTCGGGCTCATAACCCGGAGGTCGCAGGTTCAAATCCTGCCCCCGCTATTGCCGGGGTCGTCCAGAAACTGGGCGACCCACCCGTTAGAAGTGAACGCCCCGACCGCAAGGCCGGGGCGTTTGCGTTTCCGGGCCGCGTTTTTCCGAGTCGTTCGACATGCCCCCCGTCGGGAAGTCTCGCCATCTGGCCCGGTGAGACTCGGGACGAGCGCATTCTGGCCCGCGGGCACGCACCCGATCCGAGAAAGTCTCAGAGTCTCGGCGTCTCTCCGGGCACGCCGTTATACCTCCCGCCCCCTGGCTGGCGAGCAGACAACACGGCACGGGGTCGGCGGAGAGCGCGGCATTGACGAGCGCGGTTCAGGGAAATGGATCACGGCCGCGGCGCGGGTTGAGCCAAGCGTTCCAAAACCGGGAGCAGATCTGGGGTGCGGAACTCCTGCACGAACCCGTTCTCCCCGACGTAGAACCGCACGCGCCCGCCTCCCATCAGGGTCTTGCCCAGGACCTTCAGATCGCTGTGGAAGCTCACCAGTGTCCGCCGGTCCGTCCCCGACGGCAGCGGCGTGTTGTCAAAGACGACATTGATCGGGTTCCGGGGATGATTGTGAAAGAGCAGCACCTCGTTCGCGTGCTCCTGCTGCACGTACTGCCGGATCGCGGCGGCGACGTGGTCAGGAATGCTCACTGCCCCCTCAGTGCCGATCGCATGAGCCATGCTTTCGACGACCGTCGTTGACCCGTGCTGAAAACCGAAGCCGACGATCAGGTGCTCGACGGGCGCCTCGGTCGTGAAGGCATGGCATCCGCACAGGAACGCGTTGCGATTGAGTTGCCGTCGGAAGGGATGGAGGGTGCCTACCGGCTTCTGGCATCCCGTCCGCACCGGAGCAAGCCCCGCCTCGTCCGCGCGCTTGAAGCTGACCGGATTCGGGTCGAGTGCCTTCGAGAGGATTGAGCCGACAACTTCTCGCACGACGGAGTCAATATTCATCCTGGCCTCCATGCCTCCGAGCGGGATCGTCCCGGACGACCAGCATGGTACTGCGCCGCCGCACCCTTCGAAACCGATCGTCGCTCGCATACCCAGCGCGGACAGCCCGACTCTGGGCGGCGTAGGTAGCCGGGTGAGAAGACACCACTTGCCTTCTCGCCCTCATGCCGCCTCACTCGTCCGACGTAGACGGAGCGCCGCGATGGTCGCCAAAGACGATGATGCCAACCTGTCCGCCGACGAGCGCCGCCGCGAGGTGGTCGCCATCCTTGCCACGGGGGCGAGGCGTTGGCATCGTCGCGCGAAGGCGACCGGTCTCGTCGCTGGGACGGGCACATTGGCCCCGACGGCGGAGCATCAAGAAGAGGACCACAGCGAACTTGAACTGGGCGAGCATGCAGGCCTCAGTGTGTCCGACCGTACCGCGCGTTAGCGGTGCGGGGATACGGAGACCATGCCGATGACGACCAACGTGTCGAAGGAACTCGCGGCTCTGGAGAAGATGACGATCGGTGACCTGCACAACCGCTACGCCGAACTCTTCGGCGAGCGGATTCAGAGCCGCCACCGCGTCTACCTCGTCCGCCGGATCGCCTGGCGCATCCAGGCCAACGCCGAAGGCGGCCTATCCGAGCGTGCCCGCGTGCGGGCAGCCCAACTGGCCAACCCCACGGACGTGCGGCGGACGCCGCCCAAGTGGGCCACGCTCGGAGAGCCCCCCAAGGACGCCAAGAAGGTCGCCCTCGCCGCCACGGCGGACCCACGGGTACCCCCGTCGGGAACGGCGCTCGTCCGCGACTACAAGGGCCGGGTCGTCCGCGTGGTGGTGCTGGCGGACGGCTTTGAGTACGAGGGGGAGCGGTTCCGATCGCTGTCGGCGATCGCCAAGCGGGTCACGGGGTCGCACATCAACGGCTTCCGGTTCTTCAACCTGGAGAGGCGCTGATGAGCCGCGCCACGCTCAATGGGAAGCACGCCGCGCCGGCGGTGGCGCTGTCGCGGTGCGCGATCTACACCCGCAAGTCCAGCGAAGAGGGCCTGAAACAGGAGTTCAATTCCCTCGACGCCCAGCGCGAGGCGGCCGAGGCGTACATCGCCAGCCAGAAGAACGAGGGGTGGACGGCGCTCCCGGATCGGTACGACGATGGCGGGTTCTCCGGCGGCAACGTCGAGCGCCCCGGCCTCAAGAGCCTGATGGCCGACATCGAGGCCGGCAAAATCGACTGCGTAGTGGTCTACAAGGTGGACCGCCTGTCCCGGTCCCTCATGGACTTCGCGCGGCTCATGGAGGTCTTCGATCGGCACAAGGTGTCGTTCGTCTCCGTGACCCAGCACTTCAATACCACGCACTCGATGGGGCGGCTGACGCTCAACATCCTGCTCTCCTTCGCGCAGTTCGAGCGCGAGGTGATCGGCGAGCGCATCCGCGACAAGGTCGCCGCCTCGAAGGCGCGGGGGATGTGGATGGGCGGCAAGGTGCCCCTCGGGTATCGGGTCGAGAACCGCAAGCTGGTCGTCGATCAGCCCGAGGCCGCCCGGGTGCGTCGCGTGTTCGCGCTGTTCGCCGAGACCGGCTCCGGGATCGAGACGGTGCGCCGCTGCCGCGCCGAGGGAATCACCACCCGGAGCGGCCGCCTGATCGACAAGGGCGACGTCTACAAGATC
>DAOMNQ010000018.1:0-51045 GCA_035443945.1 Phycisphaerales bacterium | reverse complement strand
AGCACCGAGCCGAAGAGGATGGACTCGACGCCCGGCGGGGGGGGGAGGCCGGCCTCGCGCATCCGCCCGGCGACGCCGCGGATCAGCAGGAACCCGACCGCCATCGAGGCGGCGAGGACGATGCCGATCGCCGTGTCCGTGCGCGCGCCGGGGCGGTCGCTCAGCCACGCGATCCCAAGCGCGGCGGCGATGCAGAAGAGCGTGACGACGGCGAGCATGCCCATGCCGTGCGCGGCCCACCCGGCGACCATGCCGAGCGCCAGCGCGACGCCCACGCCGCCGAACGCCGCGTGGCTCACGCCCTGCCCGACGAACGCCATGCGCTTGAGAACCACGGGCACGCTCAGCGCGGAGCAGAGTGCGCCGACGAGCAGCCCGACCAGCACCGGGGGCCAGAAGGTCTCCCGCAGTTCCGGCGCGCCGAAGAGGTATTCGAGCGTCTTCATCCGCCGCCCCCCCCCTTGGCGTGGCCGTGCTCGTGGTGATGGTGGTGGTGCGCCGGTTCGTCGCAGCCCGCGGCCGGGTGGGCGTCCACGTGCACCTCGCCGAAGACGCCCTCGACGTCGTGCCGGAAGACCTCCGCCAGCACCGCGGGCGTCAGGCCCTCGGGCGCGACGTGCGAGTGCAGCGTGCGGCTGAGGCACGCCACGCGGTCGCTTGCCGCCGCGATCGTCCGCAGGTCGTGGCTCACGACGACGATCGTGACGCCGAGGCGGTCGCGCAGGCTGCTGAGGAGTTCGGCGAAGCGTCGCTGGCCGGTGACGTCGATGCCGACGGTCGGCTCGTCCAGCAGCAGCACGCGTGCCCCGACCGCGAGCGCGCGGGCGATGAGCGTCCGCTGCAACTGCCCTCCGGAGAGTTTCCCGACCGGTCGCTCGGCGAGGTCCGCGATGCCCAGCAGCGACATCGACTCTTGCACCCGAGCGCGGTCCTCGCTCGACGGCCGCGCGAAGCCCGTCAGCCGGCCCGCAGGCCCGAGTTCCACCGCCTGCCGCACGCTGATCGGGAACGTCAGTTCCGCGTCGCTCCGCTGCGGCACGTACCCGATCAGCCGCTCGCGCCGTGCCTGCTCCGGCGTGCGACCGAAGATGCGCACCGTGCCGCGCTGGCACGGCAGCAGCCCGAGCGTGATGCGCATGAGCGTGGTCTTGCCCGCGCCGTTCGGCCCGAGGATGCCGAGTCGCTCGCCCGGCTCGACGCGGAGGGTGATGTCGCGCAGGGCCTCGACCGCGCCGCCGGCGCCGCGCGCGACCGGGCGCGGGAATGCGAACCCGACGCCGACGTAGTCGATCGCGGGGACGGCGTTCGCGGGCGCTCCGGGCATCGCGTGGAGTCTACGGCCGGGTCAGCCTTCGCCGCGTGGGCCCGCCGTTTCGGCCAGTTTCGATTCGAGCGCGTCCAGATTGCGCATCATCAGCCGCACCCAGTCGGTGTCGCCGATGGGGTCGAGTTCGCCGAAGGGCACGCCGGCGAGACCGGCCAGCCGCTCGGCGGTCGTGCGGCTCAGTTGCGGCTCGGAGAAGACGGCCGCGACGCCCTCGCGCTTCATCGCCTCCGCGGCCGCGGCCACGTCGCCGGGGCTGGGGTCGTGCGCTTCAACCGGCATGACCACGCGGGCGACGACGAGGCCGTAGCGGTCGGCGAGCCGGCCCCACGCCGCGTGCTGCGTCACGATCTTCGCACCCGCGTGCGGCGAGAGTCGCTCGCGGTACGCCGCGTCCACCTCGGCGACGCGGGCACGCAGCGACGCCGCGCCCTGATCGACGGCGACGAGCGCGTCGGCCGGCGCGGACCGGGCGCGGAGCAGGCCGGAGATCGCCTCCTCCGCCTCGGCCACGAACGAGGCGACGAGCACCGGGTCCAGCCACAGGTGCTCGTCGATCGGGCCGTGGTTGTGGCCCTCGTGGCCCTCGTGGTCGGCGTCGTCCTCGTGATCGTCGTGCGCGTGGTCGTGGTTGTGGTCGTGTACCGGCTCACCGCCGATGCCGAGGGCCTCGGCCATGCAGAGTTGGGCCGTGGCGGTCTTGCCGCGTCGGGCGAGGGCCTTCACGACGCCCGGCTCCAGGCCCAGGCCGACGTAGACGACGAGGTCCGCCCGGGCGAGGGCGGCCGCATCGTCGGGCGTCAGTTCATACCCGTGCGGCGAGACGCCAGGCGGCACGAGCGTGCGAATCTCCGAACCCTCCGGCAGCATCGGGGCGATCAGGCCCTCGAGCGGCGGGATGGAGACGACCACGCGGATCGCGCCCGGCGTCGGCAACGCGGCCTCGGCACGCCCGCCCTCAGACCGCCAGCACGAGCCGAGCAGCAGGGCGAACGCCGCCGCCAGCACGGCCGCGAGCGGGGCGAGCGTGAGGGCCGCCGGACGCGGTGGCCGGTTGGTGGTGCTCATGCGGTTGCTCCGTGCGATTGACCGGCCGCCCGGCAGGGGAAGGCCGCCCCCCGCACCCCCCGGCGACACTCAGCCTACGCCCACGCCGCGGCAGGGTTCGCCCTCGCCGGCCGGAGCGGTGCCGATGCTGGCCCGGCACGTGCCCGTCCTGGCGCGCACCGGGACACCCCCATCCCCTTGGCGTACAATCCCGCCCGCCGCCCCGGCCCCCCCGGCCGCGGCGGGGCGACACTGGGGCGGTAGCTCAGTTGGTAGAGCGCATCGTTCGCAATGATGAGGTCGTGGGTTCGACTCCCATCCGCTCCACTTGAAGGAGAAGCCCTGTTTTGCGGGGCTTTTTCCGTTTCTGCGGCAGGCGGAAAAGGGACTGAATAGGGGCCGCGGGCGAGAGATTCGACCCGTCTGTACACTCTCGGCATGAGCATCACGCAGATTCAGGCCAGCGGAGACCCATTGGAGCGCCGCATGTTCGCTGACGCCACCTTCAGCGAGTGGTTCGGCGCATACGTCACCGTCTGGGCGAACCACGTCCTGACCCGGCGGCAGGCGGATGGTCTGGTCGTCCCGGAGTGGCGCGAGTTTGCCCAGAGGAACTACACGGCCATCGTGCGGTGCTGGAACGCTTGGACGATTCAACAGCAGGTCAAGGCGGCCGTTGCGGACGGTGCGCAGGTTGATCGCCAGTTGGGACTTCACGGGCTGCTCGCGGGCTTCTTCGCCATGACAAGGGCGGCACAAGAGAACCTGCACCATGCCTTCGTGAACAAGGCGAAGCAGAAGCCAGACGATTTCGCCTACGTTGACAGACTAGGCACCGGGTATCCCAATCTTGGATGGGTGCGGCACCCCCGCAATGACCTGCTGCACAATCGAACGCTGCCCATGAGGGTCAATCCCTCCGGCGTGGTCGAGGTTGACCGTTCCCTCTTACCAAAGAATGGAACCTCGGTTCCTTGGCATGCAGGCATCGGGGACTGGTTCGCGCTCGGTACGCTCGTTGACGACGTGTGGGGCGTGTTCCCTCACCAAATGAACACGCTCTGGGCGGAGTTGGACTCTCGGTTGGCGACGGCCCGCCCGTCGACTTCACCATCCTGTGGTACGGGGGCGGGTACCCCCGGCGGCCTTGGCACTAGTTCAGGTGTACCTTCATCAGGCGTGAAGTTCTGATGCCGTCGTGAAACTGTCGTGGGTTCGACTCCCATCCGCTCCACTTGCAGGACAAGGACTTGCGGCATCTGGCTGCAAGTTCTCGTAGTGGGCGGGTTTGGGCGACTTGGCCCGATCCGCAAGAATGTTCCCCTTTTGCTCATCTCAAGATTATCCCGACGTTTTCCGCTGTGCATGTCACCGGACACTGGTCCAGTCTCCTCAGCGTCTCTCACCGCGCTCCGAATTGCCCTCCTCCTCGGCCTTAAGCCGAAGGCGCTGCGACGCCGTCATCAGCGATTGTGAAGATATCCCGTGCCGTTTCGGGGCACCGTCGAGGCCGACGGCCCTGATCGCGCTCTCGATTCTCGAGGGCTGGAGTACGAAGCGAAGGGCGGTGCCCTCGTGGCAAGCGGAACTAACGACACGGGCTTCCCGGAACGACACGCTCGCTGCTCCGCTGACGACAGTGTACTGCCCCGCATGCTGACGGAGTCGCGTGGTCAACGTGAGTCCGTACCCGCTGTTGTCCCACTCAGTCGGATCTTGTCCGGGGTAATCCTCGCGCAGACGGTTCATCTCCTCCTGGGAACGCTGTCTGCCCTCGTTGCGAGACACGCCTGGTGCGACGCGTTTACGCGCGGCGGCGGCTCGCGCCAAGGTTATGGGTGGACGCCATGAACTCCACCTTTTGTGCTGAAACCGGGATGCGGTAGATGCTCGGACGAGGGGGAGCGGCGGCTGAAACTACTTCCGGCCATACCTTGATCGCCTTCCACGCGAACTCCGACCACTTGAGATTGAACCACGCTCCCGCGAAGAGGAAGAATGTCAACGGCAGGTCGCGAAGAACTTGAAGTTCGGCCGGGTTCCTGAGGATGCGACCGTCACCTGAAATGACTACTGGAACGGGATCCCATTTCGCGATCGCTTGAAGCCACTCGGTATCTGCGGTCGTTTTCTCGAAGCGATCGTCGTGGTAAATGACCGTATGGTTGCGGTCGTAGTACCCGAGCATTCGGGCCAACTGCTCCGGCACATTGCGGTCGATGAAGAAGTGCATCAAGCGGCGATTCCACTGGCGTAGTCGCGCTCGAAAGCAACGGCCTGTTGGACCGCCGCTGGCGACACGTCGAACAGATCAGCGACGAGTTCCGTATTTTCGTCGTTGGCGTAGTACGAGCGGGCGAGGACGAACGTAGTCGTACCTTCGGCAGCGACAACTGGTTTGCCGAATGATCGCGCCGGGTCGATCACGATGCCCTGCGCGATATTCCATCGCAAGGCAGTCTGAGTGTCCCGCGCGTACACGACTTGCTTCAAGTACGGCTTCAGTATCTCTGGCATTGCCCTCTGCGCAGTGAGTACTTCTTCGAGATGTTGGTCTCCGACATGGTCGAGGGTCTCCATGAAGACCGTGTGCCCGTCGGTGAGCAGCCTTCGATGGCCGAACGGATGCGGTGTGTGGAGGGACTCGCGGAGTCGTGAATAGACGCGGCGAACCGTCTGAAGAGAAACCCCCTCATCGCGGAAGCGCCCGACGACGAGGAGGTCGATCAGGTCCAAAAACGATACAGCGTGTCTGCCATTCACAGGGGGAAGGTCGGGTTGGAGAAGCCGATTGCGCCTCCCCTCACCGGACCCGGTCATCCAGCGACTCGCGGTGCGCACATTCACTTGCGCGAAGCGGGCTGCTTCGGGGATGCCATACGAGCCTACGCCGATCAGCGTCCTCACAGTTCTCTCCATCTGTCTTTGGTGCATAGTAGTGACAGATCGGCAGGCTCGTACGGCGGCTTGCTCGGACCCGGAGTTCGCCCTGCGTGTACGGCTCAACGCTTCCTGCCGACCCAATCAGGTACTCAAGCAGGGGGTTCCCCTGCGGTCGTGTCCGAGGTTTGCAGGTGGGCTGACTGGGAAATCGCGACTTGCCACTCTCGCAGCCTCCAAGGTGGCTGGCTGGGACAAACCCACGACCTCACGCCCTGTCAAATGGGACGTGTCTCTCGATCTCCTTCACGCACAACGGCTTACCGCTTCTCGATAGCCACATACGGCTGGTCGTGCGGCCCCACGTACAGGGCCTTGGGCCTGAAGAGGCGGTTGTCGGCGAGTTGTTCGAGGATGTGTCCGCTCCATCCGGCCAGGCGGCTGAGGGCGAACATGGGGGTGAAGAGGTCGAGTTTCAGGCCGATGCAGTGGTACGTGGTGGCCGAGTAGAAGTCCACGTTGGGGTAGATGCCCTTGGCGGCCAGTTCGCGGGCCATGATCTCCTCGATGCGCTGGCTCTTGGCGAAGAGGTCGGTGTTGCCGGTGTCCTCGGCCAGTTTCTTCGCCAGTTTCTGGAGGTCGGTCGCGCGGGGGTCCTTGGCCTTGTAGACCCGGTGCCCGAAGCCCATGATCTTCTCCTTGCGCTCGATCTTGCCCATGATGTAGGGCTCGACGGCGTCGAGGGAGGGGATCTCGTTGAGCATGTGCATGACGCCCTCGTTCGCGCCGCCGTGCAGCGGGCCGCGGAGGGAGCCGATCGCGCCGGTGAGGGCGGAGTAGACGTCGCTGAGTGTGGAGATGATGACCCGTGCGGTGAAGGTGGAGTTGTTGAAGCCGTGGTCGGCGTGGAGGATCATGCAGACGTCGAAGGCGCGTGCCATGGTGGGGGTGGGCTTCTCGCCGTTGAGCATGTAGAGGAAGTTGTCGGCGAAGGGGAGCGAGGGATCGGGGTGCACCGGCGGCAGGCCGCGCCTGTGGCGGTCGAAGTACGCGACGATGGCGGGTGCGTGGCCGAGGATCTTGAGGGACTTGTCGCGGGCCGAGTCCACGTCGTTGGCGTTCGGGTTGGGGTCGTGCAGGGAGAGCGCGCTGACGAGCGAGCGCAGGGCGTGCATCGGCTGGGCGGTCCTGGGCGTGGAGAGGATGCGCTGCTCGAAACCCTCGGGGAGGGTGTAGCACGCTCGAAGGCGGCGGCTGAACTCGTCGAGTTCCGCCCGCTTGGGCAGCCGCAGATTCCAGAGGAGGAAGACGGTCTCCTCGAAGGTCGACTGGCTGGAGAGTTCCCCGATGGGGATGCCGACGTATTCGAGGACGCCCTTCTGCCCGTCGATGAAGGACATCTGCGATTCGGCGGCGATCACTCCCTCCAGGCCCTTGGCGTATTCCGTCATGGGGCGCTCCCTCCGCTGCTCGTTGGTCGTCATGGCGTGCCGCGGCCACCGCCCGCGGCGTGGAGAGGACTATAGGGGACGCGGGTCGGATCGGGCCACGCGGGGGAGTTTCGGCGCATCCGGCCGTACCATGCCGCGGTGTTCCTGCCGCTGGGCACAGACCGCCCCCGTCGTCGCCCCACGCTGGTGACGCACGCGCTCATCGCGGCCAACGCGGTGGTGTTCATCGCCATGGTGCTGCTCGCGGCGTTCGCGCCCGCGCTCCATGAGCGGGCGATGGCGACGCTGCACCTCTCGCGGGGGTCCGGGGCGTGGTCGTGGGTGACGTACGCCTTCCTGCACGCCGGCCCGGTGCACCTGCTGGGCAACCTGCTCTTCCTGTGGGTCTTCGGGCCGAACGTGGAGGACCGCATCGGGCGGCTCGGGTTCACGGCGTTCTACCTCATCGCGGCGGCGGCGGCGGGGCTGGGGCATGTGGCGGCGTCGCCCGCGCCGGTGGTGGGGGCGTCGGGGGCGATCTCGGCGGTGACCGGGGCGTACCTCGTGCTCTTCCCGCGGACGCACGTGCGCACGCTCATCATCTTCTTCTTCATCGGGGTGTTCATGATCCCGGCGTGGTGGTTCATCGCGTTCGCGATCTTCTGGGACTTCGTGCCGATGCTCCGCTCGGGGCGCGTGAGCCAGGTGGCGTACGAGGCCCACCTGGCGGGGTACGGGTTCGGCATCCTGCTCAGCGTCGTGCTGCTCTGGACGCACGCCATCAAGCGCGAACCGTACGACCTCTTCACCATCGGGCGGCAGGCGGCGCGTCGGCGGCAGTTCCGCGAGGTCGAGCACGCGCAGCGGCGCGAGCGTGAGGAGGCCGAGCGACGCGCCAGGGCCGCGGCCGATGCGCCCCCGGACCCGGCCGCCGAGGCGCGGGCGCGGGTCTCGACCGCCGCGGCGTCGGGCGATATGGCGGCGGCGGCGGCGGCGTACCGCGACCTGCTCCGCGAGTTCGGCGACAAGCCCGCGGCGGTCACGCTCACGCGGCGCACGCAGTACGACGTTGCCAACCACCTCTTCGCCTCCGGCGACCACGCCACGGCTGCCATCGCCTACGAGCGATTCCTGGGCGGCTACCCCGGCGACGCCGAGGCCCCGACGATGCGGCTCATGCTCGCGCTCATCAATGCACGCTACCTGAACGACCCCGTGGCGGCACGCACGCTCCTCGAGGGGCTGGACGGCGCGCTCGCCCGCGACGAGGAACGAACGCTGGCACGCGAACTGCTCGAAGAACTCGGGTGAGGGAGTGACGGAGTGACGGAATCGGATTATGCTTGGACTCGCCCGTCCCTCGGATCCCTTCGCCGTCTTCGCGCCCTTCGCGTTCAATCCACCGCCCCTTCGGCCTCCAGGAAAGGTCCGGCCCCGTGCCACGAACCCGCGTGAAAGTCTGCGGCATCCGCGATCTTGATGCCGCGCTCGCCGCCGCCGAGGCGGGCGCGGACGCGGTCGGGTTCGTGTTCGTCCGCGGCACGCCGCGATTCGTCGCGCCGGACGAGGCGTTCGAGATCATGTCGTGCCTGCCGCCGATGGTGGGGACGGTCGCCGTGCTGCGCGACGCGACGCTCGACGAGTTCCTCGAGATCGAACAGCAGTGCCCGACGGCGTGGACGCAACTGCACGGGAGCGAGCCGGAGAGCCTGGTGCGCGACTGCGGGCCGGGCGTGATCCGCGCCATCCGCTTCCGCGCCGACACCATCGAACGCGACCTGAGGCGCTGGGACGCCGTCGAGGAAGTGGACGCGATCCTCGTGGACGGCTCGGCCGGCGGCAAGGGCGAAGCCTTCGACTGGCGCGCCCTCGCGCCGCTGATGCGCGCCGTGGCCAAGCCCGTCATCATCGCCGGCGGCTTGACGCCGGAGAACGTCGGCGAGGCGATCGCCGCCTGCCGCCCCTACGCCGTGGACGTCTCCAGCGGCGTCGAGTCGTCGCCCGGCGTGAAGGACCACGCGAAGATCGAGGCGTTCTGCCGGGCGGTGCGTCGGGCGGACGGCGCGCTGGACGGCTGAGCGCGGGGAGGGCGCGATGGCGAGCAACGGAGGGCATGTGGCGCTGATCACCGGCGCCGGATCGGGCATCGGCCGCGCGATCGCCGTGCAACTGGCCGCGCGTGGCTACCGGCTGCTGCTCGTCGGGCGGCGCGCCGGGCCGCTGGAGGAGACGGGCGCGATGCTCCCAGGCGAGCGCGGCATCGCGTGGCGGGCGCACAGCGCGGACGTGGGCGACGCGGCGGCGTGTGCCCGCGCTGTGGACGCCGCCGTCTCGGCCTTCGGGCGCCTCGACGCCCTCGTCAGCAATGCCGGCATCGCGGAACTGCGCACCGTCGCCGAGCACTCGGCGGACGACGTGCGGCGCACGTTCGAGGTCAACGCCCTCGGCCCAGCGTGGCTCACTGCCGCCGCGTGGCCGGTCTTCGAACGCCAGGGGGGGGGCTGCGTCGTCTTCGTCTCGAGCGTCGCGTCGGTCGATCCGTTCCCGGGCCTCGGCGTCTACGGCGCGGCCAAGGCGTCGCTGAACACCCTCGCCCGCGCCTGCGCGAACGAGGGCGGCGCGGTCGGCCTCCGCGCCTTCGCCGTCGCGCCCGGCGCGGTCGAGACGCCGATGCTGCGGTCGATGTTCACGCCGAGCGACCTGCCCGCGCGTGCCTGCCTCACGCCGGAGCAGGTCGCCGCCGTCGTCGTCGAGTGCATCACGGGCGCCCGCGACGCCGAGAACGGCCGCACGATCCTCGTCCCCAGCCCGGGCTGAGGGCGGGGTCGTGGTCTACAGGCTCCCGCGCCTCGCCAGTTCCAGCACGAAGACCGCGTCGCGCTGGTCCACCGTGCCGTCGCCGTTGAAGTCCGCGCTGGTGTCGCCGGTGTTCACGCGGTCCACGGCGCGTGCGGCCTCGCCGGCGTCGATCACGCCGTCGCCGTTGGTGTCGATGCGTCGGAAGGCGCGGCGTTCGATGTCGCGGGCGCGCTGGGCCTGGCGCATCAGTTCGCGTTCGCGGTCGTTGAGCCGCCCGTCCCCGTCGAGGTCGAACTCGGCGAGCGTCGCTGCCCGTCGCTCCTCGCCCTCGCGCCGCATGGTCTCGCGCATCGCGCGCCGCTCGTCGTCCGAGAGCACGCCGTCGCCGTCGGTGTCGAAGCGGGCGAGCATCCGGGCCTCGTTCTGTGCGCGCATCTCCTCGCGGATAGTCTCGAAGGCCTCGCGTGCGGCCTGGCGCTCGGCGTCGGAGAGCGCGCCGTCGCCGTCGAGGTCGAAGGTTTCGAGCATCCGCGCCTCTATCTGGGCGCGCATCTGCTCGCCGCGGGCGCGCATCGCGGCGCGCTCCTCCTCGGTCGGTTCGCGGCCCTCGCCCCAGCGCGGGCGGCCGTCCTCGCCGCGCCAGCCCTCGGCGCCCGGGCCGCGCCCCTCGCCGAACACCATCGGGAACTCGCCGGGTCCGAAGCGTCCGAACCCTTCGGGTCCGGGACCGGGGAAGGGACGATCCTCGGCCGGTGCGCTCGCGATCGGCGCGGGAGCAGCCCGGCGTGCGGGGACGGGGGTCGGCTCCGGAGCAGGCTCCTCGTCGAGCGTCACGGGCGGCAGAGGGTCCAGTTTCGGCTTCATCAGCACGGGCTGGATGGCGATGGCCAGCCCGGCAACCGCGACAACACCAAACGCCACGAGAACTGTCTTGCTCCGGGTCATGATCGACTCCCTCGAAAGCGGGGGTGGGCGCGGAACCGTCCCGGCAGGGGACGGGAGCCCGACGGCAGAACGCCCCCGATCCACAATCATTGCCCCTTCGGCATACCGGCGTCGGGGGTATTACGATCCGCGGATGGGCGAGATCGGCCGAATCGGCGTGCTGACGGGGGGCGGGGACTGCCCGGGGCTGAATGCCGTCATCCGGGCGGTGGTCAAGGACGCCCTCCGGGACGGGATCGACGTGATCGGGATCGAGGACGGGTTCCTCGGCCTCATCGAAAACCGGGTGAGACCCCTCGCCGACGAGGACGTCTCGAACATCCTCCACACCGGCGGCACCATCCTCGGCTCCAACAACCGTGCCAACCCCTGCCGCTTCGCCACCGGCCGAAACCCCGACGGCACGCCCCGGTTCGAGGACGTCACCGACCTCTGCATGCGCCACGTTCGCGACCACGCCCTGGACGCCCTCGTCGTCATCGGCGGCGATGGCACGATGGCGTGCGCCGCCCCGTTCGTCGAGCGCGGCGTCCCCTGCGTCGGCGTGCCCAAGACGATCGACAACGACCTCTGGGGGACCGAGATCACCTTCGGCTTCCAGACCGCCGTGCAGACCGCAACCGAGGCGATGGACCGAGTGCGCACGACGGCCGCGAGCCATCACCGCGTCATGGTCGTCGAGGTCATGGGTCGCAACGCGGGCTGGATCGCGCTGCACGCGGGCATCGCGTCGGGCGCGGACGTAATCCTCGTCCCGGAGATGCCCTTCGACCTCGACGCGGTGGCCCGCGGCATCGTCGAGCGCCGGCAGCGTGGCAAGCGGTTCTCCATCGTCTGCTGTGCCGAGGGCGCCAAGCCTGTCGGCGGCGAACGCATGGTCGAACGCGTCGATCCGACCAGCCCGGACCCGATCCGACTCGGCGGCATCGGGCGGTGGCTCGCGGGCGAGGTCGAGAACCGCACGGGGATCGAGTCGCGCTACGTCGTGCTCGGGCACGTGCAGCGCGGCGGGACGCCCGTGGCCGCGGACCGCGTGCTGGCGACGCAGTTCGGCGACCGCGCGCTCGACCTGCTGCAGGCCGGGCGCATGAACCGGCTGATCGTGATGCAGGGCGGGCGGCTGGGGGACATCGACCTGCTCGAATCGGCGGGGCGGCAGCGCCTGATCGGGCCGGACGAGCCGCTGCTGTCGGCGGCGCGGGCGGTCGGAACGAGTTTCGGACAGCGGGAGTAGCATTCCAGCGAGAAGCGTTGTGCGCTTGCGCGCCGCAGCGCTCGGGGGTGGAAGATGCTTGTGCAACTCGGGCTGCTGGCGGGGTCGCTCCTGGTGCTCACGCTGGGGGCGGAGGGGCTGGTGCGCGGGTCGGCCTCGCTGGCGAAGCGGATGGGCGTGTCGTCGTTCTTCATCGGCCTCACCATCGTCGGGTTCGGCACGTCCACGCCCGAACTCGCCACGTCGGTGACGGCCGCGATTCGAGGGAGCGCGGACATCGCCGTCGGCAACGTCGTCGGGAGCAACATCTGCAACATCGCCCTCATCCTCGGCGTCGCCTCGCTCATCTGCCCCATCGCGCTCAAACTGGACCTCGTCCGACGCGAGACCTTCATCGTGATCGCCGTGGCGTGCGTGCCGTGGATCGCGCTCACCTCCGGCGGGCGGCTCGAGCGGTGGCACGGGGCGGCGATGCTGGCGGGGCTGCTCGTCTACCTCTGGCTCGGCTATGTGCGAGGGCGGCGCGACGCCCAGCGCGAAGCCGCGGCCGCCGCCGAGCGGGAACTCGAGCACGAACTCGGCCTCGACAAGCCCGGCCCCATGACGCGACCGCTGGTGTGCGTGGCGATGGTGCTGGCGGGGCTGGCGCTGCTCGTCGGCGGGTCGTACATGCTCGTCTCGTCGGCGAGCGAGATCGCGCGGAGCCTGGGCATCTCCGAACTCGTCATCGGCCTGACGATCGTGGCGGTCGGCACGTCCGCGCCCGAGTTGTTCACGTCGGTGGTGGCGGCGGTGCGCGGCCAGCCGGACCTCGCCGTCGGCAACGTCCTCGGCTCGAACGTCTTCAACATCCTGGGCATCCTGGGCATCACCTGCCTCGCCACGCCGCAGGCCGTGTCGCGCCAGGTGCTCTGGTTCGACGTGCCGGTGATGCTCGCGGCCAGCCTCGCCTGCCTGCCGATCATGCTGAGCGGGGCGAGGATTTCAAGGGCGGAGGGGGCCGCGCTGCTGTGCGGCTACGGGCTGTACGTGGCGGGGCTGTTCACTGTGGTGGGGGGGTGGTTTGGGGAACAGCCATGAACCGGGGCGTCCTCGTCGCCGCGCACCCGAGGTGTGTGGTCGTACGTTACCATTCGCCTGTGAGCCATCTTGTCGAGAGAGTCCGGGACGCGATCTCGAGTGACCGCTTCGTGTTCAGCGATCATGCCGACGAAGCGCTGGCGGTTCGCGGTGTGAGGGGCTGGCAGGTGCTCGAAGCGATGGACAGGGCGAAACTGCTCGGCGAGTTCCCACGGTCTCGGCCCAATCCCAAGGTGGAGTTCGAGATTCTCCTGCCGGACGGAACCGAGGCCAAGGCAGTATGGTCGTGGCTGGGCACATCTGGAACGGCCAAGCTTGTGACCGTACACTTCTTCGACAGATGATGCCGGGCGAGCGAATCAAGATCGTGAAGTGGATTGAGGGCATCGCCCAGGGGTTGCCGTTCGCGGTTCGGATCGAGCTGGACGCGGTTATTCCGGCCGAGGACACCAGCGAACCCTGTCTGGAGCCTCCGACCGTCAGGCTGCTGGATCGGCTGCGGGATCTGGCGGCGGCAGGGGACTTGGACGCCCTGAGCAAGCACGGCCGGGTCTATGTTCGCAAGTCAGCATAGTTGACAGTCAGGCCGGTTGCTCCCCGCGTCGATCGTCGTCATGGTCCGCGGCTTGGATGTCGGCGCGTGCGTGCGCGAGCAACGATGACTGCTCATCGAACCTGCGACCTGGCTGAAGCACGATGAGCTCGGCGATGGTGTAGTCGCGTCCGCACTCGGGGCACCGGGCGGTTGTGTGAGCGCTCAGGTTGTAGCCGCACTTTGGGCAAACGACTCTGACGAACGCAGGGCCGGCGAGGCGAGCGGCCCGCTCCTCGGCGGTCTCGCGCCAGATCGGGAGGAGTGTGCCGAGCCACAGGACTGGAACGAACCAGGAGCCGACAGAGAGCACCGCTTCAAAGAGGTATGAACCCGGCAGGAGTACAAGGAGCCAGACATATGCGACGGACGCGGCAATGACCAGCACACCGGCCGATGTCACTGTCCAGATGAGGCGCCGGCGAGTAGGTCGAACGAGTCCGCGAAATGCAATCCCCATGCCGGCAGCGAGGACCGTCCAACCACCCAAGCCCGCGGCTATCGGGGACTTCCACTGCCAGCCAGGATCGTAGGGAAAAAAAGACGGTGATGACGAAATAGACGGCGGTAGCGAGGGGAACCGTCCACACAGCAAAGAGCAACCTCATGGTCAGTGCCGACATGGAAGCAGTCTACTCGTTCCTGCCGGCGCGGCGCACACGATTACCGACCCGCACCTTGGCCTTGGATTCCAACTGTGGTTGATTGTCCGTCCTGCCGTCGGGATGGACTGATGCTGCCTCGGGGCCTGTGTCGAGGTCGTGACGCCCCCCAAGCCTCGCCCGCAGCACGCTCAGCAGTGTCTCCGGCTCCAGGTACTGCTCCGGCGGTCTGTAGTACACCTCGTGCAGCGAGTCGTGGGACTTGGGGGCGAGGGCCGTGACAGTGCCTCGCGCTGGGCGGAGGCGGTCGGCGATGGGGGTGGGGTCGGGGGTGCGGAAGACGACATCGCGCTCGCGGACGATGACGGCTCGCACGCCAAGGGCGGCCGCGAGCGTGCGGAGTTCCGCGAGGTCCAGCAGGCGGCGCACCGCCGGCGGCAGCGGGCCGTAGGCGGAGGCGAGGTCGCCCGCGACGGCCTCGAGTTCGGCCTGCGACGATGCGGCGGCGATGCGGCGGTAGGCGGCCAGGCGCCTCGCGTCGCTGGGGATGTACGCGCGCGGGATGGTCCCCGCGATGCCGATCTCGACGGCGGTGCCGCTCGCGGGCTCCGGCGTCTTCTCGTTGCGCAGTTCGTGGACGGCGCGTTCGAGGAGCCGGCAGTACATCTCGTATCCGACGGCCGCGATGTGCCCGGACTGCTCGGGGCCGAGGAGGTTGCCCGCGCCGCGGATCTCGAGGTCGCGCATGGCGATCTTGAAGCCCGCGCCGAGCATCGCGTACTGCTCGACGGCCTGGAGCCGCTTGCGGGCGGTCTCGCTGAGCGTGCGCGTGAGCGGCAGCAGCAGGTAGCAGTACGCCCGCCGGTCGGAGCGCCCGACGCGCCCGCGCAACTGGTGCAGGTCGGCCAGGCCGAAGCGATCGGCGTCGTTGATGATCATGGTGTTGGCGGTGGCGATGTCGATGCCGCTCTCGATGATGGTCGTGCAGACCAGCACGTCGGTCTCGCGCCGCATGAACCGGAGCATGACGGCCTCGAGTTCGCGGGCCGGCATCTGGCCGTGGCCTACGTCGATGCGGGCGTCCGGGGCCAGGCGGCGCACGTCGTCGGCGATGCACCGGATGTTATGCACGCGGTTGTGCACGAAGTAGACCTGCCCTCCCCGCGTCAGTTCGCGCGCGATCGCCTGCGCGATTCGCCGGTCGTTCCAGGGGACGACCTCGGTGACGATCGCCCGCCGGTCGAGCGGGGGCGTGGCCAGGCTCGAGATGTCGCGCAGGCCCAGCATCGCCATGTGAAGCGTGCGCGGGATCGGCGTCGCCGAGAGGGTCAGCACGTCCACGGTCATGCGCAGGCGGAGGAGTTTCTCCTTGTGTTCGACGCCGAAGCGCTGCTCCTCGTCCACCACCACGAGGCCGAGGTCGGCGAACGCGACATCGCCCGAGAGCAGCCGGTGCGTCCCGATCACCACGTCCACCCGCCCCGCCCGCAGTTCGGCGAGGATCTCGTTCTGCTCGCGCCCGGTCTTGAAGCGTGACAGGCTCTCGACGCGGAAGGGGTAGCCGGCGAAGCGGGCGCGGAAGGTGCGCTCGTGCTGCTCGGCGAGGACGGTCGTGGGGACGAGCACCGCGGCCTGGCGCCCGGACTCGACGGCCTTGAACGCGGCGCGGACGGCGAGTTCGGTCTTGCCGAAGCCCACGTCGCCGCAGAGCAGGCGGTCCATGGGGCGCGGCGAGGCCATGTCCTTCTTGATCTCGGCGAGCGCGGCGAGTTGGTCCTCGGTCTCCTCGTAGGGGAACTCGGCTTCGAACTCCTTCTGCCAGGGCGTGTCCGTCGGGTATCGGATGCCGGGCATGGCCTCGCGGGCGGCGCGGACGCGGAGCATCTCGGCGGCGAGGTCGCGCACGCCCTCGGCGACGCGGGCCTTCTGCGTCTGCCAGCGCGTGCCGCCGATGGTGGAGAGTTGCGGCTTGCCGCGGAAGCCGCCGACGTACCGCTGCACCAGGTCGATGCTCGTCGCCGGGACGTGCAGTTTGGACCGCCCGGCGAACTCGAGGGTGAGATACTCCTGCGGATCGTCGTGGGCGGCGGCGGCCCGTCCGGGCAGGGCGCGGGGCTTCATCGTCGTCAGTCCCACGAACCGGGCGATGCCGTGCTCGGCGTGGACGACGAAATCACCCGGTGCGATGTCGAGGAAGGTGTCCATCGCGCGTCCGGCGCGGAGGCGCCCGGGGGCGGCGCGCCGGCGCACGTCGAAGCGGTGCAGCAGTTCGTGGACGGGCACGAACACGAGCGAGGCGTCGCCGTCGCCCCACACGAAGCCCCGGTGCAGGTAGCCGATCGTGCGCTCGACGCGGGCGGCGGACTCCGGGGCGAACTCGTCGAGCAGTTCGCCCAGCCGCTGGCGCTCGCCGTCGTTGCGGCAGAGGGCGACGATGCGTCCGGCGTGCATCGCCGCCAGTTCGCGCACGGCCGTCGCCGCGTCCGCGTCGAAGTGGGGGAGCGGCGCGACGGGCAGCGTGACGCGCACGTCCGCTGAGGCCACGCCCGCCGAGAACTGGTTGATCTCCGCGAACCCGCGCGAGCGTGTCTCCAGGGCCTTCAGCACCGACGGCGGCGGGAAGATGCCGCGGCTGTCTGTCGTGCGTTCCCAGTACCCCCGCGCCTGTTCGACGACTTCCATCGTCTCGGCGAGCAACGCGGCCGTCGTCGGCGGCAACAGGTCGAGGAAGAGCACGGAGCGGTCATCTGGCACGACGCGGGCCGGATCGGCGGCGACGAGGCTCGCGGCGTCGGTTCGCCGGTCGGAGGCCATCGTCTCCGGGTCGATCTCGTTGATGCGCTCGACCTCGTCGCCGAAGAAATCGAATCGAACCGGCGTGCGTGCGCCCGGCGAGAACGCGTCGAGGATGCCGCCGCGCACGGCGTACTGCCCCGGCTCGTCCGCGGCATCGGCGCGTGTGTAGCCGGCGTCGTCCAGCCAGCGGGCGAGATCCGCCGGGCGGAGTCGATCGCCGGTGCGCACGGTTCGCCAGATCGCCGCCAGCCGATCCGGCGTCGGCACGCCCTGCATGAGCGCCTGCACCGGGCAGACGACGACCACGGGCGACGCCGGGTCGAGCGAGCGCGCCCGCTCGACCACCGCGCCGCGCTCGGCGAAGAGGTCGAGGCTCACGTTGGTCTCGCCGGGCAGCACTTCGAGCGCGGGCAGCCGCAACGCCTCGATGCCCGCGGACTCGAGTTCGTCCAGGGCGTCCTCGGCCTCGTCGGTGTGCGCGACGATGAGCGCGATGGGGCGGCCAAGCGTGCGGGCCAGCGCGCCGGCGACGATGGCGGTTGACGACCCGGCGATGCCGTCCGCCACGACGCGTTGGCCCGCGTCCAGCGCGCGGGCGAGGTCGCGCACGGCAGGATGGGCGGCGATGGCGTCGAGCAGGTCTGTCGGGAGATCGGGCATGCTTCACCGCGGCGCGCGCAGGCGCACACGCGGCCGGGGGTTCGTGCCCGGCCGTCGCCACGCGCGTTGGAACGCCGCCATCATATCGGCCCGCCCGCCCGGCGCGGTCAGCGGGTCGTGGCGAGCGGGCGGATCTTCTCGACGGTGATGGGGCCGATGCCGCGCACGCGCTGCAGGTCGTCCACCGAGCCGAAGGGGCCGTTGGCGTTGCGATCATCGACGATGCGTGCCGCCAGCGCAGGCCCGATGCCGGGCAGTGACTGCAACTCGGCGGCGGAGGCGGAGTTGAGATCGATCAGCCGGGCGATGGAGGGCGTCGCCGCAGGGCGGTCGTCCGCGGGCGAGCGCAGCGGGTCGCGAGGGCGCGGGGCGTCCGCGGCCTCGCTCAGCGGAACGATCGTCGTGCCGGCGGCGCGCGCAGGCGCAGGACCGGCATGGCGCGTGGCGATCGACCACCCGATGCCGACGATCGATGCGCCGCCGAGGATCGCGACCGCCGCCCACCTCGACGGGCCTCCGGTCCAGTCCGGGTTGGACGGCGTGCGTTCCTTCACGACAGCAGCCCCACGGCGAGGTCGGGCGGCGTGCGCCCGGCGTTCAGCGAAGCGCGCAGTTCGATCAGGCGCGCCAGCGCGGCCTTGGGCTGGCCCGTCGCCGTCATCAGCCCGCAGTCCGGCGCCTCGGGGCGGGCCGAGGCGTCCGCCAGTTCCGACCAGCAGACGCTGTGCACGAACGGCTTGGCGAGCGCGATCGCCATCGCCTTGCTCAGCCACTCCGCCTGCGTGGATTCGCTCCACGGCGCGCGCCACCGCCCATGCTCCACCTCCTCGGTCGCAGGCTCGGCCCGGCTCGGCGCAGCCAGCGACGAGACCACGATCGGCCTCTCCAGCGCGGCGTAGCGGTCGAGGATGGACGAGAGCGCCATCAGGTCGCGCGTCGAGCAGCCCGGCTCCGGTGTCCCCGCGTGCAGCCGCAGCGCGTACGCATCCACAGTGATCCCCGCCTGCGTCATCGTGTCGGCGTAGACGAGCGGCGGGAGCGACTGCCGGTTCATCGCGTAGTACTCGCCCCAGGGCTGGTCGATCTCGACCTGCACCTTCGCGGAGGGCTGGAGTTTGCGCACCAGCAGCACGCACAGCCGCGTCAGGTCCAGCATCTGCTCGTAGGACAGGCGGAAACTCGAGTTGACGTGCAGCCCCGAGGCCACCGTCCAGCGAGTCACCGTGCGCCGGTAGCGGGTGACGATCGTGCGGACGTGCTCGTAGACCAGTTCGCGCAGCGTCTCGTAGTCGTTCTCCCAGATGTAGAGCCAGTCGGGCACGCTGGCGGGGCGGAAGTCGACGATTGGCCCTGCGTGAACGGGCAGTTTCGTCTTGCGCACCGCCCACTCGATCCACCGGTCGGTGCCGGTGAAACTGTACTCGCCCTCGCCCGGCTCCATGTCCACCCAGCGCATGGGCAGCGAGATGAAGTCGCACGCCGAGAGGGCCGCCCGCTGGTGCGCCTCGGTAAAGGAGCGAGGGGACACTTCGCACCCCACGAGCGCGCGCCCGGGCAGGGTCACGCCCACGGAGTTCTGGAGGATGATCGGCGCGTTCGCCGGGGGCGTGTCGCCCGCCGCCGCCGCGTAGCGCTCCGCCGCCTCAGCGTAGAGCCGTCCGGAGAGACGCCGCTCGAGTTGGCGTTGTGCGTTCAGCAGCGCGAGCCGTTCCCCCGCGTCGATCGCCAGTGCGAGCGACTCACGCGCCAGCCGGTCCGCCTCCGCCGAGTAGCCGTGCGGGTCCTGCTCCGTCGGCTGGCGGGGCGCGACGAGCGCGGCGGTGAAGGTCTGGCGGGCGCGCTCGAACTGCCGCAGGATCGGGTCGTCCGGCGGCAGGTCGAACAGCCCCCAGTCCTCCAGCCGGTTGAGGAACGTCATGATCCGGTGTCGCGCCAGTTCCAGACTCAGCAGGTACGGGCTTTCGCGTTGGGGCAGCAGGCAGGTCTGCACCGTGACCAGCCCGATGCTCGGCACCACGCCGCCGTCGGGTGCGGGCGGCAGGTCTTCGAGGGGGAACTGCAACGCCAGGCCCGCCGAGCCGTCGGCGCCCTTGTCGCAGCGGATCAGCCCGTTAACCGCCCGCAGCGAGGCGGGCGAGGGCACATCGTCCGGGCCGAGAAGGTAGGCGTGCCCGAGGTTCAGGGTGGATTCAGGCCTGCCGTTGAAGACCACGAAGTTCAGCATGGCGACCGGCGTCCTCCCTGCGCCCCCCGGCGGCCGCCGGACGACTGCGGCATTGTCCCCTGCTGGCGGCGGACTGCAACCCGGCTTGGGACAGGATTCTGGGCGCGCCAACCCCGGGGTGCGACGCCCCGCTCTACGATCCATCCATGACCACCTCATGCGGGTCTTGCTCGGGGTCCGACGCCGCGCTTTTCGAGTCCCGGCTCTCCCTGCCCGGCCGCCGTCGGGGGAAGGTCCGGGATGTCTATGACCTGCCGCCCGACGGCGAGGGCCGCCCGCAGCTTCTCATCGTGGCCTCCGATCGGCTCTCGGCGTTCGATGTCGTCTTGCCCACGCCCGTCCCCGGCAAGGGTCGGCTCCTGACGGCTATCGCCGCCTTCTGGCTCCGCTGGGTCGAGGCGCGGGGCCTCTGCCGCACACACCTGCTCTCGACCGATGCAGGCGCGGTGCCGGCCTCGGCGTTCGGGCCGGGCGACACGCCGCGCGAGAGATTGCACGGGCGGGTGATGATCGCCCGGGCCTGCCGTGTCGTCCCCGTCGAGTGCGTGGTGCGAGGTTACCTCGAAGGCTCGGGGTGGAAGGACTACCAGGCGACCGGCTCAGTCTGCGGCATGCCGCTCCCCGCCGGCCTGCGCCAGTGCGACCGCCTGCCCGAGCCGATCTTCACGCCCGCGACCAAGGAGGAGCAGGGACGCCACGACGAGAACATTCCCTTCGAGCGTGCGGTGGCGATGGTGGGAGAGGGGCTGATGCGCCGCCTGCGCGAGGTCTCGCTGGCGATCTACACCGCGGCCGCGGCGCACGCGCTGGAGCGCGGCATCATCATCGCCGACACCAAGTTCGAGTTCGGCCTGCCCATCGGCCCGGACGCCCGGCCCGCGAGCGACGAGCCGATCCTCGTGGATGAGGCCCTCACGCCCGACAGTTCACGATTCTGGCCCGCGGACCGCTACGAGCCGGGGCGGGCGCAGGCGAGTTTCGACAAGCAGTTCGTGCGTGAGTACCTTGAGGGCCTGGTCGCCGCGGGGAAGTGGGACAAGCGGGCGCCGGGGCCGGGACTGCCGCCGGAGGTTGTGGCGGGGACGGTCGCGCGGTACGAGGAAGCGGCGCGGCGGCTCACGCGGTGACGGAGTGCGGGAGCGTGACGCTATCCCGTTCTCCATCCCTTCGCGCGTTTCGCGTCCTTCGCGTTCAAGTCTGAACGCTACTTCGGCGCGACGTCGATGCGTTGCTCGGCCCGTTCGCGGGCGCGTTGCTCCATCATCGCGCGATGGGCCGCCATGCCGGGCGGTTCGGGGAAGAGGTCGTTGAACGACTCGCCCGTCTGCTCGCGGGCCTGAGCGTCCATCGGCTCGCGGTAGACCTCGCTCAGCAGGTCGTAGACGAAGCGCCGCAGGTCTTCGGGGGCGCGGTTGTACATCGCCGAGGCGTCCGCGACCGGCACGAGCGGGATGAGTTCGCGGAAGACCTGCCCGGCGACGATGCGGAAGTCGCGGTCGAGGAACTCGGTGCGCCCGGCCTGCGCGCCCGTCGCCACGGTCTCGCGCAACTGCCGCTGCATGTAGAACCCGTGCGCCGTGCGGGCGTAGTCGAACTGGGCGCGGAAGAGTTCCTCGTCGTCGCCCAGCAGGCCGGAGGCGTACGCGCCCTGGAGCGAGCCGACGATCTCGGAGACGGCGACGTACGCGGAGAGGATGCGCTCGTTCTGCAGTTCGAAGTGGACGAACTCCTGGAGCGGTCGGGAGTAGTCCCACGCCCGCATCGGGTCGTTCATCAGCGCGTAGGACGTATCGCCGATCATGAGCGAGCCGAGTTTCTGGTAGTGGCGTTCGGCCTCGTCGATCTGCCCGCGCCGGTAGAAGAAGCGCACCGCGTCCTTGAGGAAGTTCTCGTACCCCGCGGCGTAGACGGAGAAGGCGCGGTCGGCCCGGTCCGCCCAGGAGCGTTGGACGAGTTCGGCCAGCACGCCGCCGTAGGAATCGACGAAGTTCGGGTTCACCGACGCCATGTAGAAACTCTCCATGCCGCTGGTGAACTCGAGGAAGTTGAAGTAGATCTCGCCGGAGCGGTACAGTTCCTGGAGTGACTGGATCACGATGCGGTCGGAGTTGATGAAGTCGAAGTCGCGTTTGTTCCCCTCGTGCCAGCGCCCGAGCGCCTCTTCGACGCCCTTCGCGCCCCAGTAGAGCGAGTGCGCCGCGGGGTGGCGCCAGTCGATCGGGCCGTACTTGCGGGTGTAGCGGATCATCCGCAGCGGGTCCATGCGGTAGTCGGCGGTCAGCGTCTTGCGTCGCACGAAGGCGAGGAGTTCGGGCCATGCGTCGGCGTGCTGCGCGTCCCGCATCAGCGCGAGCATGGCCACGTTGTTCGGCCCCATCGTCGCCTCGACCTGCCGCCGGGCCGCCGAACGTTCGAGAGCCTTGAGCCGCTCGTAGCGCCGCAGCAGCGTGCGGTCGGGGGGGTCGCCCACCTCGGTGTGTATCCGGCGCAGCAACTCCGCGGCCGCTGGCGATCGGCGGGCGAGTTCCTCGGGTGTCTTCGCGGCCTCGGCGACGGGCGTCAGCCACGCGACGTAGCGTTCGATGGCGTTGGCGGTGCTGCGGTCCTTCGGCGTGGGGGGGGGCGGCTCTCCGAGGTTGATCGTCCACTCCTCCGCGACCTTGCGTTTGTAGAACTGGTTGGAGTCGTCGGTGATGCCCGCGATCTTGTGCAGGTAGATCCACGCCAGTTCCTTGTGCAGGAGCATGTCGTTCGGGTTCGCGGGGATGGCCTCGTCGCGCAGCAGGCGGATGCCGGACTGCACCCACTGCCAGCGCTCTTCGGGCGTGTGCGTGGAGACCGAGATGTTGTAGGCCATGTTCCAGGCGTGGAAGACCCACACCTGGGGGAAGCGGGGCTGGAGCCGGGTGATCGCGCGGGCGAGTTCGAGCGCTTCGTAGAACTTGCCCTCTTCCTTGAGCGTGTTGGCGCAGAGCCAGAGGAAGTTCACGAACACGCCCCGGAACGCGCCCATGGCGATGCCGACCGCGACCTGCGGCGGGTCGCCGTCCTCGGCGCGGTCGGTATACACCAGTTTGTGCTGACCGGCCGAGGAGGTGAGTTGCGCGCCGAGCAGCGCGGACGCGCCGAGGGCGACGATGGCGGCCGCCGAGGCGATGGTCTGGATAAGGGTGTCGCGTCGCATGTCGCGTCTCCGTCGCTCGCACCCGTGGTACGCCCGCGGGCGGGTGCGGGATCGGTCAGTGGCCCGAGTAGGTGGCGAGTTCGCGCCGGCGGAAGGCGAGGACGGCCGCGGCGTAGAGCGCGGCGGCGAGGGCGGCGAGGATGGCCACGCCGCGGGCGACCTCGGCCCACGAGATCAGTCTGCCCTCGACGAGTTTCGCGGTGGGCCGGATATCGCCGTAGCCCGAGAAGACCCAGGCGACGCCCATGGTGATCCACTCCGCGAGGACGAGGAGGTGGTTGACGTTGCCCTGCTCGTCCTCGGTGCGGAAGTGTTCGAGCGCGCCGCTCATGTAGAGCGAGCCTTCGGCGGCGAGGAACGCGCCGAAGGCCACCAGGCAGGTCACGGGGAAACTGAGGGAGGTGGAGGCGAGGATGGTGAGCATCGAGAGGAAGGCGAGTTTCATCCAGAGCAGCAGGACGCCGCGCGCGAAGTTGGCGCGGTAACTCCCGGCGGAGTAGGAGAGTTCCAGGCCGCCGGGGGGGAAACTGATCGTGTCGGCGTTGGGAACGCCGTTCTCGAGGTTGCCGTTGGCGATCGCGAGGCGGACTTCGCCGCCGGATTCGACAACAGCGGCGGGGATGGTCATGGAGTGGTAGAAGCCGAGGCCCAGGCGACGGACGTAGATCTGTGGGCTTTCGGTCCCGAGGATGAACGTGACATAGACGGACTCGTCGGGGGCGTTTGAGCCGGCATCGACGCGGTGGCGGAAGGTGATGGGGGTGTTGGCGGCGCGGGCCGGGGCGAGGCCGCGGTAGACGTAGTGCTTGATGCCGCCGGGCGGGACGGCGCGGTAGGCGCGCTCCCAACTCTTGTACAGGTCCTCCTCGACCTTCCTCCGTTCCGCCGGATCGCGGGCGAAGGACTCGTTGCCGACGCGCTCGTTGCGGATGAACTCCTCGACGGCGCGCCGGAACTCGGCGTCGGTGGGCTTGACGGGCGGGTCGATGTCCACGGTGACGCGGGCTGCGAGCACCTGCGTCTCGAGGACGAGGCGGTCCTCGGTGATGTACTCGTCCTGGGAGGCGGCGACGTAGGCCTCTCGCTCGCCGATGGCGGGGCGTGTTCGGAGGTAGTCGACGAAGAGGAACACGCCCGTGGCGCACACCGCGAGCAGCACGCCGCTCAACGCCGTGACGCCCAGCCACTTGCCCAGCACGTACTGCCACGACGCCACCGGCTTGGTCATGGTCTGCCAGATGATCCGGTCGCGCTGCTCGAACGCGACCGTCGCCGCCGAGAAGAGCACGGTGAGCACCGCGATCACCCAGTACGAGAGGCCAGTGCCGAAACTCATGAAGGTCTGCACGCGGTAGCGCAGCGGCTGCGACTCGTCGAGCACGCCGGGCAGGGCGGCGAGGCCCACGATCAGAATGACGATGAAGACGAGCGAGAACTTCATCCGCACGGCCTCGGCGAGGACGTTGCGGGCGACGGCGCGGACCGGGCCGCTGCCCGAGAGCGCGACGCGGGCCGCTTCGAGGAGGATGGTGAACGCGCCCGTGAGGACGGCCGCGCCCCCGACGAGCAGCCCGAGATTGCGGGTTCCGTCCGCGAGCACGAGCGGCACGGCGACGAGCGCGACGACGATGAGGAGCGCGAGATAGGTCAGCGCCAGCCCGAACCACGTGACGAACAGCGCCAGCCCCGTGACGACCGCGACGCCGACGCCCAGTGCGGTGGTGTCGGTGCGCGCCGACAGGATCTGTTCGAGAGCCAGCCGCGTCGATTCGATCGGGTCGTCGGCCGCGCCCGCGCCCGATGCGCGGGGGGCTTCGCCCGGCTCGACGATCGGCGCGGCCAGCGGGGCGGTGCGGTAGACGGCGTACGCCGCGAAGCCGACGATCGCCGCCGCGACGATCACGATCGACGCGATCACCCTGAACGGGAGCGAACGCTGCACGGTGTTCAGACGGCGGATCGCGTCGCTGATCTTCACGGCGTGCGCCCCGGCTGGTCGTCGTCGTGCGGGCGGTCGAGCAGCGAGGAGATCACGGACTCATCCACGCTCTGGTCGGTTGGCGCAGGCTCGGGGCTTCGTGTTGGGGTGGCGGCCGCGTCGGGCTTGCCGGCCCCCTTGTCGACGAGCGATTCGAGGACACTTGGTGGGCCCGGCTCTTCTCGCGTTGCGGGCTGCGCGGGAGGGGGCGCAGGCTCCTGCCTGAGCAGGTCGGAGATGAGCGCTTCGCCCTCGGCGGCTTCCGGGCCGCGCAGGAAGGCTGCGGTCGCGCCGCCGTGGACGACGCCGCTGGTCGCGGCCCGCTCGCGCTGGGCCTGCTCGACGATGTCGAGGAACTTTTCTTCGAGGGTCTGGCGGGGGTGCCCGACGCGGAGGACGGCCCGCTCGCCGCCGGACCGCCGGCGTAGGTGGGCGTCGATCTCGGCGATGGTGGCGTCGTCGAGCGCGTCGGTCTCGATGGTGGTGCGGGATCGGCGTTCGAGCATCGAGTCGCAGGTGCCCTCGTCGCGCTTGCGCCCGCCGTAGAGGATGACGAGGCGGTCCACGCAGTCCTCGACGTCGGCGAGGAGGTGGCTGGAGAGCAGGACGGTCTTGCCGCGCCGGCCGAGTTCGACGATCAGGTCCTTCACCTGGCGAGTGCCGATGGGGTCGAGTCCCGTGGTCGGCTCGTCGAGGATGAGCAGGTCGGGGTCGTTGATGAGGGCCTGCGCGATGCCGATGCGACGCTGCATCCCCTTCGAGTAGTCGCGCACCGGGCGGTACTGGGCGTGCGTCAGGCCCACCATGTCCAGCAGTTCGTCGATGCGCCGCCGGCGCGTGGCGTGGTCGATCTCGAAGAGTTTGCCGTAGTACTCGAGCGTTTCGCGGGCGTTGAGGAAGGGGTAGAGGTACGACTCCTCGGGCAGGTAGCCGATGCGCCGCTTGATGGCGACGTCCGAGGGCGGCCTGGCGAAGACGGCGATCCTCCCCGACGTGGGGCGCAGCAGCCCGAGGATCATCTTGATGGTGGTGCTCTTGCCCGAGCCGTTCGGCCCCAGCAGGCCGAAGACCTCGCGCGGGTAGACCTCGAAGGTGAGCGAGTCCACGGCGCGGGCGCGGTCGCGCATCCAGAAGTCCTTGAAGACCTTGGTCACGCCCTGGCACGCGACGACGGGTTGCCGGAGGGGTGGTGTGGCGGGATCGGGCATCGTACCTCCGCGTCATTCCGGCAGTGCGGTGAGGCCTTCGTTGGTGCGGAACCGCGCGCGGCGCTGCTCTTCCTGGCGCTGCTGCATCGCCTCGAGGTTGCGGCGAAGGCGCTCTGCGCGCTCGCGTTCCTGCATCGCCGACGGGTCCTGGTTGATGACGATCTCGAGGTGCCCCACGCCGCGCGGGTTCAGGATGGTCTGCAGCCCGTCGTTCTGATAGAAGGCGCGGACGGCGTTCGCCCACTCCGAGTGGACCATGACGGCCGGGTTCGTGCGGTACTGCGAGAGTTTCGCCCTGTAGAGCGAGAGTTCCGCTCTCGAGCGGCTGACGACGCTCGAGCGGTACTGCCTTGCCTCGGCGATGATCCGTGAGACCTCCCCCGAGAGGAGGGCTTCGCCGGTGTGGTCCGGGGGCGCCTCGCCGTCGAGCAGCGAGTTGACGCGGGCGAGGGCGGCGTCGGCCGCGGCGTTGTCGCCCAGGGCCAGGGCCGCTTCGTACTCGTCGATCGCCGCGATGATGGACGACGCGGCGCGGCCCGCGGTCTCGTTGAGCAACTGGTTCGCGGCACGCTGCGCCGTCTCGCGGGCCGCGCCCTTCTTGGACTCCGCTGCCTGCACGTTGGCGAATCGCTCGCGCAGGTAGACGGGGGGGATCTTGCGCTTGAGCGCGAGCCGGTCGATCTCGATCCCCGAGTCCAGCGCGTCGAGCGTCTGCTGCGCGATGGTGCGGGCGCGGGTCTCGACCGAGCCGTCGCCCTCGCCGGACTGGGTGAGCAGGCCGGTGATGGTGGCCTCGGCGACGGCCTGCACGATGCCGCGCATCACCGCGCCGCGGACGAGTTCCATCTCGTTCTGGGCGTAGACGTTGCGGAGGTACGCCGTCGGGTTCGCGCGCCGGTACTGGATCTCCCACTGCGTGTGGGCGAGGTTGCCGTCGGCGGTGATCAGCGAGCCGTCCTCCACCGGGTTGATGTTCGCCAGGCCGCGCAGCCGGTCGATCGGCGTCGTCTCCTCGCGCCCCATCTCCGTGTACGGCCAGTACTCGCGGTTCAGCGGCTGGGCGTTCACGCCCGTGTTCACGCGCACGAGTTCGCCGATCGGGTACGGCGCGGCGAACCGGAAGCCGGGCGGCAGTTCCGACGCCACGACGCGCCCGAACAGCAGCGCCACGCCGCGCTCGTTGGCCTGGATCGACTGGAACCCCGTGAGGAAGTACGCCGCGACCAGGCCGATCATGATGAGTTGCAGGATGCGGAAGGTCAGCCGCAGCGCCTCGGCGAGGGATTGATTCGCCGGGTCCATGAGCGAGGCGTCGGTCTCGCGCACGCCGGGGCGCAGGGTGACCGAGGCCTCCCGTTCCGGCTGCGGGGCGCCGGTCTCGTGCTCGCTCATCGCTGCTCCTCCGACGAAGGCTCGGGCGCAGGCTCCGCGCCCGGCGAGCCGGCGGCGGACGCGGCGTCAGCGGTGCGCCCCGAGGCCGCCGCCATCCACTCCGCGGGCAGGCGGCTCGGCGGGATCTGGCCGGGCGTCAGGCCGCTCAGCGCATCGGGCGCGAGCAGCGACAACCCCGGCGTGCCGGTCGTCAGCACCAGCGTGACGCGCTTGCTCCAGGTCTGCTTGAGCAGGTCGATCTCGCGCAGGAAGACCGCGAGTTCCGGGTTCTCGTTCATCTGCGCGAGGTACTGCCCCGCCTCGATGTCGCCCAAGGCCTGGATCTCGCGTGCCCGGGCGCGGGCGAAGTCGAGGATGCGCTGCCGGTCGGACTCGGCCTGCGAGCGGATCGCCTCCGCGACGGCCTCGCCTTCGCTCTCGATCTCCTTGGCGAGGCGGTCGCGGTTGGCGGCCATGCGCTCGTTGACGGCCTGCGTGGTGGACTCGGCGAGGCGCACTCGGTTGATCCCGACGAGTTCGGCCTCGATGCCGTAGTCCCGCAGGCTCTTGCCGCGTTCGTCGGGCGAGCCGAGGGAGGCGAGGATGCGGGCCTCGAGATCGGCGAGTTTCGAAGCGCCGGCGTCCGGGGTGAAGAGTTCGTCGAGGCGGAACTTGCCCGTCTCCGCCATCGCCGACCGGAGGAGGTTGTTGAGGCTCTGCTCGGCCTTGCGGTAGTGGTCCTCGGGCCGGGCGCCGGCGTTGCTGAAGGTCCGGAAGAACTCGAGCGGGTCGGAGACGCGCCAGACGAGGAACGTCTCCATGATGATCTGCCGGTCGTCGCGGGTCTGCTGCGCCTCGGGGCGAGACTGGAGCACCCGCGAGCGCGTGTCGTACTTCGTCACCGCCTGCACCGGGTAGGGCCACTTGAACTTGAGGCCCTCGTCCTCGACGGGCTGCTCCGCCGGCTTGCCGAAGGTCGTCAGCACCGCCTTCTCGGTGAACCGGACGGAGTACGTCACGGTGAACGAGAGCAGGGCGAGGAGGAAGATGATCGTCATCAGGATGGAGATGGCTCGCTGCACGTGGTCGCTCCGTTGGGGCGCGCGCGGCGCTCGCCCCGGCGGTGGGGTTACGGGCTTTCCGAAGTCTCGTCGGTGAAGATGGTGCTGCCGGCCGTCGTTCGGTCCTGCAGTTCGACGCGCACATGGATGTTGTCGAGGTGCTCGGGCGTGACGTACAGCCGGGCGTCCTTCATCGCCTCCAGCAGCGCGGCGTAGTACAGGCCGGCCCGGTAGACCATGGGCGAGGCGCGATAGGCGGCGACACGCCCGGCATACTCGGCGGCCTGGGACTTCGCGGCCATGTGAGTGCGCCACCGTTCGGCGCGGGCCTGAGCGAGGATTCTCGCCGCCTCACCCGCGGCGTCCTCGATCAGCCGTTCGGCTTCGAGCGTCAGTTCCGGCTGGGCCTGCTGCGACGCGCCGTCGCTGGCCTCGATCGCCAGCGCGATCCGCCGCGCGGCCTCCACGCTCCCGGCGACGCGTGAGAGGGTCTGGGCCTCGTCGGCACGCGCGGACTCGATCTTTGCCGCACGGTTCTGCTGCGCGATCACCACCTGCTCGAACTTCGGCGCGACCTCGCGCGGCGGGTGCACGCCTGCCACGCCCACCTGCAAGATATCCACGCCCGCTCCGCGCGGCCTGCCGGCCGGGTCCGGGTTCAGGGCGTCGAACGCGGCCTGAATCTCCACGCGCAGGCGCTCCGAGAGTCGTGCCCTGTTCATCCCCACCGCGTCGTCGATCGACACGCTGGAGACAAACCGGGTCACCGCACGCTGCCCCACCGCGCGCAGGATGTCGTCCCGCATCGCCGGCGGGCCGAGTTCGTCGTAGAGGCGTGGGTTGCTCACCGCGTAGTGCAGCGGCACCTCGATGGCGATGAGCGCCAGGTCGCGGGCGCGCTCCTGCCCGGGCCGGTCGATGCCCGAGGGCTGGCAGACGAAGAAGATCTCGTCCTTGGCGTGCTCCGTCGTCCACAGGATGGGGCCTGTTCCTTCCGCGGGGGGGGTGCCGAGGTTCAGGACACGGACGCCGGTCGCGGTGCGTGCGACAACTCTCGATCGGCCGGCCGAGTCGAGTTCCATCTGCTCGGGGACAACGAGGCGGTCGATAGGCCAGGGGGCCTTGAAGTGCAGCCCGGGGCCGAGATCCTCGTGAACCACGCGACCGAAGCGCAGCATCATGCCGCGCTGGTGCGGCTGCACCACGGCGAGTGAACTGAGCAACCAGACGACGCAGACCCCCAGCAGGGCGAGCAGCACCCACGCGCGGGTGATGAGCCGGTAGAACCACGTGCCTCGGACCTCGAACCCAAACTGGTAGTCGAGGGCTTCGCCGACGGAGCGGGCGAGGCGGTCCGGCGCGGCGAGGAACGCGAGGATCTGCGAGTCGAACGCCGGCCTCGGGTGTTCGCCCTTCTTGCGCGGGCGGTACATCGCCAGGAGGAAGTTGAGGACGACCTCAACGCCCAGCGCAATCATGACGACCGGGACGACCGCGGGCAGCACCCTGCGCACGGCGTCCGAGCCTGCGACGTCGATGAAGTGGGCGAGGACAACGGCCAGTCCGACGAGGGCAGCGCCGACGGAGTAGGTTGCGCCGCCGCGGAGGTTGGCCCAGATGGGCTGCTTGGCCATGCCCGAGACGAAGCGGGCGAAGACGAACCCGATGAACGCGACGCAAAGTCCGACCGCGATCGCCCAGCCGGGGAGGGCGGCGTCCTCGAGCGAGCCGGGCTGGATAAGCCCTCTTCCGCTCTGGAGTCGCCAGTAGCCGGTCCCGAACAGCGCCCCCGCGATGAGCAGGCTGACGACGGGCAGGACGAACCGGTAGATGGCGTTGAGGCGCTTTGCGGCGACGCGGAGTTCGGCGGAGCCTGCGTCGAAGACGGACGAGGACTCAACGGCGGCGAAACTGTCCGCCTCCTGGGCTTCGAGGCGTTCGCGCCGGTGCTGGTCGAAGAGGATGATCAGGGTGAGCCACGCGGGCAGGCCGATGAGGATGAAGTAGGCGCCGGTGAGAGCGGCGTGGTCCCTGCCGTAGATGCCGTAGAGCAGCATGGCGACGGCGAGGACGACCTGGATGGCGAGCCCGAGTGTGGCGACCCGTGCCGCGCGTCCGTAACTCTGATGGTCGGCTTTCATGGAGTCTTCCGTTCCCTTGGGCGTGCGCCCCGAGGGCCGATCCTTGGTCTGACGCCGCCACGGCGGCCGAGCGGCCTGGCGTCTCCCCCCCCGATCGGAGGCGGGCCTCCCGAGGGGTGCTATTCTCAGGCCCTACCCCGGTGGTGTCCAGCGGGCGAACCGAATGGCGTGCCCGGCGCGGGCCGCGGGCGGAGTCCCGCGATACGCCCGTCTACGCCGGCACTGTCGGGGGGTTCGCGCGGGCCGGGAAAAACTGACGCGTCGTGCCGGATCGGCCCGTTCCGGGCCGAGGCGACGCGCCAAGGATGATGCCCTGATGCCCCAGCAGGTGCTCGCCATCGCGCGCAATGCGTTCGTCGAGAGCCTTCGACAGCCGATCTTCTTCATTCTGGTCGTGCTCTCGGGCATCCTGCAGGTGTTCAACACTTGGGGGACCGCGTTCAGCATGGGGTACTCGTCCTCGGCGGAGGTCTCGGGCGACGACAAGCTCCTGCTCGACATCGGGATGGCGACGGTGTTCGTCTGCGGGACGCTGCTCGCGGCGTTCGTATCCACGGCCGTCATCAGCCGCGAGATCGAGGACAAGACGATTCTGACGGTGGTGAGCAAGCCGATCGCGAGGCCTGTGGTCGTGGTGGGGAAGTTCCTGGGCGTAACCGCCGCGATCCTGATCGCGGTGGGGACGATGGTTCTCTTTCTCTTCATGGCGATCCGGCACGGGGTGATGACGACGGCGGGCGATCGGCCGGACCAGCCCGTGATCCTGTTCACCATGCTGGCGGTGACCCTTTCGGTCGCGGTCGCGGGGTGGTGCAACTTCTACTATGGGTGGTCGTTCCCGCAGGTGGCATCGGCGCTCATGCTGCCGGCGATGGCGCTCGCGTACGGGCTTGTGATGCTCTTCGACAAGGAGTGGAAGTTCCAGCCTCTGTACGAGGTCTCGTACTGGGTCGGCGGGCATCCGAGGACGGAGGAAGAGTACGCGCGGATGCTCGCGCGCGGCGAGGCCCCCCCCCGCGACGACCCCGAGTTGCTCCGCACGGTGAAATACCTGACCTTCAAGCCGCAGATCGCCATCGCGTGCGCCGCGATGACGATGGCGATCATGGTGCTGACCTCCGTCGCCGTCGCCGTCTCGACGCGGCTCGGGCAGGTGATGACGATCGTCGTGTGCGCCGGCGTGTTCTTCGTCGGCCTGATCTCGAACTACGCCTTCGGGCGACACGCCTACCAGAACCGGCACGTCGCCGTGGTTCAGGAGTCGGAGCCTGTCCTGCTCTCGCGACGGGGCTTTGATGCGGACGGGGACCGGTATCTCGTGCTGCTCGAACGCGCGCCCGAGGCGGACCTCACGTCCGGTACGCCGTTCTACTACGGGCCTAGCCCGAACGGCTTCGGCATGGCGGTGCGGAGCATGGACGAGGACGGCGCGCGGGGCGTGTTCGTTGTCGAAGCGACGGATCGGCGCGTGACCATCGAGCATCGCGGGCCTGCGCGGGTGGCTCGCCCGCCCGCGACCGGAGACTTCGTCTTCGTGACGCCGACCGTCATCAGACCGTTCCCCGCGGCTATCCACGGCCTGATCCCGAACATGCAGCACTTCTGGTTGGTGGACGCGGTCACGCAGAACAACCCGATCCCGGCCCGCCACCTGGCGGCGCTGGCGGTCTACGCGACCCTCCTGATGGCGTCGTTCCTCGCGATCGGGGTGGCCCTCTTCCAGCGGCGCGACGTGGGCTGAGCGTGGCCCGGGCCGCTATCATGCGCGGTTGAACCACCTCCCCGGCCGATTTCAGGCCGGGGTCGAGTCCCAGCATTCCCCGAACCGAGCGGCGCCGGGTCGCGGCGCGTCCGGTGCGGCCGGGTGTGAAACGGAGGCACGAATGGCCGGCAGGCAGTCGCTCTACAACGAGAAGGACTTCGGGTCCGCCTCACCCGCCAAGCAGCGTGGGGGCGGGGGTGGGGGCATGGACCAGAAGGACAAGATCAAGGCCGTTGCTGCTGTCGCGCTGCTGCTGGTGGCGGGCGTTCTGCTCGCGTGGAACTTCGGCCTGTTCCCCACGGGCGACGCGAAGCCCGAGCCGATCGACGATGCGACTCAGCAGGCGATCCAGGAGCAGGAGCGCGAGATGGAGAAACTCGAGTCGCAACTCGACAAGACGCAGTTGAACCGGGGCGACTCGTGACGAAGAGCGTGTGATCTCGCGGTCGTGCGGCCTGTAGACCGGTCATTCGTCGTCGCTGCTTCCGGCTTCCATGTCGCCCAGCGCGCGGAAGCACGCCTCGTAGGCCAGCAGCCAGCGCGCCGCGGCGCCTGCATCCTCTGGCGAGACCGGCGAGCGGAATGTGAACAGGCGGTCGTCGGACCTGAAGTGTTCAACGGTCGGTCGTTGCGCCTGCACGCCCTGATCGACCAGTTCCTCCTCGAGCAGTTCTTCGACGTCGTCTCCCGTGTGCATCAGGTCCGCCTCGATCGACTCGCTCAGCCAGCGGTCCGGCGTCACCAGCGATACCCACAGCCGGCCGTCCGCCCAGCCGACGCGGTACTCGGCGTGGGCCGCGGCGTCGCGTGCGCCGCAGACCAGGCCCGAGTCGTCCACCGAGATCGGCCCGAAGAGGCCGGCTCTGCGTGCCTGCTCGGCGACGGCTTCGAGGAGGGAGCGTCGGGTCGCTTCCGTGGGCATGCATGGCTCCATTGGTCGGTGTGTTCGCAGGTACGGTAGCGGCCGCGATCGGTCCGACACGCCCCGACTCCGAAGCCCGCTCGCACGGTTTCCTTCCGTCGGTCGAGAGGTATACTCTGCCTCGCGCGATCCGCCCCCGGCGGACCCTGCGTGCCACTGGCCCAGGTGGCGGAACTGGCAGACGCGCTACCTTGAGGTGGTAGTCCGGGAAACCGGGTGGAGGTTCGAGTCCTCTCCTGGGCATTCCGGGCGGGCGGCACCCCCCGTCCGTCCGACTTAGCAGCGAACGACGACCCCCGCGGGCACGGACGGCACCCCCGCGGGCGGCACGAGCCACGATGCGATACGGCGAGCCTCCCCAACCGCTCGTGGCGGGACTCCGGGCCGGTGCGGCCGTCGCTGTCGCCTCGGTTTGTCTGATCCTCGCGCTTCGGCCCTCGGACTCGCCTCCGCCCACGATCACGGTCGTCTCGTGGTCCCAGCCCGAGTCCGAGGCGTCGCCCGCCGTCCGGCCCGACGAAGAGCCGGAGGTCAACCTTGTCCTGCTCGACGGCCGGATTGTCTCAGGCCTGCTCGTTTCGCGCGACGACTCCAAGGTCGTCGTCCGCATCGCGGGCATCCCGACGTCCTTCGACGCCGACCTGGTGGACCGGGTGATGGTTCTCGCGCCCGTGCTGGAGCGCTACGAGCGAATCCGCGAGACGATCGACGATCGCGACGCCGAGCGGCTTCTGGTGCTGGTCGAATGGCTGCTCGACCGCCGGCAGTTCGAGGTCGCCCTGCGCGAGGTCGAGCACGTTCTGACGGTGCAGCCCTCGAACCCGAGGGCACGCGAACTCAAGCGCCTCGTCGAGAGCCAGTTGATGCTCGTCGATCGCGCCCGCGGCGGGCAGGAGCGAGCGGGCGGCGACGGCGAGGACGCCCCGCGAGCCGGTCGCCCGGTCTTCCCGCACCTGACGCCCTACCAGATCAATCTCATCAAGGTCTACGAGACCGACCTCGCGGACCCGCCGAAGATTCAGGTCCCGCAGGATGTCGTGACGCGACTCATGGACGAGTATGCCGGGCACGAACTCATCCCGACGACGCGGGAGGGGCGGGCTGCCATGCTTCGCATGCCCCCGGGCCGCATCCTGGACCTCATGTTCCGCCTGCGAGCGCGGCAGTACTACGGCGAGGTCCAGGTGCAAGGCGAGCCGAAGTCCATGCGGCTCTTCCGCGACAATGTGCACGGAGCGTGGCTCATCAACTCGTGCGCCACCGCGAACTGCCACGGCGGCCCATTCTCCGGGCGCCTCTGGCTCAGCGCGAATCGGCGCAACGCGGAGGACACGATCTACACGAACTTCCTCATCCTCGAGCGCTTCCGCCTGGCGGACGGCACCCCGCTCATCGACTACGACGCGCCCGCCCGCTCGCCGCTGCTCCAGATGGGCCTGCCCCGTGAGGACTCGCTCCACCCGCACCCGCTGGTCGCCACGGGCCGGACCGCCCGCTGGCGTCCGGTCTTCCGCACCACGGACGAGGCCCGGTACCGCGACTCGATCGCGTGGATCAACTCGATGTACCGCCCTCGGCCCGAGTACCCCATCGATTACACCCCCCCGAAGCCCCCGGACAACCTCCCTCTGCCCTCGGCCGACAATCCCGAGCGGTAGCGGCGGCGGTTCTGCTACAGTTTTGACCGTTCCGGACGCCGTGGGCCGAGGCCTGCCGCACCGCCCTCCGACACCGACTCTCGACGCGATTCAAGAACGCCATGACCACGAAACCTCACCCGTTCCGAACCGCCCGCCGCCTCGCCGCCGCCCTGCTGGGTGCGTGGGCCATCGTGCTCGCCTCCTGCGGCGAGCGCGAATCGCAGGCCGGCGCTGCCGTGCGCGACGCCTCGTACAAACTCGCCGCTCTTAACGCGGGCGTCGGCAACGACCCTGTCGATGAGCACGCGGTCCGGGTGTATACCGCCGTCCGCGAGAGCCTGAAGCGTGCGGGGTCGTCCGGGTCGGCGGACGAGACGGGCGCGGCTGCGATTCTGGTCTCGCACGCCGAGCGTGGGCTGGCCTCGGTGCCCGCCGCCGAGCACATGCGGCTCGAACGCGAGGCCGCCAACGGGAAGGAACTCGTCCTCTCTGAGCACCGGGCGTGGATCGGGCACAGCGCGCTCGCCGTCGCGGCCGCGTCCTACGACCCGGGCAACGACCTCGCCGCCATCGAGCGGCAGGTCCGCGAGCGTCAGGCCGAGGTCGAGAAGGAGCGCGCACGCCAGGCGGAACTGACCGCGAACGTCGAGCAGTTGCGGTCGCGTGCGCGAGCGTTGCAGGCCGAGGCCCGCCAGCACCGCGACGAGGTGGGCCGGCTCGAGTTGCGGGTGCCGACCGTGTCGGACACCGAGGGTCTGGAACTGGTGAAGAAGGCCCGCGAGCATCGGCGCAAGGCCGACGGGCTGGAACTGCAAGCGCAGGAACTCGTCGTCGAGGCGGACCTGATGATGCCCGAGGTCAACGAGGCGGGCGTCATCGTCGAGAAACTGCTCCGGCAGATCGAATCGCTCGGCGAGGTGCGCGTGGGCGTGCAGGCTCGCGGTCGCACGGCCCAGGAACAGGCGGCCGCCGCCCGCGCCGACGCGCAGACCGCGGCCCAGCGGCTCTCCGCCCTGCTCGAAGGCTCCGGCGCGGAACCGGGGCTGCACGCATTCCGTCAGGGCAGGCTCGTGCAGGCCTACGAGGACGCCTCGCGCGGGTTCGATGCCGCGGCCTCCGAGGCCCGCAAGGGCATGACGGCCGACCGCGCCGGGGCGCAACTCGCCGTGGGCCAGGCGCGCCAGGCTGCCGGCGATCTGCACTGGAACCGCGCCCGCGGGCTGTCGTCTTATGCCGAACTGCTCGAAGCGCTCGTGAACTCCGCGCCGGCGACGCCGAACGCGGACCGTTACCGCGCCTGGGCCTCCGAGGCGCGCCAGGCCGAGCGAGAGGCTCTGGAGCGGGCGGCGCAGGCGTACTCCGACGCCCGCGAGGCCTATGGCGCGACCGGCGCACGCGGTGAGGCCCGCGAACGCCTCGAACGCGTCACACGCCAACTCGAACTGCTCACGCAGAGCGTCGGCGGGTCGGTCGTCGATTCCTCCGCCTTCGACGCCCAGGCGCCCGCGGCCGAGGCACGCGAATCCTCCGGCGACACCGGCGCGGCCGTCGGCGGCGACCTCGCGGCCGAGATCGACCGCGTCATCGCCCTCGTGAACGACGGTCGGTACCTCGCCGCGCTGGAGTTCGTGCATCCGGCGACCGACGCGGACCTCGCGCTCTTGCAGGCCGCCCGTCCCGCGGTTGAGAAGCAGGAACGGCTCGACCGCGTAACACGCGAGAAGTTCGGCGCCGCGTTCACCGAATTCGCCGCGGACAACCCCGCCGCTCAGGGCATCGGTGGCGGCGTCGGCGACCTCGGCGGCGGTCTCGACCTCCGCAACGTCCGTGCAGCCGATCTCGACATCCGTGTGCAGGGCGATGAAGGACTCGTCCTCGCCGATGCCGGGCAGCGCATCGCCTTCCGGCGAATCGACGGCTCCTGGCGGCTTATCTTCAGTATGAACGACCTCGGCCTGGGCGGCCCCGAGATGCAGCAGATGATGGGGATGATCGAGCCGATCATGCGCGCCAGCGCCCAGGTCTACGACGACCTCGCCGGCATGGTCGAGCGCGGCGAACTGCAATCCAATCAGGCCGTCATGGCCGCCATGCAGAGCAAGATGATGCAGGTGATGATGGAACTCATGGGCCAGATGCAGCCCCCCGGCGGCGGCGGCTGATCCCGCGCCCCGCTCCGCCCTCGCCCTTGCTCTCGCCCGCAGTCGCGGAACAATCCACGGATGAGCCACGAAGCCCCGATCCGCGTCGCCGGCCCCGCGCTGCCGGAGGTGCGGATGCACCTGCACACGCCCGCCGACCCCGGCGTCGGTGTCGTGGTCGAGTCGCGTGTCTGCACGGCCCGCAAGGCCGCCGGCTTCGTCCGCCACGTCGCGATCGACGTCAGCCGAACGAAACTCGCCGCCAACTTCCGCGTCGGGCAGTCCTTCGGCGTCATCCCCCCGGGCCTCGACGCCCACGGCAAGCCTCACAAGGTCCGCCTCTACTCCATCGCCTGCCCCACGGCGGGCGAGGACGGGCGCGGCCAAGTCCTCTCCACCACCGTCAAGCGCACAATCGACGAGCACTGGGAGACCCACCGACTCTTCCTCGGTGTCGCCTCCAACTGGCTCTGCGACCTGCGCGAAGGCGACGAAGTCCCCGTTACCGGCCCCAGCGGCAAGCGGTTCCTCCTCCCCGCCGACCCGGCCGCACACGACTACCTCTTCTTCGCCACGGGCACGGGCATCGCGCCCTTCCGCGGCATGATCCTCGAACTCCTCGCCGCCGCCGTCCCTTCACGAATCGTCCTCGTCATGGGGGTGGCCTACCAGACCGACCTGGTCTACGACGCCGAACTCGACGCCCTCGCGGCCTCGAGCGGCGGCAGGTTCACCTATCTTCGCGCCCTCAGTCGCCAGCCCCAGATCGACACCGGGCCGCCCATGTACGTCCAGGATCGGCTCCGAACCCACGCCGATCTTCTCGGACCGCACCTCGCCAGCGAGAGGTCGCTGGTCTACATCTGCGGCATCGCCGGGATGGAACTGGGTATCTTTCAGGCGATGTCCCGGACCCTCCCGTCGGGCACGCTGGAGGGCTATCTGCGAGTCGAGCCGGAAGCGGGGGAGCCGGAGGCCTGGACCCGTCGGATGATCCATCGTCAGGTCTGCCCCACCCGCCGGGTCTTCATGGAGGTCTATTGATGGCTCCGCAGGCCGTTCCGGCGTCTGGATTGACCCGCCGGGGCGGCACTGGTAGGTTTCCGGCTCTCAGGGGGTGTCGTTGGCAGGGCGGGCGGTCGTCGCGCCGGCTCCGATTGGCTGCCGCGTACGGGGCCTGTGCCCGCTGAGCGGTCGAAGCGAGGATGAAGCCTTGGGCGCACGGATCGTGAGACTGGCCGGAATGGTGCGGGCTGCAACGCTCGCGGTCGTGCTCCTCGCCACCCACGCTCAGGCCCAGCCGATCGGCGGCCTGCGCGATGACCTCATCACGAAGATCACCGCCCTTTCATCCTCCGAGACCGACGAAATTCGTCAGTTCGCCGAGCCTCGGCTGGCCGCCCTCGCGGGAACCGATTCGGCGGCGCGTGAACGGTCGCGGGCGGAACTGGTCTCGTCGCTCCGCAGGCCGGGCGTGTCGGTCGCCTTCCGGCAGGCGTACCGCGGCGTCATGCTGGACCGCCTCGCCCCGCTGGCAAGCGATGCACGCGATGAGGTGGCGATCAACGCCCTGCTCGTGCTGGGCGAACTGGCGGACGACGCCGCCGCCCGTGTGGTGTTGGAGCGAACGAGCGACGACCGGCAGACGGTGCGGTACGCCGCGATCGCCGCCCTGACCACGAGTCTCCGCGCCGTTCGCGACCAGGCGCCGGCCCTCACGCCCGCGACGGCAGGCCGCATTGTCGATCACCTCGGCGAGCGGCTGCGCTCCGAGCGCGACGCGTGGACGGCCGACGCCGTCGCCCGCTCGCTCATCGCCGCCGGGTCGATCGGCCGATCCGAGTTCGCGCCTCCGGCACAGAACGCCTGGGTCGCGCTCGCCGAGGGCGTGGGCGACCGTCTCTACGCCGCCCAGCCGGGGCCGGAGCGGCGCATCGTGCTCCTCACGGTCATGCGCGCGGGCGAAGCCATGCGCGACGCCATCACCACACCGGCCGGCATCGGCGACCGCGCGACCCGCGCCGCCGCGGCCCTGGGTGGGGAGACCATCGGCTTCGTGGCCCGCCTGCTCGAGCGGGGCGAACTCGCGGCCGGCGAACGCCGCTTCGAGACCGACCTCGTCAACGTCGGAGAGAACCTCGTGTTCTTCTCCCGCCAGAAGTTGCTTCCGAATCCGCCCCAGCAGACGCGCTTGGCGGACATGCTCAACGCCGGGCAGGACAGCGACTACCGCAACGCGGCACGCCGGCTCGTCGCGGAACTCACGCAGCCGCCCGTCTCCATGCCGCAGGACCGCGCCACGCGCTGGTTCAACTGAACCCCATCGACGCATCCCTGACAGACCCCTGCGGCCACGGTCGTGGTATCGTTCCCGCACATGCTGCGGGCGCTCGTTCCGGTTCTGCTGCTGGTCGTCCTCGTCGGGCTGTCGGTCGCGCTGGACCGCCCGCAGCCTCCGGCGGACTTCACCTTCGGCAACGGCAACGACGTCACCACCCTCGACCTCCAGAAGATGAGTTGGATGCAGGACCTCCGCGTCGCCCGGCTGCTCTTCGAGGGGCTGGCCGCCAACGACGTCTTCACCGACGGCTACGACCCCATCCCCGCCGCCGCCGAGCGGTGGGATATCTCCGAGGACGGGCGCGAGTACGTCTTCCACCTCCGCCCGACGGCGAAGTGGTCCAACGGCGAGCCGCTGCGTGCGGGCGACTTCGTCTTCGCGTGGCGGCGGGCGATCCTGCCGGACACGGCGGCGGACTATTCGGGCCTGTTCATGTTCATCGAGGGCGCGCAGGACTTCGCCGACTGGCGGGCCGATGCCCTCGCCGAGTTTGCCCGCTCGCGCCCCGCGAACCAGGGCACGGCCGCGCGCGCCCAGGCCGCTCGCGACCTCTGGGCCGAGACCGAGCGCCGCTTCGACGAGGTGGTGGGCGTGCGGGCCGTGGACGATCGGACGCTCGTGGTGCGCCTCGACCGCCCCGTGCCGTACTTCCTCGACCTGTGCGCCTTCGCGACCTTCTACCCCGTCTACCCGCCGCTGGTGCGCCAGTACGACCGCCTCGACACGGAGACCGGTCGCATCATCGCGGAGGCGGGCTGGACGCAGCCGCCGCGGCTCATCAGCAACGGGCCGTTCAAACTCACGGTCTGGCGCTTCAAGCGCGACATGCGCCTCGAGGCCAACGAGCACTGGTGGGACGCCGATTCGCTCGGCGTCCGCTCGATCGCGATCCCGTCGATCGAGGAACCGAACGCGCAGGTGCTGGCGTTCCGGACGGGTTCGGTGCAGTACCTCGCCGACGTGACCGTGCCCTACCGGCGCGAGATGCACGCCCGCAAGCAGGAGTTCTACCGCGAGCACTGGAACGACTACGTGCGCCTGCTCGCCGAGGGGCACGACCAGTTCGAGATCGACCGCCGCCTGCCCGACGACCCGAGGGCGCACGTCCATGTCGTGCCCGCGTTCGGCACCTACTTCTACAACTTCAACTGCCGCCCCGCCCTGCCCGACGGGCGACCCAACCCCTTCGCCGACGCCCGCGTGCGCCGCGCCTTCGCCATGTGCATCGACAAGCGGGCCATCGCGGAGGAGGTTCGCGGCCTGGGCGAGCCGGTGGCGCGCACGCTCATCCCGGCCGGCTCGCTGGGCGGCTACGAGTCGCCGCGCGGTCTGGACTGCCTGAGCGACGCGAGCGACGAAGCGGGCAGGCAGGCGATCGCCGGGAGGGCGCGCGCCCTCCTCACCGAGGCCGGCTACGACGATCCCTCCCGCTTTCCCACCGTCGAAGTCCTCTTCAACAAGGACGCGGGGCACGACCTCATCGCCCAATCCGTCGCACGCAACTGGCAGAAGTACCTCGGCGTGCCCGTCCGCCTCGCCCAGAAGGAGATCAAGGTCTTCCGCGACGACCTCAAGAACCACAACTTCATGACCAGCCGCGCCGGCTGGTACGGCGACTACGGCGATCCCACGACCTTCCTCGAGATCAACCGCACGGGCGACGGCAACAACGACCGCGCCTACTCGTCCAGCGAGTTCGACGCCCTGCTCGACGACGCGGCCCGCGAGACCGACCCGGCCCGGCGCATGGCCCTCCTCTCCGAGGCCGAACGCATCCTCGTCGAGCGCGACCTCCCCCTCGTGCCCATCTTCCACTACTGCACGGTCACGATGTTCAACGCCCACGAACTCAGCGGACCCAACCCGCACCCGCGCACCAACGAGAACATCTTCCTCTACGACGTCCTCGGCGACGGCAAAGGGAGCGATCGCGTGCGCACCATGCCCCTGCACCCGCGCGGGCCGGCGGCGTCGGCAGCGGGGGGGGCCGCGCCGTGATCGCCATGATCGTCCGCCGCCTGGTGCAACTGCCGCTCATCGTGGGCGTGATCTACACGCTGACGCTGGTGCTGGCGTGGAAGGTGCCGGGCAACCCGCTGGAGAACCCCGAGGGCCGCAAGCCCGCGCCCGAGGTCGTCGAGGCGATGAAGGCCCAGTACAACCTCGACAACTTCGGAAAGTTCTACTGGTCTTACCTCGACAGCGCGACCGGCGTGAAGTGGGTCCGCGAGAGCCTGAGCGGCGAGGCCGACCGGCGCGAGCGCGAGGCCATCGAGGCGGGCCTCATCCCGCCCGGGCGATTCATCTTCGACCTCGGACCCTCGCTCCAGTACAAGGACTACCGCGTCAACGACATCGTCGCCGCCGCGCTGCCGGTGTCGGTCACGCTCGGCGCGGCCGCCATGCTGCTGGCCGTCGTGATCGGCGTCACCGCGGGCGTGGTCGGCGCGGCCAGGCCGAACTCGATCGCCGACCTCGCCACGCTCGCCGTCGCCCTCGTCGGCATCAGCCTCCCGAGTTTCGTCATCGGCACGGTGCTGCTGCTCGTCTTCGGCGTCTGGGCGGCCGCCCTGCCCGTCGGCGGCTGGGGAGGCCCGGAGCAGATGATCCTCCCCGCCGTCACGCTCTCGCTTCCATTCGCGGCGTACATCGCCCGGCTGACGCGGATGGGCATGGTCGAGCACCTCAGTTCCGATTTTGTTCGCACCGCTCGCGCCAAGGGCGTCCACGAACTGCGCGTGCTCCTCCGCCACGCGCTGAAGAACGCCTTCCTGCCCGTGCTCAGTTACCTCGGCCCGGCCACCGCGCTCGCCATGACCGGCTCGTTCGTCGTCGAGCGCGTCTTCAACGTGCCGGGGCTGGGCCAGCACTTCGTGAACGCCGTCCAGAACAAGGACCTGTTCCTGATCATGGGCGTCGTGTTGGTCTTCGCGACCATGCTGATCCTCTTCAACCTCGCGGTGGACGTGCTCTACCGCTGGGTGGACCCGCGGATCGAGTGACCGCCGCGTCCTCCCCCGCAACCGATCCGCTCATCTCCGGGTACGCCCGGGTAGCCACAAGGAGGTTCATCCATGTCCCACGCCGCGCTCTCCACACGCGTCAGAGCGGGCTCCTGGGTGCTGCAGGTGATCGTCGCGATCATCCTCGGCCAGACGCTGTTCTTCAAGTTCAGCGGGGCCGAGGAGGCGGTCCACATCTTCAGCACGCTGGGCGTCGAGCCGTGGGGCCGGTACGCGACCGCCTTCGCGGAACTGGCCACCGTCGTGCTGCTCCTCGTGCCCCGCTTGGCCGTCTACGGCGCGCTGCTGGGGTTGGGAGTCATCGCGGGCGCGATCGTCAGTCACCTGACCGTGCTGGGCATCGAAGTCGCCGACGACGGAGGGCTGCTCTTCGCCATGGCCCTGATCGTCTTCGCCGCCTGCGCAACCATCGTCGCCCTGCGCAGGGCGCAACTCCCGATCATCGGCGCCCGATTCACGCGAGGCTCATCCGCCGGGACATGAGATCGAGGGACGCCGCGCGCCCGCCCGCTCAGCCCCCGCCGTCCTTCTTGCCCCCGAGCAGGTTGCCGATGCCCTTGGCGGCGTCCTCGATCTGCTTGGTCGCGTCCTCGCCGATGTTTTTCAGGTCTTCGAGGCTCTTGGCCGCGTCGCCGATCGAGCCGGTGATGTTCTGGAGTCCCTGCCCGAAGTCCGCCGCGAAGTTGACGCCGAGGGACTGGAGCGATTCGAGTTGCCCGAGTTGCGAGGTGAGGTCGTTGACGAGGTCGGTCGGGAGGAGATTGCCCGCATTTGCGGCGATGGAGGCGAGGACGGCTTTCGTGATGATGTTCGCCGCCTGCCCGAGCGTCACGCCGCTGCCGTCGGAGCCGACGTCGGTCAGCACGATCTCGGGCACGATGACCTGCACGGTGGTCAGCGTGCCGCCGACGGGGAGCATGGAGACGTTGGCGCGCACGTTGCGCACGTCCACGCGCCGGATGACGAAGCGTTTCTCCTCGCCCGTGGAGGGCTTGTCCTTGCCGGACTCGAAGCGCTTGAGGTTGTCGATGATGGCCTGGTAGTTCGCCTTGCCGTCGGCGCGTTCGAGGTTCACGGTGAGGTCGGCCAGTTCGAGGCGTGGGAGTTCCACGATCTCCCGGCGGAGCGTGCCGAACGAGACCGAGACGCCCCCCGAGCCGAGCGACATGAAGGCGTCGCTCTTGAATCCCTGCGGGTTGGCGACGCGCAGCCCGTTCATGTCGAAGGAGCCGGACATGATGCCCACGTTCGCGCCTGCGAGTTTCGTATCGACGCCAAGGGCGTAGGTCGCGCCGGCCTCGACGCCCCGCCGTGCGATCGAGTTCGCCGCCATGCCGACGGCGAGGACGCCGCCCACGACCACGACAACGAGCAGCACGACGAACGCCGCGACCAGACGGACGAGCATCTTTCGCATTGCTGAGCCTCCCCTGCGCCGGAATCGGCGCGATCAATGCTACGCGCAACGAACCCGGGCCGGCCCCTGTGTGGAGCCGGCCCCGCGAGGGACGAGTCGGAATCGATCGGAGGCCGTTCAGCGGCGACGGCGCATCGCTGTCAGGCCACCGAGGCCGAGCAGAGCCAGCGCGCCCGGCGCGGGCACGAACGCGGCGGCCGAGAAGGTGCCGCTGCCCGTGAAGGGAGACGGGAGCGTGCCCAACTGCACGCCGGTGTTCGCGTCGAAGATATAGAAGTTCGCCTGCGTGGTGTTCGGGCCGTCCGTCACGTAGTAGGCGATGCCGTTGTGGACCGCCAGGCCGTCGATGTCGGTCTCGCCGGCGGGGTACGGCGCCTTGAGCGTGACGGTCTGATTGGTGTCGTCGATCAGGTAAAGCCCGCGCCCGTCGCTCGGCGTGTCGCTCAAGCCGTACAGGTTGTTGTTCGTCGCGTCGACGTCCACGCCGCCGAAGTCGAACGTGCTCGAGTACACGTAGGTCTGGGTCGCGATGAGCGTCACGGGGTCGATCTCGTAGACCGCCTCGGTCGCGATGTTGCGCGTCCCGACCAGCATGCCGTTCCTGAAGCCCAGTCCCACGAAGTTGACAGTGGCGTTGTTGAACATCATCGTCCCGAGGGTCACCGGGTTCAGTCCGTTGATGTCGTACGTCGAGGCGTACAGCGTCGAGCCGTTGTTCCAGTACAGCGTGTTGGTGGCGCCGTCGTACGCCATCCCCCACGGCTTGGCGGTGTTCGTCGACGACGAGTAGATCGGTGTCGCCACGCCCGTGTTCACGTCGATGTGGTAGATGTGAGCGGTTCCCGACTGATCGTTCCCGACGATCAGTTGGCCCGAGGCCAACGAGGCGGCGAGGCCGACGGCTGCGATGGTGCTGGCGATCAGACGCATGGTTCTCTCCTTTTTGCTCGTGAACACCGCCTGCTGCCCGTGTGCAGGCACGCTTGCGACAGGACCGCCCACGCGGCGGGCACGAGGTCCGCAGACTTCACGGCAGTCCCTGCCACTCCCACATGCTCGCCCGCGGCTGATCGGGCGGGCACCACTCACGTTGACTCAAGATATCAGAGCAGCCAAGCCGTTTCAAGGGGGATCACGCCCACGCAAGCAGGCGCTTTTGCGGGTGTGTGCCCGGGGACGCGGAGCGTGCCGGTGATCCCCCTACTTCAGCAGCCGTTCGAGGAAGTGGATGTCCACCCCCCCCGTCCGGAAGTCCGAGTTCTCCATCAGCCGAAGTTGCAGCGGGATCGTCGTCTTGATCGGCCCCACGCGGAACTCGCGCAGGGCGCGGGCCATCCGCGCCAGACACGCCTCCCGGTTGTCCGCGTGCACGATCAGTTTCCCCACCATCGAGTCGTAGTTCGGCGGCACGCGGTAGCCGGTGACGACGTGCGAGTCGACACGCACGCCCGGCCCGCCCGGCGGCTCCCACAGGTCCACCGCTCCCGCCGAGGGCATGAATCCCTTCTCCGGATCCTCCGCGTTGATGCGGCACTCCATCGCGTGCCCGCGGAACGTCACGTCCTTCTGTCGGAAGGGCAGCGGCTCGCCCGCCGCGATCAGGATCGACATCTTCACGATGTCCACCCCCGTGATCATCTCGGTCACCGGGTGCTCGACCTGAACGCGGGTGTTGACCTCGAGCATGTAGAAGTTCTGCTTCTCATCCATGAGGAACTCGACCGTGGCCGCGCCGGCGTACTCGGCCGACCGCACCAGCCGCGCCGCGCCCTCGCCGAGCGCGGCGAGTTTGCGGCGGTCGACGCCCGGGGCGGGGGCCTCCTCGATGAGTTTCTGGTGGCGGCGCTGCACGGAGCAGTCTCGCTCGAAGAGGTGGACCGCGTGCCCGTGCTTGTCGCCCAGCACCTGCACCTCGACGTGCCGCGCGTGCTCCAGGAACTTCTCGATGAACACCGATCCGTTGCCGAACGCTGCCTGCGCCTCCTGCTGCGCCGCCCGGATGTTCGACCGCAGCGAGGCCTCGTTGCGGCAGATGCGCATCCCGCGCCCGCCGCCGCCCGCCGCCGCCTTGATGATGACCGGGTACCCGACCTCCTCGGCGATCTTGGCCGCCTCGTCCTCGTCCTCGATCGCCCCCTCGGAGCCGGGGAAGATCGGCACCTTGGCGGCGCGGGCGGTGCGCTTGCACTCGACCTTGTCCCCGAGTTTCCCCATCGCCTCGGGGCTGGGGCCGATGAACTCGATCTTGCAGTCGCGGCAGATGGCGGAGAAGTCCGCGCGCTCCGAGAGGAACCCGTATCCGGGGTGGATCGCGTCCACGTCCGCGATCTCAGCGGCGGAGATGATCCGGCTGATGTTGAGGTAACTCTCCTTCGCCGGCCCCTCGCCGATGCAGATGGCCCGGTCGGCCAGGCGCAGGTAGGGAGCGTTGGCGTCGGCCTTCGAGTACACGCACACCGCCTCGACGCCGAGTTCACGGCAGGCGCGGATGATGCGGAGTGCGATCTCGCCGCGGTTCGCTATGAGGATGCGTCGGAACATGGTGGGGAAGGGATCGAGGGATCAGAAAAGGGGGATCGGGGGGTCGAGGGTCCGCATCTGGGTTTCAACGTGGGGCGTCCGATTCTCGGCACCCCAATCCCTTGATCCCTTGACCCTCTCTTCTCACGCCGGCCGAATCAGGAACAGTTTCTGCCCGAACTCCACGGCCTCGCCGTTGTTCACGAGCACGCGCTCGACCGTGCCCGCGCACTCGGCCTTGATCTCGTTGAACACCTTCATCGCTTCGACGAGGCAGACGACCGTGTCGGCCGAGACCGAGGAGCCGACCGAGATGAACGGCTCGGCGTCCGGGGTGGCGGCGGAGTAGAACGTGCCGACCATGGGCGACTCGATGGCGACCAGCCCGGCGTCGTCGTCGTCCGCGGCGCGGGCCGCGCCGTTGTCGGTCGCGGGCGACGGCTCCGCGCCCGGCACGCCGCCGGCCCCGGCCATGCCAGCGTGCGGGTACGCGGGCGCCATCACGATCCCGCTCGGCCCTCGCTTGATGGTGACCGTCTCCTGCTGGTCGCGCAGGTCGAGTTCCGAGAGGTCGTTCTCGACCATCAATCGGACCAGTTCCTTCAGTTTGCGGATGTCGATCATGGATGTCGTCCGGCGTGCGCCGCCCGGGTTGGGGCGAGGCAGCGGCAGGGAAAGGAGAGAACCCCCGGCACAGGGCGGGCATCATATCGGGGCGGCACGGGGCGTGCGCTCCCGCCCGCGGGGGCCTCCGACGCGCGGGTGTAGACTCGCCCCGATGCCGGACGAACCGCACACGCCCGCATCGGCACGCGCGCTCCGGTTCGTCGCGTGTTCGCCCTGTGCGATCGTGCTGATGTGCATCGTCGCCGTCGCCGTGCTCTGGCCCGCCGGTTGGGCGTTGGTCGGCGTCGTTCGCGGCGTGCTCGACGCCGGCGCGGGCGACCTTGCCATCACGCGCGTTCGCGCTGTTGCGCTCGCCCGGTCGGTGGCGTGGGGGCTGCGCTCCGCGCGGTCCGCGTGGGCGCCGCTCCTGCTCGCGCCCATGCTGCTGCCGAACTACCTCGCCTACGCGGGGTGGAACCTCCTGCGCGCGCCGGGGGGCGTCCTCGCGGGTGTCGTCGATGATGCGCTCCAGCGCGGCGCGACCTGGGCGCCGATCGCGATGGGACGCGCGTTCGCCTGGCTCGGGCTGGTGCTCTGGGTCTGGCCCGTCGCGGCGGTCGTGCTCGCCATCGCGGCACGCCGGATCGACCGCGCCGTGCTCGACGCGCTCGCGCTCGAACCCATGCGGGGCTGGCGAAGGGCGGCGTTGATCGTCTCCGCCACGCGCTGGGGATGGGTCGGCGCGGCCGGGTGTGCCGCGCTGCTCACGCTCGCCTCGCCCGTGCCGCTGCACGTGGCCAACGTGCCGACCTACGCCGTCGAGGTCGTCTGGTTCTCGCTCGATTTCCACCCGTTCGCCGAGCGTTGGCGGTCGTGGGCGTCGGCCTGGCCGCTCGTTGCCGTTGCACTCCTCGCCGGGGTCGCCATCGCCGGGCCGGTCGCTCGTGCAGCCTCGGCCCGCACCGGCGGCGAAGCGACCGACGACAGGCCCAGGGTCGGCGCCTTCGCGTGGTGCGCTGCCGGCACGGTGTGGTCGCTCAGCGTCGCCGTGCCGTTCGTGCTCCTCGCACGCGACGCAGGCACCCTTCGCGCCATCGCCAACACCGCGCGCACCATCGCGCCGGCTGCGGCAAGCAGCGGGGCGTGGGCGGCGATCGCGGGCGCGACGGCGGTCATCGTTGCGGCGTGCGTCGCCTCGATCGCCGGATCGCGCCGCCGAGCAGACCGTTGGCTCGTGGCGTGTGCTCTCGCGTCGTGGCTCGCGGCCGCCCTGATGCCGGGCGTCCTCATCGGCTCGGCCGTCGATGCCGCCTACGGCCGGGCGCCCCTCGTCGGCGGGTCGATCGTGGTCGTGGCGGTGGGGGAGGTCGCGCGCTTCGGGTTCCTCGGCGTGCTGATCGGGTGTGTGCTGGCGCGACTTCAGCCCCGAGCGCTCGCCGACTTGCGCCGCCTCGACGGGGCAGAGGGGGTTCGCGGCTGGTGGCGTGTGGCAAGGCCGATGCAGGCCGGCGCGTTGGCGGGCGTGGGGCTGGCGACGGGCGCGCTCGCCTTCCACGAGGTCGAGGCCGCCAGCCAACTCCAGCCCCCGGGGCTGGGCGGGCTTGCGACGCTCATGCTCAACTTCCTGCACTTTGCCCGCCAGTCGGACCTCTCGGCGGCCTCCGTCATGCTCATCGTTGTCGGGCTTGCGCTTGGGATCGGTGCGCTGGTCCTGACCGCACGGGTGACACGACACGGGGCCTGACAGGCTCCGCCCTGCAAGTCGGGCGAACCGCGGGGCGAGGCACCCGGTACCCTGTGTTGGACATGCGAACCGGGGTCGGGCGAGGACGGCGCGGGATGGGTTGGCGCGGGGCGTTGCGCCTGGCCTGCGCCGGTTCGGTCGCGACCGGTTTGCTCTCGGTCGCGGGGTGCGGCCCGGAGTCCGGCGGCCCGATCGAGGTCCGCGTGGAAATCGGCGAGCCGGGCGGCGCGCCGGGCCAGTTCGCCTACCCACGCTGCATCGACGCGGACGGCGAGTCCATCTGGGTGATCGACAAGACCGCGCGTGTGCAGCGGCTCGACCCGCGAACGGGCGACTGTCTCGCGTCGTTCAGGATGCCGGAGTGGGAACTCGGCAAGCCCGTCGGCATCACCGCCGCCCCGTTCGGCGACCCGCCCGAGCCTGCCCTTTACATCGCGGACACCCACTACCACCGCCTGATGGTCTATCGCCCGCCGACCGCGGTGGACGGCGAGCCTGCGCTGCTCGCCTCCGTCGGGCGCTACGGCAAGGGCGACGGCGAGTTCATCTACCCCACGGACGTCGCGGTCGTTACCGGCGATGCGGGGCGTGTCGAGCGCGTCTACGTCGCCGAGTACGGGGGGAACGACCGCGTCAGCGTCTTCGACGCCCAACTCGACTTCCTGTTCGCGTTCGGCGCGTTCGGCTCGGGCGAGGGCGTCGAGTTCAACCGCCCGCAGTCCGTCTCATGGGAGCCGGTCCGCGGGGAGATCATCGTCGCGGACTCGTGCAACCACCGTATCGGCCGGTTCACGCCGGATGGCGCGTTGATCGCCTGGCACGGCTCGCCGGCACGCGCCGGCGCGGAGCCGGGCGAGTTCCGCTACCCCTACGGCCTGGCGATCCTGCCCGATCGCACCGCGCTCGTCGTCGAGTTCGGCAACTCGCGCGTCCAGCGCATCGACCTCGACACGGGCGACGCCCTCGCAACCTACGGCCGCGCGGGGCGCGGGCGGGGCGAACTTGCCTACCCCTGGGGCGTCGCCGTGCAGGACCGCACGGTCTTCGTGCTGGACTCGGGCAACGGGCGCGTGCTCGGGTTCGATCGCCCGTCGCTGCGGTCGGTGCGCACGGCGCGGCATGACGATCGGGGAGGGGGCGGGTGACGCTGGCCGCCATCACCCTGGGACCGATCGAGTTTCTTCGGCCGATCTGGCTGATTCTGGTCCCTCTGCTCTGGGCGCTCACGGTCTGGCTGTCGCGCCGGAGCCTGAGCGGACTGGGCAGCACGACGCGGCGCGTGGCGGTCGGCGTGCGGATGCTCGTGATCGCGCTCGTCGCCGGCGCGGTCGCCGAGCCGCAGTTGCGCAAGCAGAGCCGCGACGTCGCCGTGAGCGTCATCCTCGACGCGAGCCGATCCGTGCCCGTCGAGTTGCAGGTCCGCGCCGACCGCTTCATCGACCAGGCGACGGCCGAGAAGAAGACCGACGACCGGCGCGGCCTGATCGCCACCGCGCGCGAGGCCTATGTGCAGAATCTCCCAAGCCGGCGCGTCGATCGCGTCGAGCGGCGCATGGTCGGCGCGACCGACGGGACGAACCTCGCCTCCGCGGTGCAACTCGCCCTCGCCACCGCCTCCCACGACGCCGCGAACCGCATCCTGCTCGTGAGCGACGGGAACGAGACCGAGGGGAGCCTGGTCCGGGCGGCCGAGGCGGCGCGGGCGGCGGGGGTGCCGATCGACGTGCTGCCGCTGCGCTACCGCTATGACAACGAGGTGATCGCCGACCGCCTCGTCGCTCCCGTGCTGGCGCGCGAGGGCGAGATCGTTCCGCTTCGAGTGGTCCTGACCGCGACGCGACCCGCGCACGGCCGCCTCTCGATCCTCATGAACGACCACCCGATGGACCTCGACCCGGACTCTCCCGAAGTGAGCGTGCCGGTCGAGTTGCGCGCCGGGACGAACGTGCTCAGCGTGCCCGTCCAGATGCCCGGCCGCGGAGCGCACCAGTTCCGGGCGGTTTTCGAGCCGGAACTGACGGCCGCGGGCGTGCCGAACGACGGGATCATCGAGAACAACCAGGCGCTCGCGGTCACGTTCGTCTCTGGCGAGGGGCGTGTGCTGGTGCTGCGCACCGACCGCGGGGAGGTGGACGAGTCCGCCGCGCTGGTGGGCGCGCTGGCGGAGTCGGAGATCCGCTCCGAGGTGCGCACGCCGGACGCCGCGCCAGTCGATCTCGCCGGTTTCACGGCGTACGACGCGGTCATCATGGTGAACCAGGCCGCCTACGACTACTCCGAGGCGCAGCAGCAGGCCCTGCGACAGTACGTCCACGACACCGGCGGCGGGCTGCTCATGGTCGGCGGCGACCAGTCCTTCGGCGCGGGCGGGTGGATCGGCTCGCCGCTCGAGGA
>DAOMNQ010000017.1:49954-51149 GCA_035443945.1 Phycisphaerales bacterium | reverse complement strand
CCCGCGACGCCGAGGCGACGCTGACGAGTTGGGGCCACCTGAGAGAGCGCATCGGTTCCAAGGCTCCACTGGAAGTCGGCGACGCCTTCGACGCCTACATCAACCACGTGGACCACGTGTCGAGGCTGGCGGCCTACCTGGGGCCGACCTCGAACGTCTACGCGATCCTCGGCCGCGCCGACGTGAAGCGCGGGATCATCCAGCGCGTGGGCAAGGTCGGGTACGACCGGATTCTCGCGGCGGTGCACATGCAGACCGTCCGCACGGCCGACCGGAGCGATGGCGCACGGAAGATGCGCCGCGGCATGAGGCTCGCCGCGGCCTCGATCCTCGGGGCGCGGCTCTCGACCCTGATGCTGAACCCGTCGGGCATCCCGATCAGCGCGTCGTACCTGCCCAACGGCCTGTCGATCATGACCCGGAGCATCCCGGCCGCGGCGGAGTGGGTGGCCATGCGGAGCCGCGTGGCGAAACTGCTCCGGGAGCACTCCCCATACTGGCGGACGAGGTACGAGGACTTCGCGTTTCAGGCGACGGCCGGCATCGCCACCGAACGGTCGCGCTTCGGCGGACCGGGCGTCTCGGAGATCGCGCTCAAGCCGCTGTCGAAGTCGGACGAGTTCGGCGCCGTCGTGCGCGGTCGCATGGCCGAGCTGCACGTGCAGGAGAACCTCGGCGTCAAGCCGGACGACGCGCGGTACGGCGAGTTGGTGGGGCGGGAGTGGGAACGGCTGATGTTCCGGGGCGAGAACACCGGCCACGGCATGGAGTTGTCTGGGTTTCTCGCGGAGGGACGGCGCAATCCCATCTTCATGGCGATGGTTATCTTCACATCGTCCGTCTCGAAGATCTACTCGGCGGCGATGCGTTCATCGCTCGCCTCGGCCCGTGCGTTGAGGCTGTGGCGTGCCGGGCGCCCGCGCGTCGATGCAGACGGCCGTCGGCGGTCTCGCGGCCGTGGCCGCCTCGACCGCCTGGGTGACGCTCGTGCGGGAGTTCCTGAAGTCCATGCGGGGTACGGATGACGACGACGCGCTGTGGCGGCGCGGCGCGAAGACTTACGCGACGGAACTCGCCGCGCTCGTGCCGCTTCTTGGGCCGAACCTGCTGGCGCCCGCCCTACGTGTGGTGCTGGGCGAGTGGAGTCAGCCGCGTTCGTCGAGCCTGATCGACCAGGTCTGGGTGGACGCCACGA
>DAOMNQ010000017.1:38082-49912 GCA_035443945.1 Phycisphaerales bacterium | reverse complement strand
CGATGACGTGGTCGATGCGGATGGCGAGGTGGTCGCGGCGCACAAACTGAGATCGGCTGCGGACGGCGCGGCCGGCCTGATCGCCCTTCGGTTCGGCCTGCCGTGGGGTGGACTGGCCGACATCAAGCGAATGCTCTTCAACATCTTCAGCGGGCCGGACGAGCGGGCTGAACTCCGGCGCGCGCTGCGGGCCTACGAAGACGACCGCTCTGTCACGGCCGAGCGACGGATGATCTTCCGGGCCGTCCTCGACGACGACGACCGGATCTTCCGCCGCGCGGTCGAGCGGTGGCGGCGCACCAGACCGAACGAGCCGATCACGTCTTCGGACCTGATGAGCATTATCAGCGGCCGATACGACCCGCTGCTGGCGGTGCAGAAGAAGGTGGACCTGACCCCGGCTCAGCGCACCTTCATCGAGGGCGTCGAGGCCGAGAAGCGCGAGATGGCGCGGCGGCTCGGCAACCTTGTGGATCGGAACAGGGATGTGTTCCGGTAGCTACTTTCGCCGTCTGCGCCAGAGCACACATACGAGTCCGACGACGGTGCCGAGCACCAGAAGCGTCAGGACCGTAGGCAGCGCCCATTCCTCTTCGAGGCGGGACACCAGCGGATGCGCGAAGACGACGGCGCACAGCCACAGCCCCATGAGTCCAAAGTAGACGACGTAGTCGCGGGGCCTCTTGATCCAGTCCTCGGTTTGTGCGCCCCCGATGAGCATCATGGCGACGAATCCGACGACGATCGAGAACGTCACCCACCGGGGCACGTACTGGACGAGAACCAGCAGGGCGAGCGGGACGGCGATGAGCAGTAGAAAGCAGGCTGTTTCGCGTATGGCCTTGACCACGGGCCTACTCCGCTGAAGCGGCGATGAGCCGGTAGAAGACGGCTTTGAACTCGAAGAACTGGACAACTCGCCGCTCGGGAACAAGGGTCACGCTCATGCCGGACGCGCGGCCGAATACAACGTCCCCGCGGTTGTTCCAGGCGGAGGCGCTCGCCGTGTCGAGTGTCGGCACAGGCATCAGGTCCACGACCTCACGCTCGCCGATGGGTCGCTGGGTCCAGTGTACGAGGTGGGCGCCGCGGGCGCGTGCAAAGTTGTCGAGGCATTCCGCGTCGTGGCCAAAGGAGCCGTAGCGCCTCGCGTCTAAGACGACGTGCCCGATGCTGAAGTACCCGGCTGGGTCTGGCGCGGACGTCGGGTCGAACTGAACCGGCACGATCACGACGCGATCGGCCGGCTCGAATGGGACACTACTCTTCGGGACGAAGTGTTCGGGGTAGTCACCCATGCGGACCGGCGGCGTCTGGGTGGAGGCGCAGCCACCCACGGCCCACGCCAAACCGAAGGCCAGGGCTGTCAGGCGGAGTCTCATCCCCCGACCCTACCGCCCTGCCCCCCCCGGTGCAACCATTTTCGCGGAGTCAGGAAGATGGTCGGGTTTCCAAGCCCCCCTCGGCTCCGCAATCGAGGGCAGATTATTCCCGGTTCCATTCCCTCCCGGCGCCCACTGTGGGCGCGCGGTGGGCGCAAACAACACCCCCGCCGGGCAGATACGCCCGACGAGGGTGCTCATGGGGGGCAGGGGTGGGTGAATAGCGGGCCGAAGAATCGAACTTCGCTGTCCGGATTATGAGACCGGCCTCTGCGCTCCAGCCGAGTCGCCCGCCGACGACCGCAAGGATACCTACCGCCTCGGAGCGCCGCAAGTCGGGCACCGCGGGAGACGTGGTCGGCCCCGGCGGACGCCCATCAACTGCGTGACCGCCGACTGCGACCAGATGTAGCGGTTGCCCCGATCGACACGCAGCGGCTTGACCCCGACGGTCCTGGCCCGGCGGAGGCAGGTGTCCGGAAGGATGCCGAGCCGCGACGCCAGTTCATCGGTCGTCAGCATGGCGGATTGTACCGTGCATCCGGCTGGACGGCTGGACGGCGGCGCATTTTCCCGGAAAATCATTGACACACGGACGGCCCGAGAGTGTCATAGGTTCATGACACAACCGGACTTGCGTTCTGGTTCGGGTCCTGTTCCACGTGGAACACCACCGGGCGTCGTGGCCGGGCGCATCGAGTCGGAGCCGACCCCGCTGACTCTGGCCCTCGACGGCTGGGCGGAGTACCTAACAACCGTTCGGCATCGTCGTCCGGGCAGTGTGCGGAACATGCGCGGCGACGTCGAGCGCGGCATCGCGTCAGAAGGGTGGTCCGACGTTGCGGCGCTCACCCTCCAAGCGGTGACGGGCTACATCGCTCGGGCCTCGGCCTCGCGCGGGTGGACGGCGGCGACGAAGAAGCGGGTGCTGGTGTCGTTCAGGTCGCTCACACGCTGGGCCGAGGACGCCGGCCTGATCGAGCGTGACCCGCTGGTGCGCTGCCACGTCGGGGCTGCCGATCCGGCTCCGGGTTCCAGGGCCGCGACGACCGACGAGGCGCGGTCACTGATGCGCGTCGCCCTCACGCGGGGCGACGACGGCCGGGCGCGGGGCGTGCGGTCGCTCTACTGGGGGTGCCTGTTCCTTTCCGGGTGCCGGTACTCCGAGCCGGCCATGTGGCGGTGGCGGCACCTGCTGCTCGACGAGGGCGTGATCCTCTGGGAGCCGAACATGCACAAGGGCCGGCGTCGGCAGGAGACGCCGATCGCGCCCGAACTGGCCCGGATGCTGGCCCGCCACCGGGAGACGGTGCCGAACGGGCCGGAAGACCCAGTGTTCCCCGTCGTGCCCTCGCGCGTGACGTTCCGGCTCGACGCCGACCTGGCGGGCATCCAGCGCGTGGACACGCGGGGGAGGGCGTTCAGCCCCCACTCGTGCCGCAAGTGGTTCTCGACGACGCTGACAGGGCTGGGCGTGCCCGAGCGGCTGGTGGACCGGCTGATGCGGCACGCCGGGCGGACGGAGATGCGGTACTACGACCCGACGGCCCGGGAGATGGCGGAGGCCGTGGCCCGGCTGCCCCGCCTGTGGCCCGATAGCGAGGGGTGGTCCGAGTCCGATAGAATATTTTCCCGATTTACTCTTGACACGGGGCGTCGAGAAGCCGATGCTGTGGGCGTGACGCTTACAGTGCCACCAACCAGCCACAATCACCAGACGGCGCGTCGGCCCCGGCCCTGCCCGGTGTGCTGTGAGCGTCACAACTTCGGTATCTCGGCTGCGGGGCCGGGACCGGGCGTCGTCGTGGTGGACCTGCCGCCCTGGGCGGCGGGCGTGTTCGAGACCGGCAGCGCGAGCCGCGGCGGGTTGCAAGCCGGGAATGGCGAGGGAGGGACTCGAACCCTCGACCTGCGGGTTATGAATCCGCCGCTCTAAACCAGCTGAGCTACCTCGCCGTCAGCCGTGGACAAGTCTAGCCCGGCCGCGCCGTGCGGCAACGGGGGTCAGGGCGCCGGGACCGGCTCGATGTCGAAGGTCAGGACCGCGTAGCCGTCGATCTCGAAGTGCTCGACGACGATCTCAACGATCCGCTCCTCGGCGATGACGAACTCGGCCCGGTCGCGCGTCGGCCCGTGCCAGGTCCAGTTCTCCAGCACGATGCTCCCGTCCACGGTCACCCGCACCCCGTCGTCGCTGAGCGTGGAGACCCGCCACCGGCCGGGGGAGAGTTGCAGCCGGGTCGAGGCGATGACGCCAAACCGGTCAGGGCCGGGGCCGGAGGCGGTGATCTCGTCCGAGAGGCCGACGTTGCGCGGCCCGCCGCCGGCGAACTTGAGTTGCAGGGCGTTGGCCGTCGCTTCCATCGCTTCCGGGCCTTGGGCCTCGGCCCGCCAGCCTTCGAGGTCCTCGCGCGGGTCGATCGTCCACGGGAAGACCCGGATGGTCCAGAGTGCGCTGACGATCGTGCCCTCGAAGCGCTCGCTCCACGGGCCGTCGCGGAAGGTGATCGCATAGGGATGGACGCCCGCCGGCGCGCCGAGCAGGAAACGGTTCGGCACGCCGTCCTTCGGCTCCTCCCAGGTGAACATCACCTTGTCGGCGTTGAGCACCACCGAGAGCGCATCGCTGCCCCCGAAGACCTCGTAGACCGCCGAAGCCTCGCCAACGCCGCGCCGGGCGAACGGCGACCCGTGGTCCCACGGGAAGAACTCGCCCATCACGATGTTGCGCCTCCCGGCGAGGGGCGCGCGCGCGCCGACCGGGCTTCGCTCGCCGAACACCGGATACTCCGGCGGCGAGAAGATGTCCATGGTGACGAGCACCTCCTCAGGCTCGGAGCCGGGCGTCGCGTCGACCTCGCGCTTGACGCCCTCCATGAGGTTCGCGCCCACCTTCGTGCCCCGGCAGTCGCGCAGGTGGAGCGCAAGGTCGTCGCCCTCGAATCGGTTTTTGATGACGGCGTTCTCGGCGCACCCCTTGTGGTTGGCCTTCGCCCACGGCGTCCTGAAGAGGTGCTGGTCGTCGTCCCACCAGAGGTGGACGGCGCACTTGTTGTTGCGGAAGACGTTCTCGCGGATGAGGTTGTTCGCCCCGTGCTCGATGTTGACGCCCCCGCGCTCGAGGCCGTAGGCCATCTCGCCGTTGCCCTCGATGTGATTGACGGCGATGAGCGTGTCCTGCGAGTACCCGCCCCAGACGCCGCAGATCGCGTTCTCAACGAGGCGGTTGCCGATGAATCGGTTGCCGAAGGAGAACGTCAGTTCGATGCCGTGCGCGGGGGCGTAGGAGAAGTCGTTGTTGATGAGCAGGTTGTCGTTGCACCCCGCCCGCTCGACCGAGAACCCCTCCGGCCCGGGGTTCTCGCCCAGCGCCTCCTTGCCGGCGAACCCGAAGAACCCGTCGCCGCCGTGGGTGGCCGAGTTCTCCGCGAAAACGTTCCGCGAACACTGCTCGAAGACAAGGATGCCCGCCGAGTCCTGCCCACGGTTGTACACGCCGTGCGAGTAGCCGCGAACGCAGAAGTCGAAGGCGTTGCGGCTGATGACGTTGTCGCTCGACCGCCACATCGCCAGCCCCCAGCCCGACAGGAACGAGCAGTCGTTGTCGTACACCCGCGAGTCCGTCACGCGGTCAAGAATGATGCCGTTCTGCCGCCGGCGTGCGAAGCACTCCCGGATCGTCACGCCCGACGACCTCTCGACGTACAGCCCCGCTCCGTAGCGCTCCATCCACTCGTGCTTGTCGTTCTCGTGCGGCCAGAGCCAGTCGCCCCCGTCCTCGGCCTGCGGCGTGGACCGAAGCCGCATCGCGTAGCCGTCCGAGACGTCCGCCCCCTCAACGGTCAGCCCGTCGGCGTTCGTCGCCCAGATGCCGACCTTGAAGCCGTGGGTGCGGGCGTTGCGCAGGGTCACGTTGGACTGCCCGTCGATGCGGATGCCGATGCCGGCGTGCTCGTCCCACGGCACGTCCGCCTCCGATCCTCGCAAGGCCGCCCCCTCGACAAACTCGACCGTGATGCCGCTCGCGTGAATGTGAATCACGCCGTCGCCGTCCGCGTCGGAGATCACGACGCCGTCCGGGACGACGACCCGGCAGGACCGGTCGATCACCGTGTTGTCCGAGCGGACTTCGACGATCGGCAGTTCGGGTTGAGCGGCCACAGCGGCGACGAACACAAGGAGGATCGAGTGCATGAGCGGATGGTACCCGCTCAGCCCTCGCCGCTCACTCAGCCGTCCTGGTCGCCGTCTGCTCGATCGGCTGGCCCTGCGACACGCGGGCGTCCTCCCCGCCGCTCGTCAGCGGGGGACGGATGGACTCGGGCGACTTGGCGGGCGGAGCCGTGGTCTGATGCTCGATGTCCTCTTCGATGCCCTTGAGGCCCTTCTTGAACTCGACGATCCCCTTGCCGAGGCTGCGGCCGACTTCGGGCAGGCGACGGCCGAAGAGCAGCAGGCCGATCGCCAGGATCAGCAGCATCTCCCACGTGCCGATGTTCGGGAGAAGCCCGAGAGTCAGAGCGTTCATCGCATCTCCATTCCCCCCGACGGGGGTTCCTGCAATTCAAGCCCCACCCGCCGCCCGGGTCAATGCCCCGACGGGGGGGATATCGCAGCCCCCGAATCGGCATCGGACCAGCCGCCCGCGGCCTGCGCGACGTTCGTGAGCAGCATCGCCACCGTCATCGGCCCGACCCCTCCCGGCACCGGGCTGATCCAGCCCGCGACCTCCCGCACCGCGTCGAAATCCGCGTCGCCGACCGTCCGCATCGTGCCGTCCGGCCCCTGCACGCGGTTCACGCCCACGTCGATCACCACCGCGCCGGGTTTCACCATCTCCCCCCGGATCAGACCGGGCACGCCCGCGGCCGCCACCAGCACGTCCGCGGCGCGGCACAGTTCCTCCAGCCCCGGCGTCCACTTGTTGCACGAGACCACGGTCGCGTCCTCGCGCATGAGCAGCAGCGCGATCGGCTTGCCCACGACGTCGCTCGCCCCGACCACCACCGCCACCCGCCCCCGCAACTCCACGCCGGTGTGCTGGATCATGCGGACCGTGGCGAGCGCGGTGCACGGCGCCAGCGACGACCGCCCGTAGACGATGTTCCCGATGTTCGCCGGGTTCACGCCCTCCACGTCCTTCTCCGGCGCGATCAGCCGCTGGACGCGGTAGGCGTCCACGCCCTCGGGCAGCGGCATGTGGACCATGATCGCCGAGACCGCCTCGTCAAGATTGAGCAGCAGCACGCGCCCCGCGATCTCGTCGAAGCCCGCCGTGCCCGGCAGCAGGTGCAGCCGGTACTCGATCCCGAGCGCCTCGCAGGTCCGCTTCTGGTTGTCCGCGTAGAGCCGGGCCGCGCTGTCCCCGGACTCGACCAGCACGGCGTCGAGCCGGACACGCGCCCCCGCCGCTCGCGCGGCCGCCACCCGCCCGGCGATCCGGGCGCGGTACGCCTCCGCGAGGGCGCGGCCGTCGATGATCCGGGCCGTCATGCGGGCAGCATACGCGGGGCACGCGGCGAACGGCGGCGGGCGAGTACGATGGCGGCATGAGCGCTCGTGACCCGGCGCGCCGAGCGGCGGAACTACGGAACCTCCTCGAACGCGCCAACCGCGCGTACTACGTCGAAACGCGTCCCATCATGCCGGACGCCGAGTTCGACCGCCTGCTGCGGGAACTCGCCGATCTCGAAGCCGCCCACCCTGAACTCGCCGACCCCAACAGCCCCACCCAGCGGGTAGGCGGACAGCCGATCAAGGGCTTCCGGACCGTCGCGCACTCGCGGCCCATGCTCTCCATCGACAACACCTACGACGAGGCCGAACTGCGCGAGTGGCACGCCCGCGTCCTGCGCGGCCTCGGCGGCGAGGGCGGGCTGTTCGCGGGCGACCCCCCGTGGCTCGTCTGCGACCCCAAGATCGACGGCGTCGCCGTCAGTGTGCGATGGGAGAAGGGGAGCCTCGCCCTCGCCCTCACCCGCGGCGACGGCGCCCGCGGCGACGACATCACCCACAACGCACGCACCATCCGCTCCATCCCCCTCCGGCTCGACGGCGACGCACCCGCGGTTCTCGAAGTCCGCGGCGAAATCTACATGCCCCTCGAAGAGTTCGAACGCATCAACACCCAGCGCGAAGCCGACGAACTCGACCCCTTCATGAACCCCCGCAACGCCACCGCCGGGACGCTCAAACAACTCGACCCGAAGGCGGTGGCTCAGCGAAGGCTGGCCTTCGTCGCCCACGGCCGCGGCGAGGTCTCCGATCCCGCATTCGCCTCCTCGCACTCCGGCTTTCTCGACCGCCTGCTGAGCCTCGGCGTCCCCGTCAACCCGATCCAGGCCCGCAGCCGCCGGATCGAGGACATGATCCTCGCGATCGAGAAGTTCGCCGCCCACCGCCACGAGATGCCCTACGCGACCGACGGCATGGTCGTCCGCGTTGACGACTGGGCCGTGCAGGACCGCCTCGGCACAACCGCGAAAAGCCCGCGTTGGATCATCGCGTACAAGTACCCGGCGGAGCGCAAACTCACGAGACTGCTGCGCGTCGAGCCGCAGGTGGGCAAGAGCGGCCGCATCACTCCCCGCGCCATTATGGAGCCCACCCTTATCGCCGGCACGGTCGTGCAGCACGCCACCCTGCACAACTACGGGCGCGTGCGCAAGATGCGGACCGACCTCACGGCGGACGAACCCGCCGACCCTTGCACGCACCTCTGCATCGGCGACACGGTCGAGATCGAAAAGGCGGGCGAGATCATCCCCTACGTGCTCCGTGTCGTCCTCGACAAGCGGCCCAAGGGCGCGAGGCGCGTGCAGGCCCCCGAGGCGTGTCCCGTCTGCGAAGGCCCGGTCGAGGTCGAGCCGCCCGAGGCACGCGACGACCCCACGCTCGAGACCGAGCGGCGCTGCATCAACCCCGAGTGCCCGGCCCAGGTGCGCGAGAAGATCATCTGGTTCGCGGGCCGAAAGCAGATGGACATCGAGGGCCTCGGCGAGAAGACCGTTGACCTGATCCGGGCGACAGCCGGCACGGACCGACCCATCCCCCTCGACTCCTTCGCCGACGTCTTCCGCCTCCGCGAGCACCGCGACGCGCTCGTCGGCCTCGAACGCATGGGCGAGAAGTCCGTAGACAACCTCCTCGCCGGCATCGAACAGGCCAGGTCGCGCGGCCTCGCCCGTCTCCTCGCGGGCATGGGCATCCGGCACGTAGGCGACACCACGGCCCGGGCGATCGCCCGCGCGTTCCCCGACCTCGACGCTCTGCTGGCCGCGAAGGCCTGGCAACTCATGCCCATGGCCGTCAACCGCATGTCGTCCATCCGGCGCAAGCAACTGACCGGCAGCCCCGAGGCCGTCGAGCCTGTGTACGAGACCGGGCTTGGCGAGGACACCGCGCTCGTCGTCTACGAGTACCTCCACTCCGCCGCGGCCCGCAAGACCTTCGCCGATCTCAGGAGCCTCGGCGTGGACCTGACCAGCCACGACTACCGCAAACCGGGCGTGGCCTCGCCCCGAGCCGACAGCCCCTTCGCCGGAAAGACCATTGTTCTTACCGGCACGCTCGAATCCTTCGACAGAACGACCCTGACCGAACTGCTGGAGTCGCTGGGCGCGAAGGTCACCGGGTCGGTGTCGAAGAACACCGACCTCGTCATCGCGGGCGAGGCCGCCGGGTCGAAACTCGAAAAGGCACGCGCCCTCGGCGTTGAGGTCTGGGACGAGGCGAGACTGCTCAAACACCTGCCGTCGTGACCGCCGAGGGCGCGGCCCGGCAGGCCCCGTCTCCCTTCTCTCTCGTCACCCCGGCCTGATCCCCCGGTACAACTGCTGCACCCGGTCCGCCTCCTGCTTGCGCACGTGCTCCAGCACGAGCCTCGGCACCCGCCACTGCGCTTGCTCCGCCGTCACGTTCGAGCAGTGCTCCGTCAGGCACCGGTACAACAACTTGAACGCATCGCGCGGCTGGTGCATCTGGTCCAGCGCATCGACGAGGTCCTGCCGCGTCACGTCCTCAGCGAACAGATCCAGCAGCGTGATCGACCCCTCAGTGTCGGAAGCCCGGCACGCGCGCAGCCTCGCGTCGCACAAGTCGTAGAGCATCGCCCCGGTCCAGGTCAGACGCTCGACGAGGTTCTGCTTGTCCAGCCTCGCCTCCTGAAAGAACGCGCTCGACTCCTTGAACAGCGCGTAGCGCAGTTCGATGGGCAGGAGCATCTTCACGCCGAACCCCTCCTGCTGGAGGAACTTGTTGTTGAACATCGGCCACACGATCGCCCGCATCCGCTCGGCGTCGCCGCTCACGAGCGTCGGCTCGTCCACCCGGTCGATGATGACCATCACGCCGTCGTAGCCGAGCGTCCGCAGCACCCGCCGCAATCGGTCCAGCATCGCGTACCGCTGCTCGTCCGAGGAGGTCATCGGCAGCACGGCGGGCGTCCGTTCCGCCCGGCCCAGCCGCCCCAGCGACCCCGCGAACGAGTCATCCGTGCGCCGCAGCACACGCACCTGCCGGCGCAGACGGTGGGCCAGCCTGCGCAGCGCGAAACGGTCGATCACGAACGCCTTGAGCAGCAGCACGCCCCACAACCCGAGCAGCGCGCCGAACAGGTACAGCGCGGTCCTCCCCTCGGGCGCGGCGTCGTCCAGCACCAGCCACGCGAGGAACGCCGCCGCAGGCAGCCATCCCAGCGCGGCCGCCGTTCGCCAGAGCGCGTCGGACCCCAGCCTCCCCAGTCGCAGCCAACGAGCCAGCCTCGCCGTCCTCGCATCGGCGTCGTCGGATCGATCGTACACGGTCTGGAGAATCAGCAGGTCGCGTCGAACATCGGGCGACGCGCGCCGGAACGTCCGCCTGTCGTCCGCGCTCAGCGGATTGGCGTCGCTCGTGCGTCCGTCGAGCAGCGCATCGGTCACCGCCGTCGCGCCGATCGACAGGACCGCGTCGATGTGATCCACCAGCCGCATCCGCTGGAACGAGTCGAGCGGCGTCTTCCCCCCGTTGACCTCGTGCAGCCGGTCGAGGAAGGCGTTCAGATCGTCATACGCGATCAGGAACACGCGGCCGGAGCGGTTCGCGGCGTTGTGCCGGGCGACGTGGTCGGCGATCTGCATCCGAATGGCTGTCTTGCCGCTCCCCTTCTCGCCGAACACGACCGCCGTGGCGGGCCTGCTCAGCCCGCCCAAGATCTTCTCGAAGTCCGAGTGGGTCGCGACCGGGACGTGGGGCGTCTCGTGCTTCAACGCCATGCGGGCGAAGACGGCGTCGTGCCGGGCCTCCTCGCCCTGGAACGGGTTCTCGACGATCCGCCAGTGGTCGAAGAACTGCGCGAGGTTCATGCGTGGCTCGCTCGCCGCACGCCGCCGGGCCGCCCGCCCGACGGTGCGCGGTCAGTGATCGACCCTGCGGCCGAGACGGGGGCGGAGTTCCGCGAGGACCTTATCCAGCACCTTCTTGTCCTTCGCCTCGACGTTCAGCCTCAGAAGCGGCTCGGTATTGCTCTTGCGAACGTTGCACCACCATCCGCGAGCCTTGAAGAGGTCGATCGTCACGCCGTCCAGTTCGTCCACGTCCGCCTCATCGACGAACTGATCCCGCAGCGCGTCCAGCGCGGCGTCCGCCTCTTCGTTCACGAAGTTGATCTCGCCGGACTGTACGTACCGCCGCACCGGCGCGATCAGCGCGCTCAGCGGCTTCGACTGCGCGGAGAGGACCGTGAGCAACGTCGTCAGAGCGATCGCGCCCGAATCCGCGTAGAAGTTGTCGCGGAAGTAGAAGTGCCCCGACAGTTCCCCGCCGAACACGCAGTTGTGCTCCGCCATCACCTGCTTCATGAACACGTGCCCCACCCGGCACCGATACGGCGTCCCCCCCGCCGCCCGCACGTCCTCCTCCACCGCCTTCGTCGAGCGCAGGTCGTACACGATCCCCGCCCCCGGCGCACGGGCCAGAAACCACTTCGCCAGCAGCGCGGTCAGGTGATCGCAACCGATGATCGATCCCTTCTCGTCCACCACCACCAGCCGGTCCGCGTCGCCGTCGAAGCACACGCCCAGGTCCGCCTTGTTCGCCTTCACCGCCTCCTGCGTCTGCGCCAGGTTCGCGGCGACCAGCGGGTTCGGCTCGTGCGCGAAGTTCCCCTTCGTGTGCTCAAAGTTCACGTCGACGATCGTCAGGCCCTTGATGTTCGCGCCGCCCTTCCCGAAGACCCTGGGCACCATCGCCCCGGCCATGCCGTTCGAGGCGTCGATCACGATCTTCAGCGGCCGCTTCAGGTCCAGCGTGCGAAGAACATGGCGCGCATAAGCCTCCCACAGGTCCCGCGTCTCGGATCGCCCCGCCGCCCCCCGCCCGATCGTCGTGTCCACCATAGCCGCGTACTTGCGGACCTCCGCCAGTCCGTTCATCTCGCCGACCGGCTTGCCCTGCCGGCGCGAGACTTT
>DAOMNQ010000017.1:10936-38049 GCA_035443945.1 Phycisphaerales bacterium | reverse complement strand
GTGGCTCGCCGTCACCATCACCCCCCCCGCGCATCCGAGGTGGTTGATCGCAAATGTCACGAAGGGCGTATCGACCAGCCCGACGTCGATGACATCCCCGCCCTGGGCGTTGATCCCCGAGATCAGGCTTCGTGCCAGGGATGGGCTTGAGACGCGCATGTCCCTGCCCACCACGACGTTGCGCATCATCGGGCTGGTCTGCCCCGCCGCCTCTGCCTCGCCCCGCAGGAACCGCGAAACGCCGAAGCCGATCTGCCAGGCCATCTGGTCGTTCAGGAGGTCGGGATACGTGCCGCGGACGTCGTAGGCCTTGAAAACACGTCCCAGCATGACCGGGGTTCTCCGGGGGGGGCAGGTGAGGGCTTGAGGAAGGGGGAAGCCTAGCACGCCCCTCCGATTCGTCCAGAGCCGAACGCTCAGTCCGCCAACGCCGGGTCGTCCGCTTGGATCGGCAGCACCCGGAGGGGCACCCCCTCCGGCAGAGCCGCCAGGAAATGCCGGCCGTAGCCCGTCGTCAGGATGCGAGGGTCCAGCACCACGACCCGCCCCCGGTCGGTCGCGGAACGCACCAGCCTGCCGAACCCCTGCTTGAACCTCAGCACCGCCCGCGGCAGCGAGTCGTCGCGGAACGCGTCTCCCCCTCGCTCCCGAATCAGGTCCAGCCGGGCCTCCGTCAGCGGCCGATCCGGCGGCTCGAACGGCAGCCGGGTGATGATGACGTTCCGCAGCGCGTGCCCCCGTACGTCCACCCCCTGCCAGAAACTCGCTGCCCCGAGCAGCACCGACCGCCCGTCCTCGCGGAACCGCAGCAGGATGTCCCTGCGCGAGCCGTCCCGCCCCTGCACGAGCAGCGGCAGCCCCAGTTCGTGCAGGGGCGACCGGAGCGCGTCCGCCGCTCGGTAGAGCGAGCCGAAGGACGTGAAGAGCACGAACGCCCCCCCCTCGGTGGCGGCGACGTGGTCGAGGATGCGCGACACCAGTTCACGGGTATACACCCCGTCGCCGTGCGCCGCCGCCTCGTCGCCCGCCCGCGGGCTGGGCATCGAGCGGTCGATGAAGACCTCGATCTGGCGGGCGTAGTCGAAGGGCGAGCCGAGTTGGAGCGTCGGCGCGCCCTCGCAGCCGAGGCGTGAGATGGCGTGAGCGAAGGCCGTCTCGGCGCGCTCGGCCGGCTCGTCGTCACGCACGGTGCGTGTCGCCAGCGTCGCGCTCGTCAGCACCACCGAGTGCTCCCCCTCGAACAGACGATCTCGCAGCAGCGGGGCCACGTCCACCGGCGAGCACGCGAGCGTGACCCGCGGCGCGCCGTACCGCCCGGGTTCGTCCGGCCGGCGCGACTCGATCCAGTACACGCACCCGGCCGCCGTCTGTTCGATGAGCGCCTCCGCCGCGTCCGCGATCTCCGCCGCACGCTCGGCGTAGGCGTTCAGTTCGAACCTGTCCGCATCCGTCTTCACGTCGTCGCGAAGGCTCCGAAGCCGCACGGCCAGTTCGTTCATCGCCGGCGTCAGCACGTTCTCGACGACGCCCGGCCTGCGCACGCGCCCGTTGCGCGAGTCCGACCGCTGGTGCGCCTCGGCGAGCGAGCCGAAGAACTCCCTCCCCGCGGCGTCCGCCCGCATCACCAGCGCCACCGCCCGCGAGACCGCCTCCGTGTCCCCCACCGACAGGTCCAGTTGCGCGAGGTACCCCCGCGCCGCGCGGGGGTGGTGCAGCATCCCGAGCAGGTGGAACACCCGCCCCTCCGAGAGCGACAGGCCGAAGTGCTCGGCCGCAACGTCCTCGACGTTGTGCGCTTCGTCGAGGACCACGTGGTCGTACTTCGGCAGGAACCCGACGTTGCGCGCCCGCAGCGCGAGGTCCGCAAAGAACAGCGCGTGGTTGCAGACGAGCAGGTTCGCCTCCTCCATCTTCCGCCGCGCGGTCTGGTAGAAGCACTGCCTGTAGTTGGGGCACTTGCGCCCCATGCAGTTGCCCGAGTCGGACTGCGCCAGGTTCCAGACACCCGGCCGCTCCAGCGGGGGCAGCGTGCTCAGCGTGCCGTCGCGCGTCGCGTACGCCCACTCCTGGATGACCTGCAGCGACCGCCGGCTCGCCGCGTCGGGCAGCAGCCGCGCGGCACGCCCCGACGCGAGGCTCAGCCGGCGGATGCTCAGGTAGTTCCCACGCCCCTTGACGAGCACAGGCCGCAGTTCGCCCGCCCAAGACTCCGGTGCGCCCGGTGCACCGAGCGTGCGCACGAGCAGCGGCACGTCGCGCTCGATCAACTGCTCCTGCAGCGAGATCGTGTTCGTCGCGACGACCACGGTCTCGCCGTGCGCCAGGCACCGCAGGATCGCGGGCACGAGATAGGCGAAACTCTTGCCGACACCCGTGCCCGCCTCGACCAGCAGCCTCCCCCGCTCAGCCATCGCCCGGGCGACCGCCCGCGCCATCCGCCTCTGCTCGTCGCGGGCCTCGAAGTCCGCGCCGAGCGCGGCCGCGATGGGGCCGTCGGGACCAAGGATGGAATCGACGGCGTCGGGCACGCGGGGAGTTTACGGGCGTCGCACGCCCAGCGGCGCACGCTTCGGCTCGCCGTCGCGACGCGGGTAGACCTTCGGCGTGTGGTGGAACTTCTCGAGCACGACGATGCGCCCCGTCGGCGTCTCGACGGTCGCGGCGTGCGCGGCGTGCAGCAGGTGCAGCGCCTCCTGGGCCTCCGCCAGTTCCTCTTCCGCCCGCTGCCCCTTCACCAGCAGGATCAGCCCCCCCACCTTCGCGAATGGCACCGTGAGTTCCGCGGCCGTGGCGAGTGGACCGAGTGCGCGGGCTGTCACGGCGTCAAACGCTCCGCGGAGTCCGACATCGGCCGGAACACCCCGCCCCGCGCGCTCGTCCTTGGCGCCCCGTTCGTGCGCCGCACGCTCCGCACGGTCGTTCACAATCGTGAGATTCGCCAGACGCAGCCGCTCGGCAACCCACCGGAGGAACTCCGCCTTCTTTCCCGTCGCTTCAAGCAGCGTGAAGTTCAGCCGCGGCATCACGATCGCCAGCGGCACGCCGGGCAGCCCACCCCCGGACCCGACGTCGAGCACACGCCCGCCCTCCGGCAGGTCGGCGAGCAGCGGCACGAGCGTCAGCGCGTCGAAGATCAGCCGCATCCACGCCTGCCCGGGGTCCGTGATCGCCGTCAGGTTGAACGACCGGTTCGCATCGAGCAGCAGCCCAAGATATCCCCCCAGCCGCTCCCCGTCGCCAGGCTCCAACTCCACCCCCAACGCACCGACCGCGGCGAGGAACTCCGGCGTCGGCGCAATGGCGGGGGCGTCATTCATCGTCGTCAGCGTACTCAAACGACTGCCGGAACGGGGGCATCGGACGCCGCAACGCGACATTGAGGATCAGCCCCGTCATGATCCACGACGCGAGCATGCTGGAGCCGCCGTAGGAGATGAACGGCAGCGTGATGCCGATGATCGGCAGCAGCCCGATCGTCATGCCCACGTTGATGACCATCTGCACCGCTACGAACGCCGCCAGCCCGACGCAGAGTATCCGTCCGATCGGCTCGCGGCAAAGGGCCGCGGTCAGCAGCGCACCCCCGAGCCACACGAGATACAAGCCGAACACCACGACTCCCCCTAGCGCTCCGAACCGGTTGACGACCACCGCGAAGACCATGTCGTTGTGCGCCTCGGGCAGCCGGTTGAAGCGCACCAGCGCCCGCGTCCGGGCGTCCGAGTTGCCGGCCAGCCCCCCCGCCCCGACCAGCCGCTGGGCCGTGAACGACTGGAAGTTGATGTCCTGCTCGCGCGAACGGTCTCCCTGCACCTGATGGACGAGTGCAATGAACCGCTCCTTCTGGTAGGGGCGGAGCAGCGGCCAACTCGCCGGCGCGGCCAGCAAGCCCGCGAGAATGATCACTCCCACGTGCCGCAGCCTCGCCCCGGCCGCCACGAGCATCGCGAACAGCGACGGCACGAACAGGCTCGCGCTGCCGAGGTCCGGCTGGAGCGTGATGAGCGCCATCGGCACGAACGCGATGATCCCGGGCACGATCAGCCCCCGAAACTCGCGGTGCGTGCGCCGGAACCGCATGTACCGCGCCACCACCAGCACGAACACGATCTTCGCCAGTTCCGCGGGCTGGAGGTTCACCGGCCCGAAGTTGATCCAAGCCCGCGCCCCGTTCGTGGGCGTCACCAGCCACTTCGGCACCCCCGGCGCGAGCAGGAACACGAGCAGCCCGAGCACGACGACCGTCGCCGGCCAAGCCGCGAGCGAAAGTATCCGGTAGTGCGGCAGGGCCACGATCACCGCCGCGAGCAGCCCGAGGATCAGGAACACCAGTTGCTTCCACGCCAGCGGCGCGAGATCGAAGGCCCCGCCCACCGTTGGACGCCCCACCAGGTCGATCGAGTAGATGCCCAGCAGGCTCAGCCCCAGCGCGGCGATAACCGAGAGCCACGCCGCGTTCACCAGTGTCAGCGTTGAGCGGATCGTCCGGTGCGGCGCACGCGAGCCTTTGATGAGCGTGTGCAGTTGCACGTTCATCACAGGTAGCCCTCGGCGATGAGCGCGTGGATGATCTGGTTCGCGATCGGTCCCGCGACGCGCCCCCCGCTCCCGGCGTACTCCATCACCACGGCGATCGCGTACCGCGGCCGTTCCCCCTCAGGCCCGACGAGCACCACGAACCACGAATGGTCGCCCGAACGCACGACCTGCGCGGGCAGCGGTCCTTCGCCGTCGGGATCAACCCGGAGGTCTGGTGCTGTCGCCGTGCCCGTCTTGCCTCGCACGCGCACTCCCGGGGCATTGAAAATGGCCTCGCGCCGCTCGTTGATCGTCATCGCGTGCGCCGTGCCGTAGCGGGAGTCGTTCACGACCCGGTCCAGCCCCTCAAGCGCGGCCTGCACCGCCGGCCTGTTCAGCCCCAGTTCGCGCACCTCGGGCGGCGTGCCGTCATCGATCAGGCGAGGACGCACGACCACACCCATGCGCGCCAGCGTCGCGTACGCCGACGCGGCGTGCAGCGGCGTCCAGTCCACCGGCCCCTGGCCGATCCCCATCAGGATCGCGTCCGACGCCGAGAGGGCGGCGGCGTTCCCGTCCGGCCCGAGCGTGCCCGCGTGCTCAGGGCCGATGCCGAGGCCGAACCGCTCGCCCACGCCGAAATCCTGATACGCCGCCTGGATGTCCCGCGGCCCGAGCCGCTGCCCGAGCGTGTAGAAGAAGATGTTGCACGACACCATCAGCGCTTCGACCGCGTCGAGCGGGTGCCCCATCCTCGCCTGGTGCGTCGAGAAGCCGAACCGCTCGCGGTACACCCAGCAGCGGTAGTTGTTCGGCAGGCGCGGGAAGAGGTGCCCCGTGCACTCGATCCGCTGATCCAGCGAGTAGTTCCCGCGTGTCACCGCTTCGCTGAGCATGATCGCCTTGGCCACCGATCCGGGCGGGTAGGCGACGCCGATGGCGCGGTTGAGGTACGGCTTGTCGAGTTCGTCCGCCGCGATGGACTCCGGGTCGTCCCGCATGACGTCCCGGTTGAACGACGGCATGGAGACGAGCGCGAGCACCTCCCCCGTGTCCACGTCCAGCACGACCGCCGCCCCGTTGAGCGGCGCGCCCACCGGCATCGTCGGATTGTCTTCGCCGTGCCAGTCGTGGACCTGCGCGAGTCCGACCGCGGGCGTCATCGCGGCCTGCACGCGGGCTTGGAGCATCACGTCCAGCGTCAGGTGGACGTCGCGCCCGATGGCAGGCTCGACCGCCGTGCGCTGCGAGAGGTCCAGCCGCGTGAGTTCAAGCCCTCGCAGCCCGCGCAGCCGGGCCTCCTGTGCTCGCTCGACGCCCGCCCGTCCCGCGGGGTCGCCCGGCATGTACTGCCCCCGGTCGCGCGTCCGGCCGTCCAGTGTGCGCACAGTCGCGCGCGCGTGCAGGTCGTCATCCGTGCTCAAGGCTTCGCGGCGTGCGGCAACGTCGATGTCGATCGCCCGTCGACCCATCCACCCCAGCACGTGGGCCGCGACCCCCTCAACCGTCACGCTCTCGTGCCCCTGGTGCTTCAGCGGCCCCGGGAACGTGGAGCGGTCGATCTCGACCGTCACGCGATCGAACGGGTACTCGCGGTCGCTGCTCCGACGCACCACAAGCCCCGGCAGCAGCGGCGCCTGCTCGGCGAGCGCGGTGTCTCTGTCGATGGACGGGTCGTCGAGCCACGCAAAGAGCGGCACGCTCTGCTCCGCCAGCCGCATCAGCAGGAACGCCGTCGCGTCGTCGAGGTCGGGCAGCACCGCGTGCGGTCGCCGCTGCTCGGCGATCTCGCCCGCCGCCCGCTCGTCGATCTGCGCCAGCAGTTCGGGCGTGAACTGGCGACCGCGCGCGGCCTGCTCCCGGATCGCCTGGCGACGCCGCGCGTCGGTGATAGTCCCCGCCATCCTGTCAACGCGGGCGAGAATCCGGGCACGCCGCGACTCGAGTTCCGGCGCGTCGGCGGCCGAGATCGACGCCAGGCGCGTCCACATCGCCGAGACGTGCGCGTCGTACACCTGCCGGTACCGCTCGACCAGCCGCTCGCGTGCCTGAGCGTCCAGCAGCGGCCACGCGTCCCGGTGGGCACGGCGCGCGAACGAACTCGCTCGCTCGTCCGCCCACGCCCCGGAGAGCACGCGGTAGTCCACGGCGGCCTCGTAACTCGGCCGATCCTGCGCCAGCACCCGCCCGTGCCGGTCGAGCACTCGCCCCCGCACCGTCGGCAGCCATCGCTCGGCGTACAGCCTCCGCTCGGCCTCGGCGAGGTGACTGCCGTGCTCCACCACGGTCAGCCGAGTCAGTTGCACGCCCATCGCGGCGCACGACGCCAGCACCAGCCCCAGCAGGAGCGTGAGCCTTCGCCGGAACATGGAGCGGATCGGTCGGGTCGCCTTCATCCGTGGTCCGGGATTCGCTCGCTTCGTCGCGCCTTCCGGGGCCTCCGTTGCCCGCGGGAGCCGCGGCCGTCAGTCTTGTCGCTTGTCGCGCGTCACCTGGGCGTAGGCGTTGTGCGAGTGGATGGACTCGAAGTTCTCCGAGTTGATCGAGTACCACACCACGCGCTCGTCGCTCTCCAGCGCGAGCGCGAGGTCGCGGACGATGTCCTCGACGAACTTCGGGTTGTCGTAGGCGTGCTCGGTCACCCACTTCTCGTCCGGCCGCTTCAGCACCGCGAAGACCGGCGCGGAGGCCGCCTGCTCCAGCAACTCCACCAGGTCCTCGATCCACATCATCGCGCTCGTGCGCACAGACGCCTCGATCCGGCACCGCTGGTTGTGCGCGCCGTACTCGCTGATCTCCTTCGAGCACGGGCACAGGCTCGCCGCCGGCGCCGAGACCGTCATCACGAAGTCCGTCTCCCCGTTGGCCGTGCAGGCGAACCGCACCCGGTAGTCCATCAGCCCCGGAGCGCCGGTCACCGGCGCCCGCTTGGCAATGAAGTACGTGAACTCGGCCTCGAAGTGGGCCTCGTGCGCCTCGAGCCGCTCCCTGATCGCCCGTGCAATCACCGGAATGCGCTCCGGGCAGACCGGCTCGCACGTCTGCTCGTTGAGAACCTCCAGAAAGCGGCTCATGTGCGTGCCCTTCTGGTGGTGCGGCAGGGCCACATACATGTTGATCGCGGCGACCGTCGTCTGCTCCCCGCCCTCGCGCGTGTGCAGACGAAGCGGGTAGGTCACGTCCTTGACGCCGACACGGTCGATGGCGACCCGCCGGTCGTCAGCGAGCGATTGCACGTCCGGCATGGCGTGCCGGGAGGCGTTGGCGGTGTCGTGGCGGGTCATCGGTGCTCCGGGGAGGCGCCCGGATCGGCCCTCCGCGGGAGTTTAGGCCGAGGCCCGGGCCTGGCGTCTGCGCTCAAACAGCGAGGCAAACCACGAGACGCCGATCGGAATCCCGAGGAACCCGCCCGCGGCCCAGTCCAGCCCGACGGGCGCGGCCGGCCCAAAGAAGCGCCCCGCGTACAGGTCCGCCACCAACTGATCTCCGTGCACGAACCGGGCCGCGATGGGTGCGACCACCGCCAACACCGCCAGCGCAACGAAGAACGTCAGGCTGTTCGCCGCGTCGTCCAGGTACGACGACGCGAGCCGCCCAAACCCCGCGCCGACGATCCCGGCGAAGATCGCCGCGAAGACCGCCTGCCCCTTGATCGGCTCCTGCGCCACCAGCCACGCGACCGCCCCGCCCGCCACCACGGCGACCCCGATACCCACCAATGCTCCCGGGGCCATGACCGCTCGCAGCAGTTCGTTTTTCGGGTGCGGCCGCCGCGGCGCCGAATCGGGCGCCTCGTGCGGATCGTGCGAGCGCTCATAGCGCCGAACCGCGACCAGCCAGACCGCGGCCGCCAACACCGCGCTCAGCACGCCGACCATCAGCCCTTCGACGGCGAACGCTGTCAGCACTCCGGGCGATGCCTCGCGGCGGATGACCATGTCCACCGGCCCCGAGGCCCACGCCGCGTGGGCCAGCGTCAGCCCTGCCGTCCACATCCCCGACCGCCACCCGTGGAAGTGCGTCGCCAGGAGCGCCGCCGCTCCTGCGATCACAAAGACGCCCAACAGCACCACGACACCCAGCACCGGCGACGAGCCGACCAGGAGCGTCGCATCGCGGCTGCCGTCAGGCGCTCGGAGCAAGTTGACGAGATAGGCCGCGATCGGACCGAGCACGAAGAGCGCGGCGAGCGGCGGCAGGTAGCGCGAGGCGGCCTTGAGCATGGCCGGATGATGGCCGGTCCGGACGCCTTCGGCAACCGCCACGCCGGATTCGGTGGATGATGCGGGGTTGATGGTCATCGGAGCAGGGCCAGCAGCCGGGCGATCCGCTTGCTGATCGCCGGGTGGGAGCAGAAGAGCGTTTCCACCTCGCCGTGGGCCTTGCGGACCTTGCGCAGGGGATTCACGATGTACATGTGGGCCGTGCCCCGGTTGGCCGTGTCCACCAGCGGCTCCTCGTCATCGCCCAGCCGGCGCAGAGCGTTGGCCATCGCCTCGGGGTTGCGTGTCAGTTCGACGGCCCCGGCGTCGGCAAGGTACTCACGCTGCCGGCTGTACGCCATCTGGATGATCCGAGCAAAGAGCGGCGCGACCACCGCCAGCACCAGGGCGATGACCAGCAGCACCAGCACCCCCGCACCTCCGCCCTTGCCCCCCGACGATCGCCTCGCGCCGTGCGTGCCTCCCCGGAACGCCACGCGCAGGAACGCATCGCACGCGAAGACGATCAACCCGACCATGGTCGCCATGAGCATGGCGAAACGGATGTCGAGGTGGCGGATGTGCGCGATTTCGTGCGCGATGACGGCCTGGAGTTCGTCTCGGGGGAGTTTCTCGCGCAGGCCCCGCGTGATCGCCACCACCCCGTGCTCCGGGTCTCGCCCGGTGGCGAAGGCGTTGAGGGCGGAGTCGTTGATGATGTAGACCTTCGGCATCGGGATGCCCGCCGCGATGCGCATCTCATCGACCACATTGTACAGTTCAGGGTCGTCCTGCGGGCCGACCGGGATCGCCCCGGACATGCGGAGGATCGCGTTCGCGCCGCCGAACCACGACCACAGCACGCCGAACGCCCCGAAGATCAGCGCGGCCGCCGCCCCGACGGCAATCGACGGGAGCAGGCTCGCGCCATCGCCCGTCGCGTACAGCGCGAGCGCCGCGGCGATCGCCGCACCGACCGCCGCCCCCAGCAGCAGCATCAGCAGGATCAGCATCGCGCTGTCGCGCTTGTTCTTGCGGATCAGGTCGATGTAGGTGATCGTGCCGGGGTACGCCTTGATCCCCTCGCGCACGGCGCGATCCGTCGCCGTCGCCCCTGCCGCGGCGCGGTCGAGGGCCGAGCGGCGCGCCGGGGGCGGGGTCGGCGATCGCGGAGTCTGGCCGGTCTCGCTCATCGCGCGTCAGTTCGAAAACGAGACCTTCGGCGCCTCACGCTCCGCGCTCGCCTCGACCCGGAAATACTCGCGCTGCTGGAACGAGAACGCCCCCGCCACGATGTTCGTCGGGAAGGTCTGCCGCGAGGTCTCGTAGCGGCCCACGCAGTCGTTGTAGTGCTGGCGCGCGAAGCCCACCTTGTTCTCCGTGGACGCCAGTTCCTCCTGCAACTGCCGGAAGTTCGCGTCCGCCTTCAGTTGCGGGTAGGCCTCGCTCAACGCGAACAGCCGGCCCAACGCCTGGGTGATGGTGTTCTCGGCCAGCGCCTTCTCCGCGGCGTGCGCCCCGTCCGAGGCGATCGAGACCGCCTGCTGGCGGGCCTGGATGACCGCCTCCAGCGTGCCCTTCTCGTGGGCCGCGTACCCCTTGACCGTCTCGACCAGGTTCGGGATCAGGTCGTAGCGCCGCTTCAGTTGCACGTCGATCTGCGACCACCCGTTGTCGCAGTCCACCCGCTGGCGCACCAGCGTGTTGTACATCGCCACGAACCACAGCAGCACGATCACGAACAGACCGGCGGCGGCGAGCAGGACGATCCACCCCATGTCGTACCTCCCGGCGAGAGTCGGGCGCGGTCTCCGTCGCCCCGCCCGCAGGCATGTTAGGAACCCCGCCCCCGGATTGCGGCCTTCTGGTACGATTCCGCCACCCTCGCGGCCCACGCCGGGCCTGGAGGCGAGGGAAGGACGGCCTGCGATGTCGGACACCACCCCTCGCGGCGAGGCCCTCGAACGCCGGATTGCGCTGTCGGACCTCCTCGACGACCTCCTGTGGCCCAAACTCCTTCGGGCCGGCTCGCTCGCCCTGCGTCCGAGCCGCCTGGGCCTCGCCTTTTTCACGCTCGTCGCCGCGTGGTTCGTTGGCAGTCTCTCGAACCTCTGGTCGTCGAGCGAGCAGTCGTTCGTCGAGGCCGCCGTCGCCCTGAAACTGCGGGGCTTCGGCCTCATCTTCGGCGGCATCACCTCGCTCAACGCCGAGGCCGTGCTCAGCGGCTTCAGCGTGCTTCTCTACGACCTTCCCCGCACGCTCTGGGACCAGCACGCCGTCGCCTTCGTCCTGCTCACGATCCCCTACGTCGTGATCATGGCCATCGGCGGCGGGGCGATCAGCCGCTCCGTCGCCTGCGAGTTTTCGCAAGGCGTCGTCATGTCCTGGCCCGAGGCGCTCGCCTTCGCGGTCAAACGCTGGGCTTCGCTTGCGGGCGCGCTCCTCGCTCCGTGGATGGGGGTCGCCCTGCTCGCGCTGGTCATGGCCGTCGGAGGGTTCTTCGTCCTGCAGGGCGTGCCCGTGCTGAGCCTGCTCGGCGGCCTGCTCTACGGGCTGTTCCTCGTCCTCGGCACGCTCGCCGTCCTGCTCTTCGCCGGATACCTCCTAGGCTCGTCCATGCTCGTTCCGGCCGTCGCCTGCGAGGGCACCGATGCCATCGACGCCGTGCAACGCTCCCTCGCCTATGTTGCCGCACGACCGCTGCGTCTGGTCATCTACCTCGCCATCGCCGGCCTCATCGGCGGCGTTCTCGTCGGCCTGCTCGGCGTGCTCGCGCAGGGCGTCGTCTCGTTCACCGCCACGGCGTCTTCCGCCTTCAGCGGCCCGATCGGCACGGCCATCGTCACCGGCGGCGCGACCGAGGAAGGTCTCACAAACACCAACGCCTGGGCACGCAGCATGGTCGCCACATGGTCCGCCCTGCCGCTCCTGCTCGTCTGGGCCTTTGCGCTCAGTTACTTCTGGTCCGCCGGCACGATCCTCTACCTCCTCATGCGCCAGCACTGCGACGGCCAAGACCACGCCGAACTCTGGATACCCGGCATGGTCGAGGGCACCATGGCCCGAGCGATGGCGGAACGGACCGCTGAACACCCGCACGGCTGAGCCAACGCGAACATCCGTCGTCGCGATGCAAGGAGGGCCTGGCGTGGCCGCCTCCGAACTCACCATCTCCACCCCTGGCCGAGGCCTGCACGAGATCACCGGCCGCGTCGAGCGTGTCGTCGCCGACTCAGGCGTCCGTGACGGTCTTTGCACCATCTTCATCCGGCACACCTCCGCCTCGCTCATCATCCAGGAGAACGCCGACCCCTCCGCGCGCCGCGACCTCGAGGCCTGGCTCGACCGGCTCGTTCCCGAGGGCGACCCGATCTACACCCATACTGCAGAAGGCTCCGACGACATGCCCAGCCACGTCAAGGCCGCTCTCACGCAGACTTCGCTTTCCATCCCCATCCTGCGCGGTCGCCTCGCCCTCGGCACGTGGCAGGGCATCTTCCTCTGGGAGCACCGCCGCGACCCGCACCAGCGCCGCGTCGTGGTGTCCGTCCTTGGCCAGACCTGACGAACCTGAGGCCCGCCTCGGCGGTACGCTTCTGCAAGCCCGCCGCCCCGCTCAGTCGAGCCGACCGCGTGCCGGGCGTTCCTCCGGAGGACCACCACCATGCGTACCCGCACGTTCGCCGCTGTTCCTGTTGCCCTGCTGCTCGCCGCCGGCGCGCTGGGCTTCGCCGCCCACGAGCGTTTCACGCCGGCCCCGGCCATCGAGTCCGCGACCGCTCAAGCCGCGGCCTACGCCGTGGACCCCGTCCACTCGTCCGTCGTCTTCCGCATCAAGCACGCGGGCATCGCCAACTTCTACGGCCGCTTCAATGGCCTCACCGGCGAGTTCACCTTCGACCCCGAGAACCCGTCGGCCGGCCAGTTCGCGTTCTCGGTCAAGACTCAGAATGTGGACACGGGCAACAGCCAGCGCGACGACCACCTGCGCAACGCCGATTTCTTCAACGCCGTCCAGTTCCCCACCATCGACTTCAAGTCCACCTCCATCACGCACGTCGAGGGCAACCACTACGTCCTGAAGGGCGACCTCTCCCTGCATGGGAAGACGAAGCCCGTCGAGGCGAAGTTCGAGTGGCTCGGCACCGGCACCTTCCGCAACCGCCCCATCGCCGCCTTCGAGGCCCTGATCGAGATCAAACGTGCCGACTTCGACATGACCCACTACATGGCGCCCGACGGCTCCGACTCCGGCGGCCTGGGCAACAACGTCACCATCAAGGTCGCCGTCGAGGCCCCGCAGAAATAACCCGTGCCGCGACCGTCGCCTCCTCCTCTTTCACTCCTACCCCCCCCTCCCCCGACGGTCGTGCCCTCTCTACCCCTCCCGCTGCGTCCGGCTTACCCCGGCCGCCGCGATTCCCCATGTCCACCCGTGACCTTCTCTTCACCACCGTCTACCCCGGCCTCATCACCGGCGTAGGCCTGCTCGCGGCATGGCTGCTCTGGCAACTCCTTTTCCGCCCATCCGCCTCAACCGACACCCGCCACCGTGGGCCGCTCTGGGCCGCCCCGGTCATCCTCACCCTCGCCTTCCTCGTCGCGTACTACGGCTTCAACCCCAAGCCCCAACTCTGGCCCATCAACGGAGCGATGCGCTTCCACACCACGGCGGTGGCCGGCGGCGCGATCGGCATCCTCACGGCACTCACGGCGCTCCTGCCTTCGCGATTCCAGCGGAGCGGGGGTCTCGTCCGACACCCGCTCACGCTCGCCCTCGGCGCGTTCATCGCGCTCGCCCTGCTTTCGCCGCTGACGCCCCATGCGCTGAGCGCGACCAAGGTCGCGGCGCTCGCCGGGGCGTGCGCGCTCTGGCTCGCACTCGCTGCGGCGATCCTCGACGCCGTGGCCCAACGGCAGCATGGATGGCGGATGCCGCTTGTGCTGCTCCCCGTCGCCGCGGCCTCTATCCCCGTCTTCCTGTACGCACCGTATGCGACCGGAGCGCAGTTCGCAGCCAGTCTCGTTGCGCTTCTCTGTGCGGCCCTTGCCGTCGGGCTGATCTCCCCGCGCCTCTCCCTCGAACGCGGCGGCGTCGTGTTCGTGCTCGCCGCCCTCCTCTCGCTCGGCATCATCGCCCATTTCTACAGTTCGAGCCCGCGCACGCCGCCGCTGCTCGTCCTCGCCCTCGCGCCGCTCGCGGCTGCCGTCTCACTCCTCCCGCCGATCGCACGACGCAAGGGGCTTGTCCCGTTCCTCGCGGCTGTCGTGCCTGTGGCGCTCGTCGGAGGTACGGCCGCGCTCTGGGCGTTCCTCGGCAAGCCTGACCTCGACCCCTACCCCTACTGACAGCCATGCTCGACCCGGTCCACGCCCGCCCCTACGACACGCTCGCTATCGGGCCTCGCCTGATCCTCCGCCATCCCAACCGCCGCGACCGCGAGGCGTACCTCGCCCTCCGCCGGGCCAGCCGCGCCTTCCTGGAGCCGTGGGAGCCGCTCCCACCGCCCGGCGGCGACGCCTTCGGCGACGACCAGTTCGCACGCCTCCTCGACACCTGCGACACCGATCTCAGCCAGCGCACGCTCGCCTGCCTGCGCGACGGAGGCGCCATCATCGGCCAGGTCTCCCTCGGAGGCATCCTCCGCGGGCCGCTCCAGTCCTGCTTCGTCGGCTACTGGATCGGCGAGCAGTTCATCCGCCGCGGCTACGGCACGGAGGCGGTCGGCCTCGCTGTCCGCTTCGCCTTCGGCGCCCTCGGTCTTCACCGTGTCGAGGCCAACATTCAGCCCCACAACGAGGCCTCCAAGGCGCTCGCCCGGCGCGTGGGCTTCCGCTACGAGGGCTACTCGCCGCGCTACCTCCAGATCGCCGGCCAGTGGGCGGACCACGAACGATGGGCAATCAGCGTCGAGGACTGGACAGCGGCAGCCAAGCCGACCCGATGATCCGCACGCGAACCCATCAACGGATCACGCCTCCCCCCGCTTCGTCTCTCGGACAATCGCGCCGTCAGCGCCGGGCGTACTCCGGTTCGTTGCCCGGCTTCCACTTGATGTTGCACCCGATGCTGGGCTTCTGATCGGTGGCCGCAGCCTCGCCCCTGAGCAGCGCGTCGAGCGCAGCCCGCAAGTCGCGCCCCGTGACGGGGATGCCATTGCTGGGGCGGCTGTCGTCCAGTTGGCCGCGGTAGACAAGCCGGTGCTGCTTGTCGAAGAGGAAGAAATCCGGCGTGCACGCGGCGCGGTACCGCTTCGCGGCGTCCTGTGCCGCATCGAAGAGGTACGGAAAGGTGTACCCGGCGGCGCGGGCCTCGTCGCGCATCTTCGCCGGGCCGTCGTCGGGGTACTTCTCCGCGTCGTTGGAGCAGATCGCGACGATGCCGACGCCGCGCTCGCCGTACTCGCGCCCGATCTTCGCCAGTTCGCCCCGGACGTGCTTCACGAACGGGCAGTGGTTGCAGATGAACATGACCAACACCGGCCTCCCGGCGAAGTCGGCCAGCGAGACCGTGCGGCCGGACACCGCGTCCTCAAGCGTGAACGACGGGGCTGCGGTTCCGAGGGGAAGCATCGTCGAGGGGGTCTGAGCCATGGCTGCCTCCGTGGGAGTTTGGGAGATTTTGGCGTGCACGCTCGTCACGGGCATGGTATGACTGTGGCTGGCGCGGGCCTTGATCGCGGACTGGTGTCCGAGGGATAGCCCGCGATCGGCGTGTTTCGGGTGGTTTGATGGAACACCACCCCGGAGATGCCGAAGCGAAGTTCGGCAGCATCGGCGCGAGGGGCGCGGTCGGTGTCGGCCCGTGGGTCTCGTGCTCGTGTCAGGAGTCAACATGATGTCGATCCATACCCGCCGTTGGACTCTCGTCGGAACCGCCTGCTTGGCCGCGGCCGCCTTGGCCGTGTCCGGGTGCTCATCCTCAGCGAGCCGCAGCACCGCGCTGAGCAGGAGCGAGCAGCCCCGCCCTACCCCGCACGCCGCACAACCCGAGGGCTACGACCAGCCCGGGTACGGCTTTCCGCACCTGATCGCCGGGAAAGACCCGGTTGATCTCACCGAGCCGGGTTCGTTCGGGATCGGAACCGCGCCGGTCGAGATCATCGACACGCGGAAGTTCCCGCAGCAGATCAACATCCCCGAGTTCGACGGTCCGCCGCGCCGCGTGACGCACCTGCTCCCGCCGCACTCGCGTGACAAGACACCGATCATCGGCGAGCCGAACGATCTCCTCCTGGGGGGCGTGCTGGACGAGGTGAGGACGGATCCCGACCAGATGTGGCCGGGCATCACCCAGACGCCGTGGACGCCGCCCGACCCGACGCTCGCGGTCGGGCCGACGCACATCGTCGAGACGGTGAACATGGCGGTGGCGTTCTACGACAAGCAGGGGAATCTGGAGTTCTACGCGAACCTGGATTCGACGGGCAACCCGGGATTCTTCGAGTCCGTCGGCGCGGGCAACTTCACCTTCGATCCCAAGTGCTTCTACGACCACTACTCGCAGCGATTCGTGATCGTCGCCCTCGAGGTCTACGGCTCGACGGAATCGTGGATCGACATCGCCGTCTCCGACGATTCCAACCCGCACGGCATCTGGTACAAGTACCGCACCGACTCTCGGGTGAACGTTGGTGGCAGCGTGTACTGGGTGGACTACCCGGGCTTCGGGTTCGACCAGACAGGCTACTACGTCACCGGCAACCTCTTCCGCCTGTCCGGCGGCGGCGGGGGCTTCGCCGGCGTGCTCTTCCGGAGTTACAACAAGACCCCCCTGCTCAACGGGCAGCCCGCGCAGTACACCGACATCCGAGACGGGAACGGCGCGTCGGTCCAGGCGGCACAGCACTTCGGCAACAACATCCGGCCGTTCTTCGTCTCCGTCAACGACACCAGTTCCATCAAGGTGCAAGCCATCACCAACGCGCACACCTCCCCGGTGCTCTCGACCACGAACGTGACCGTGCCGTCGTTCTCCTACCCGTCCGGCGGCGCACCCAACCTCGGCGGCGGTTCCATCGACGTGCTGGACGGACGCATCATCAACGTGATGTGGCGCGACGGACGCCTCTATGCCGGGCACGGCATCCGCGCCAGCAGCAAGAATCAGGCCCGGTGGTACCACTTCAACACCAACAACTGGCCGCAGTCCGGCGGCGTCACCTACGTGCAGGGCGGGAACGTGGACGGCGGCTCCGGCGTCCACACTTGGTTCCCCGCGTTGTATGAGAACAAGGACGGGCACGTCGGCATGGTGATGGCCGCGTCGTCGTCGAGCACGCACGCCGCGGTGCGGATCACCAGCCGCGCCCCGGGCGATCCCCCCGGCACGATGGGCGCAACGCAGCAGGTCGCGATCGGCAACACCGGAACCTCCGGACGCTGGGGCGACTACTTCGACATCACGGTTGACCCGACGAACGACCGCACCTTCTGGATCGCCGGCCAGTACCCGATCGCCTCGGGGTGGCAGACGTGGATCTCCAGTTTCAATGTATCGTTCTGCGACGCGGACTGGAACGAGGACGGGACCGTGAACTCGCAGGACGTGCTCGCGTTCCTGAACGACTGGACGGCGAACAATCCCAAGGCCGACCTCAACGGCGACACGCTCTTCAACTCGCTCGACGTGCTGGCGTTCCTGAACCTCTACAACACGCCGTGCAACTGAAGCCGTTCGGCGGCGCACAGACAACCCTTCGACCGGCCCCCGGACTCCCGGGGGCCGGTTGTGTTGACGGGCTACTCGAGTTGCGGGTCGTCGGCACAGGCGGGACGCCTGTGCCACTGTGAGGCTTCGCCTCGCGTGGGTTCGAATCCCACGGGGACGCGAGTGACCGGTCGGGAAGCGGAGAGAGTGGGATGGGCTTCGCCGCGCCCGATGGCGTCAAACCCACGCGGTGAGGCTTCGCCTCACGTGGGTTCGACTCCCACGGGGACGCGAGTGGCCGATCGGGAAGCGGAGAGAGTGGGATTCGAACCCACGGTGACGACAAGCGCCACACCGGTTTTCGAGACCGGCCCTTTCAGCCGCTCAGGCATCTCTCCGGCTGGGCGGGAAGTCTAACCGCGATCCGGTCGTGCGGCGAGCGCACGGACCAGCGCGGCCAGGATCTCCTCCGGCTCGGACATGCGCCCCACGCCGACGGTGCGGCAGGCCTGCCAGCCCTCGCCCGGGCCGACGAGCGTGTAGCCGTCCTCGACCAACTGCCGGGCATTGCGCTGAGTCGAGGGCTGCGCCCACATCACCGCGTTCATCGCGGGCGCGAGCAGCACCGGCGTTCGCGATCGGTCGATCGCGCTGAGGATGAGGGTCACCACGTCGTCGGTCAGTCCCGCGACGAGCCGAGCCATACAGTCCATGGTGCAAGGGGCGACAACGGCCGCGTCCGCCGCGGACGCGAGCGAGATGTGCTGCGGATCGTTCGATTCGAGGTGCTCCCATGCGCTCGTGTAGACCGGCCTCGCGGAGAGCGCCTGGAACGTCAGGGGTGAGACGAACCGCGTTGCCGCCTCTGTCATCGCCACCGTGACCTCCGCGCCGCACTGGGCGACACGGCTGACGAGCATGGCCGTCTTGTACGCGGCGATGCCCCCCGTCACGCCAACGATGATCCGCTTGCCGCGCAGCGTGGCTTCGCTCACGGTGTCCGCCCCGCCGGAGGCCCGGCGTCAGAGGAGCGCTTCGCCCTCGGGGCCTGACGACCCGCCCGGAGCGAGCGTGGGGAACTCGTGGGTGATCTTCTCGCGCAGGATCTCGTCAATGACCACCTCGAGATCGGATCGGCCTTCGCGCTCCACCAGCGGGCGCGCGCCCTCCATGAGTTGGACCATCCGCCGCTGGATCAGCGCACAGAGGGCAAACCGCCCGCCGACCCGCTTGACCAGTTCCTCGCTCTTGAGCGCGTCAATCATCCGTGCCCCTCGTCGACATCCCCCCATCTGGAGCGGCCCCAAGCCGCCGCCATGAGGGAGCGTATACTAGCCCCGCCGGAAGATGGGTCGTCACTCGACCGCCCGGCATCGACTCAAGCCGTCCCGTACTGTGCCGAGCCGGATCGCTGTCGCCGTTGCCACGGCGAACGGTCGGCCTCATCCGGAGCACCCGTTCCCCATGACCGCGACCACCTGGAGCCTCGGCGACCGCCTGATCCACGCCACCAAACCCGACTGGGGCGTCGGCGTTGTCATGGGTGCGACGCAGCAGACCCACGAAGGCACGCCGTGCCAGCGCCTCGTTGTGCGCTTCGAGCACGGCGGCGTCAAGACCCTCACAACCGCCATGGCGGACCTGCGGCCCATCGGGTCGCTCCCGACGTCGGACAACGGGACCGGGCACGAGGCCGCAAGCCTCGCACCCGAAGAACTCCGCCAGCGACTGGTCGGCCTGCCGCCGGAGTCGACCGACCCCTTCCGAAGCCTGGCCACCCGGCTCAAGTCCACGCTCGGCCTGTACAGGCACAGGTCGAGCGGCGCCCCGCTCCTCGAGTGGGCGTCGCTCCAGACGGGCATGGCCGATCCCCTCTCGGTCTTCAGCCGCCATGAACTGGAGCAACTGTTCTCTCGGTTCTCGGCCGCGCTCGACGCTCACGCTCGCAGACTGCTCAGGGATGGCCTGAAACAAGACCCCAAGGCGGTCTCCGAGGCCGTGGCCGCGGCGTCGCCCGAGGCGCGTGCCGCGGTGAAGCGTCTCGACGTGACCCGTTGACGCCGGGCAACATCCGGCGCGACCGCCACGCCCGCACAATCGGGACCATCGAAGCGAGCGGCACGGCGGCTTTTCCACGTCGAGCCAGCGGCGGTTTTTTCGGACGCTCCCCGATCGTGGCACGGCCGCACCCCCGGTGGCCCGTGCGTTGATGCTCCTCCCTTCGCCCCGCAGCAGCGCGGGGCCGGCGTGAGCCGCCAACCGAAGAAGGGACCGCACCATGGATGAGCGAGAGTTCGAGAAGCGACTCGGCGACCTGATCGGCCAGATCAACAACCTGCCGCCCGGCGAGAGAGAGAGGCTGGAGCAGTTGGCCGCGGAGACGCGCGATCGTCACGAGCGGATGCGCCGAACGCTCGGCGACCTGCAGGAGTCGCTGGACTACCTCCGCCTGAGCGTGAAATACCTGGTCTTCGACCTGGAGGCGACCCGCCGCGAGAACCGCTACCTGCGTCAGTTGCTCGACGAGCACGCGGGGCCGGACGCGGATCGTCGGGCGTCGGGGCAGTAAGGGCGTTTGTTCAGCGGAACACGGGCGGCTATGCTTGGCCCGACCGCCCCGACCCGGGCGGCCAGGGACAGGTGGCCGAGCGGCTGAAGGCGACGGTTTGCTAAACCGTTATACGGGTACTCCCTGTATCGCGGGTTCGAATCCCGCCCTGTCCGCATCCCCCGTTTTTCGCGCCGAATGCACCAGCCGGGCTTCAATCCCGGCGGGGCGATTGCCTCGTCATGTGCCACCACTTCGTTCGCCCAACTCCTGTCGTCCGGGCAGCCGGCGATGGTCGGATCGGGACTTGCTCGCGTGAGCGGCGTGCTGCGTGCAGAAGTGCCGTGCCGTTGACGCGACCGGATGACGCACGTCGCCGACCCGGACGACAAGCGGGGCAATGCCGATCACAATGCGAACAAGCTTGTCGCGGCGATTTCAGAGAGCGGCACTTGACGCGGCCCGAGATCGAGACGATACTGTACTGTCGTATCCACTTTGGATGCCGGAAGAGTCGAGCCTTCGATGATCTCCCAAACCTCCGAGTACGCTCTTCGGGCTGCGACCTTCCTGGCGATGCGCTCGACCGACAGCCCCGCGTCCGCTCAGGAAATCGCGGAGGCGACGCGTGTCCCAGTCGGGTACCTCCAGAAGATCCTGCGGACGCTCGCGAGGAACGGCATCCTCACGGCCCACCGCGGCACCAACGGCGGCTTCGCGCTCGCGAAGGTGCCCTCCGCCATCAGCGTTCTGGACATTCTTGCGGCCTCAGACGGCGGCGTTCAGCGCATCGAGCGCTGCCCGCTCGGCATCAAGGGCCATACCACGCTCTGCTCCCTTCACCGTCTGCTCGACGCCGAGTTGGCCCGCGCCGAGCGGACTTTCGCCTCGACCTCCCTTGCCGACCTTCTTGAAGGTGAGGGGGGCATCCGCCCCCTCTGTGACGCCCTCGGCCGGTTCCCAGTCTCCATGACGATCGCCCGGAACGGCTCGCCGGTTCCATCTCGAAATCCAACCGAGTAAATTGTGGATTCTGTTGACCACATTCAAGTCTCGCCCTAGGCTCAAAAGACTATATCCGTATCTGTTATTACGCAATAGACCCGCACAACAGCGTTGAGAACACCCAATGACGACTACCGACACCGTTTCCGATCTGGATCCACCCGCGAAGGCATCCGTTGCGCCCGAGCGCCCCGCACCCTCAGCCGATCCGTACCGGTCGCACGTCATAGGGGCCTCGGTCATTCTGACGGCGACGCTCCCGGCCATTCTCGCGTTGATGGTGCTGGGCCGGCCGAAGCCCCCTCCTCCAGCGTGGAGCGTCGAAGCCGCGGCCCTCGGCGTGGAGCCGCGCGAGATTGCCTTGGGCGAGACGACCTTTCTGAGCGCATGCGCACTCTGCCACGGCAGGAGTGGCGAGGGCATCCCTCGGCTCGGCAAGCCCCTCCGCAACAGCGCGTTCGTCCAGGGGACCGGCGACGCTGAGTTGCTGGACCTTCTCGTCAACGGCCGCCTCCCGACCGATCCGGCGAACACGAGCGGCACGCTCATGCCCTCGCGCGGCGCGCAGGGCATCGACGACGCCAGGCTCGCCGCCGTCGTTACCTTCCTCCGTGCCATCCAGGATCCCAACGCTCCCACCGTCTCTGTGGAGGCGTGGAACACGAAGACGCTCGACGGAGCCGACGGCGAGCAGGTCGCGGGCGGCCCGGAAGTCGGAGGTGTCGGCTACGACCTCTTCATCGCCTCCTGCTCCGCGTGCCACGGCGCGCGCGGCGAAGGCATGGAGGGGCTGGGCAAACCGCTGAAGGGGAGCGACTTCGTTGCCTCGAAGTCGGATGCTGAACTCCTCGCGTTTGTCAAGAGCGGACGCCCCGTCTGGGACGCCGAGAACACGACGGGCATTGACATGCCGCCGAAGGGCGGCAACCCGGCCCTCACGGACGACCAGATCGCCGACATCATCGCGCACATCCGCACCCTCCAGCAATGACCGCCGTTGTGGCGGACGATCGAATCCACACCATCTGTCATCGCAATGCATGAAGGAGAAGCCTATGAAACACGCACCGATCCCCATCCGCACCGCCGTCGCGGCCTCCGTCGCCGCGATCGGCCTGCTCGCCGGCCACGCCGCGGCGCAGTCCATGGCCGACGTGCAGAAGGCCGCGCAGGCGCGCGGTCTGAGCACGGCCGACCTCCTCGCAGCCGCGAAGACCTACACGCCCAGCGGCATGAAGGACGAGTTCGTCATCTTCTCGTCGGGCGGGCACAGCGGGCAGGTCCACGTCATCGGCGTGCCCTCCATGCGCCTGCTGCGCACCATCGCCGTCTTCACTCCCGAGCCGTGGCAGGGCTGGGGCTACGGCGTCGGCAATGACGTGCTCGCCCAGGGCAACGTCGCCGGCAAGCCCAACCTCTGGGGCGACACGCACCACCCCGCGCTCTCCGAGACCAACGGCGACTACGACGGCGAGTGGCTCTTCATCAACGACAAGGTCAACTCCCGCGTCGCCGTCATCGACTTGCGCGACTTCGAGACCAAGCAGATCCTCAAGAACCCGCTCACCGTCAGCAATCACGGCCTGTGCGTCACGCCCAACACCGAGTACGTGATCGAGAGTTCGCAGTACGGCGTCCCCTTTGGATGGGAGTACGCCACCATGGACAAGTACAAGGAGACGCACCGCGGCTGCGTGATCTTCTGGAAGTTCGACCGCAAGCAGGGCCGCATCATCCCCGGAGAGTCCTTCGCCATGGAACTGCCGCCCTACTGGCAGGACATCGCGGACGCCGGCAAACTCGCCAGCGACGGCTTCATCTTCATCAACTCCCTGAACACCGAACTGGCCACCGGCGGCGTGCAGGACAAGAAGCCCCCCTTCGAGGCCGGCGTCAGCCGCAACGCCACTGACCTGCTTCACATCGTCGACTGGAAGAAGGCGGAGGCCGTCTTCCGCGCGGGTGGCGCGAAGGAGCAGTTCGGCTTCCCCGTCATCCCCATCGAGACGTCCATCGCCGAGGGGCTGCTCTACCTCACTCCCGAGCCGCGCAGCCCGCACGGAGTCGACATCGCTCCCAAGGGCGACCTCATCGTCGTCGCCGGCAAACTCGACCCGCACGTCACCGTCTACTCCGCGGAGAAGATCAAGCGCGCCATCGCCAACAAGACCTACTCCGGCAGCGACGACTACGGCATCCCCATCCTCGACTTTGACGCCGTCGTCGAGGCGCGCGTCGAAGTCGGGCTTGGGCCGCTCCACACCCAGTTCGGCAACGACGGCTACGCCTACACCTCCCTCTTCCTCGACTCCGCCATCGCACGCTGGACGCTCGGCGGCGAGTACGGCAAGGGCACGCCCGAGCCGGACTGGACGCTCGTCCACAAGACCCCCGTCCAGTACAACGTCGGACACCTCGGCGCGGTCCACGGCGACACCGTCAACCCCCTCGGCCGCTACCTCGTCTCCTTCAACAAGTGGTCCGTCGATCGCTTCATCCACCCGGGTCCCCTCCTCGCACAGAACTTCCAGTTGATCGACATCTCGGGCCAGGGCGCGAACATGCCCGTCATCTACGACATGCCCATCGGATTCGGCGAGCCGCACTACGCCCAGATCATCCGAGCCGACCTGCTCAAGGCCTGGAGCATCTACCCCGAAGTCGGCTGGGACCCCCACAAGCAGCGCATCGACCCCATGGCGCCCAAGAAGGGCATGGAGCGCGTCACGCGCGACGGCAGCACCGTCGAGGTCTGGATGACCGTCGTCCGCAGCCAGTTCAACCCCGACCACGTCAAGGTCAAGCAGGGCGACACCGTCATCTGGCGCATGACCAACCTCGAGCGCGCCGTTGACGCCGTTCACGGCTTCGCCGTCCCGGCCTACAACATCGCCGTCAGCCTCGAACCCGGCGAGACCGTCACCGTCGAGTTCATCGCCGACACGCCCGGCGTCTTCCCCTTCTACTGCTCCGAGTTCTGCTCCGCCCTTCACCTCGAGATGATGGGCTACCTCATGGTCGAACCCAACTGACCCGACCCGCGCCGGGCGCGAAAGCGTCCGGCCGCGGATTCGACCCCGTCCGCTCGCCACGACACGTACGACCCGAAGGAGCGCGCCCTTGAGTCTCGGCTTCATCGAACGCATCATCGGCCCTCGCGTCAGCCCGGAAGAGGCCTGGGAGCGGTCCATCCGCTACGGCACACCCGGTTTCCTGCTCCTCGCCGCCCGCATCCTCCTGCTTACCTCCCTTTTTCTCCCCTACTGGCACATGGAACTCCAGGCCCCGCAGTATCCCCAAGGCCTGCACATGACCGCGTACCTCAACCACCTCACGGGCGACGTCGTCGAGATCGACGGCCTGAACCACTACATCGGCATGCGCTCCCTCTACGAAGCCGCGCAACTCGAACGTGAGGTCGGCGTGTTCATCATGATCGCCTTCGTCGTGCTCCTCGAACTCGCCGCCTACATCCACAGCCGGTGGGCCGTCCTGCTCGTCGCGCCCGTGGTTCTCTTCCCGGTCGTCTTCCTCGTGGACCTTCAACTCTGGATGCGGCACTTCGGCCTCAACCTGGACCCCGACGCCCCGCTCTCCAACTCCATCAAGCCCTTCGTGCCCACCGCGCTCGGCCGCGGCGGCATCGGGCAGTTTGTCACCATCGCCACGCCGGGCATCGGGCTGTACCTCGCGACCGCGGCGTCCGTCGTCCTCATCGCCGCGCTCTTCTTCCACCGACGCGCCTACCTGCCGCTCGTCAGGCAGCAGGCAGCCGAGGCCAATGACGGGAGCACGTGATGCGCCGCTTTCGGGGGATCATCCTGGGCCTGTTCGCCTCCGCGAGCGTCGCGGCGCCGCAGCAGTCGCCCGGTCCGCAGCGCCAGCCGGTCGCCGTCGTCGCGACGATGATCGATGCCGCGACTCCAGGCTCCGTTGTCCGTCTCCCACCCGGCGTGTACGAGGGGAACCTCGTCATCCGAAAGCCTGTCACGCTCGACGGCGGGGGCAAGGCCGTCTTCGACGGACTCGGCCGAGGCACGGTGATCGAGATCGCCGCGGCCGGCGTCACGCTCCGCGGATGCACGGTTCGCGCTTCCGGCGACGACGTCTCCGGCGAGTCTGCAGCGATCCGCGCCATCACCGGACCCGTCACGATCGAGTCCAACCGCGTCGAGGACGCCCTCTACGGCATCGACCTGCGCGAGGCGCCCGGCTCCGTCATCCGCGACAACATCATCCACTGCAAGCCGCTCGACCCCGAACGCCGCGGCGACGGCATCCGTCTCTGGTGGAGCCACGAGTGCGTCATCGTCGACAACGCCGTCCATCAGTCGCGCGACATCGTCTTCTGGTACTCCGAGAACCTGCGCGTCGAGCGGAACACCGTCTCCGGCAGCCGCTACGGCCTCCACTTCATGTACAGCCACGACACCACGCTCTCGCACAACGTGCTCTCGGACAACTCCGTCGGCGTCTATCTCATGTACAGCAACCGCATCACCCTCATCGACAACCGGATGCTCAACAACCGCGGCGCGAGCGGCTACGGCCTCGGACTCAAGGACTGCGACGACATCGTCATCAAGAGCAACGCCCTGCTGGCGAACCGCGTCGGCGTCTACGTCGACAACAGTCCGTGCTCCGTCGGCTCCACCGGACTCTTCGAGTCCAACATGATCGCCTTCAACGAGATCGGCCTCCTCGCCACGCCCAACACCCACAGCAACGTCTTCGTCGCCAACGCCTTCATCGAGAACGAGCAGCCCGCTACCGCCCACGGACGCGGCCAACTTACAAGCAATGCCTTCGCACACGAAGGCGTCGGCAACTACTGGTCCGACTACGCGGGCCTGGACCTCGACGCGGACGGCGTCGGCGACACCCCCTATGAACCCCGCAGCCTTTTCGGCGCCATGCTCACCGCGGAGCCGAACCTCCGCCTCTTCGTCCATACCCCCGCCCAGCGAGCCATCGAGTTCACCGCACGCGCCCTGCCCGAACTCCGCCCGGTGCCCATGCTCATCGACCCCGCGCCGCTCGCCGTGCCGCCCACGGTCGGGTCGGAGATTGCGGATGCACCGGGATCGCGGGCGCCCATGGCCGCGCTCGCCGCGGGGTTGCTGCTCTCGGCGATCGGCACAGCGTTCGCCCTCGGGCGCGAACGCCGCGCTCTGCCTGTTCCGGAGGGAAACAACGCATGATCACCGCAACGAACGTCACCAAGAAGTTCGGGCGCGTCACCGCCGTCTCGGACGTTTCGTTCGACCTTGCCGACGGCGCGTCGCTTGCGCTCTGGGGCAGCAACGGCGCGGGCAAGACGACGCTCATCCGCTGCCTGCTGGGAGTCTGCCGTTTCAAGGGACGGGCGAGCATCGGCGGCGTCGACGTTCGCCGCCGCGGCCGGCACGCCCGCGCCCTCGTCGGCTACGTCCCGCAGGAACTCGCCTTTCACGACGACGTCCGCCTGGCCTCCGCCATGAACTTCTTCGCAGGACTGCGCCGCGCCTCGCCGGCTCGGGCGGCGCAGTCGCTCGCCGCGGTCGGGCTGACCGGGCACGAGCGCAAGCGAGTCCGCGACCTCTCCGGCGGCATGAAGCAGCGGCTCGCGCTCGCCATCGCTCTCCTCAGCGATCCTCCCCTCATCGTGCTCGACGAGCCGACCTCCAACCTCGACGCGGCCGGGCGCGGCGAGGTCGTCCACACCCTCCGTGCCCTCAAGCAGGCCGGCAAGACCCTCATCTTCGCCTCGCACCGGCCCGACGAGGTCATCGCCCTGGCCGACCGCGTCATCGTCCTCGAGCGCGGCCGGGTCGAGCGAGATACCACACCCGCCGAACTCTGGCCCACCGAGAAGCCCGTGCAGGTCGTTCGCCTTCACCTCGCCATGGCACGGGAGGAAGACGCCGCCGAGGCCCTTCGCCAAGCCGGGCACGCCGTCCATCTCAACGGCGAGGGGCTGTGCGTCGCGGTCGCGCGCGACCGCAAGGCCGAGCCGATCAGCACGCTCGCCCGCCATCGCATCGAGGTCCGCGACATCGAAGTGCTCGACGACGTGCAGATCCCGGAGGTGACGCCATGACCGCGCTCGCTTCGTCCGCCGTTACCGCCTCCGACCGCCCTCTCGGGAGTGCCGCGACGCCCGCACGCTCGTTCGTAGGGGGCATCGCCGCCTTCGCACGCCGCGAGTTCC